>NZ_JBFBOC010000003.1:0-457365 GCF_040685975.1 Kitasatospora sp. NPDC086791 | reverse complement strand
AAGCCGATGTGGTCGC
Organism: Kitasatospora sp. NPDC086791; assembly: GCF_040685975.1. Taxonomy (NCBI): domain Bacteria; kingdom Bacillati; phylum Actinomycetota; class Actinomycetes; order Kitasatosporales; family Streptomycetaceae; genus Kitasatospora; species Kitasatospora sp. NPDC086791. The sequence continues at coordinate 457,349 of NZ_JBFBOC010000003.1, read as the reverse complement.
GGCGCAGTTGGGTGAGCTGCTTGTCCTTGAGGCCGACGAGTTCGGTGTCGCCGATGGTGGAGGAGCCGGAGGTGACGGTATCGAGGCCGGCCATGCAGTGCATGAGGGTGGACTTGCCGGAGCCGGAGGGGCCCATGATGGCGGTGAACTCGCCCTCGGGGAAGTCGATGCTGACGTCGTCGAGGGCGACGACGCGGGTCTCCCCCTCCCCGTAGACCTTGTTCAGGCCGGTGGCGCGGGCGGCCGCCCGGCCGGTGCGGACGGCGGTTGCGGTCGACGTGGTCACGGGGACTCCTAGTGCTCGTGGGCTTGTACCTCCATGCTCCGCCGCGTGATCATGGTCTGGCGTCGCTCCGCCGGACGGTTGGCCCGACCATCGCTGGGCGTACGGGAGAACGGATTCGTCCTCCTGCGGTATGACGGGAACCCTGAGGGAGGGGCCGGCCGGTCGGTGGCCGGAAGCACCATCCTTCGTGGCCGAATCCCGGACAGTTCGTCAGATCGCAAGGAAACATGACAACTTCCGGGGCCGGGAACATGCGAAAGGGTGAGCCGGGCGACTAGGCTCAGGGTGGTTTCGCATGGACGCCCGGATGGTGGAACGCAGACACGGGCAGCTTAAAACTGCTTGGCCGCGAGGCCGTGCCGGTTCGAGTCCGGCTCCGGGCACCGGTCGACCGGCGGGGGCGCCGACTGCTCCCCCGCCGGGCGTCGTTCACCGGATCCTCCTCGCGGCGTATCCCGGAATTTTTGCCAAGCCATTACCCTTGTGCCTGGGCGGTGCAGTGCCGCCACGGAGGGAATGAGCAATGAGAAGCAGCAACCCGGTCTTCTCGCGGGAGGGGTCCTTCACCCGCGACTCCGGCTACGCGGGGTTCGGCACCGGCCCGCAGGCCGGGAGCCCGTACGGCGGCAACCCCTACGCGGGGACGCAGTACGCCCAGCAGCCGCAGGGTCAGGCCCCGCTGACCGACGAGCAGCTGTACCAGATGTACAACGGCCCGTCGGCCGGTCCGACGGCCACCGGGCGGATGACGCTGGACGACGTGGTCGCCCGCACCGCCATGACGCTGCTGACACTGGTCACCGCGGGCGCGGTGGCCTGGTTCGCGCTGCCGTTCGAGAACTACGGCTTCGCGATCGCCGCCAGCGTGGTGGCGATGGTCGTCGGCCTGGTCGCCTCCTTCAAGCGCAGCGTCAGCCCGCCGCTGATCCTGACGTACGCGGCCCTCCAGGGCTTCGCGATGGGCGCCTGGTCGCACGCGCTGAACACCATCCTGAACGGCATCGTGATCCAGGCGGTGCTGGGGACGGCGGCGGTCTTCGCGGCGATGCTGTTCGCCTACAAGAGCGGCAGGATCCGGGTCACCGCGCGCTACGCCCGGATCGGCATCGCGGTCGCCATGGGCTTCGTGCTGCTGATGCTGGTCAACCTGGTCGCGTCCCTGGCCGGCGCCGACATGGGCCTGCGCTCCGGCCCGCTGGGCGTCGTGGTCGGCCTGGTCGGCATCGGCCTGGGCGCCTTCTTCCTGTCGCTGGACTTCGCGGAGATCGAGACGGCCATCGCCCAGGGGGCCCCGCAGCGCGAGTCCTGGCGGGCCGCCTTCGGGCTGACGCTGTCGCTGGTCTGGATCTACATGGAGATGCTGCGACTGATCGCCATCCTGCGCGGCGACGACTGACACGGTCTCCCGTGGTGAACCACTGCCGCCGGGCCCCGGAGCCACCCGCTCCGGGGCCCGGCGGCTTTTCGCCTAGGCTCGCTGGCATGCATGACGTGGAACCCCTGGCCGAAGCCGTCGAGTCCCTGGCGGATCGTTTCCGCTCGCTGCCGCAGAGCAAGCTGCTGGGCGCCGTGCCCGGCCACCCCTCGCGGGCGGCGGCCGCGCTGGAGCTGGCCCGGCGGCTGGCCGCGCTGGCGCTGACGGTGGAGGGCGGGGCCGAGCGGGACTTCCCGGACGCCGGGGCCTTCGCGGTGGGGGACCAACTGGCCGTCGCCGGGCACGATCTGGTGGCCGCGCTCGCGGCGCTGCCCGAGGGGGCGGAGGTGGCGCTGCCGGACGGGCCGGCCGCGGTGGGCGAGGTGCTGGCCGGGGCGGTCGCGGCGGTGCGCGGGACGGCGGCGCTCTGCGCCTGAGCCGGCCGGGGCCGACCTGAGCCGACCTGAGCCGACCTGAGCTTCCTGCCGGGGCCGACCGGGGCCGGCCGGGGCCGACCGGAGCCGACCGGAGCCGGACGTGCCGAAGGCCGCCCGGGTCGGTAACCCCGTGACCCGGGCGGCCTTCGGTGCGAAGCGTCGGTGCGTGCCGGTGATCCGGCGTCATGATCCGGCGTCAGATGCTGGCGACCACCCGGTCGGCGAGCACGTAGACGGCGTCCTCGTCGGTGGAGAAGGTCAGCGAGTACGAGCCGGAGAAGCGCGAGCCGCCGAGCAGTCGGACGTGCTCGCCGGCCCGGACCGCGTCGATCAGCCGGTAGGCGGCCTCCCGGTCGCCCGGGGCCACGCAGAGGGTGGTGCCGTCGGCGAAGGCGTACACGTCCAGGGTGCCCAGCGGGCCCGGGCGGACGTCGATCAGGGCGACGGCCTCCTCGGCGAGGGTGGCCAGCCGGCTGTCGGTCCACTCGCGGGACGGTGCCTGGCTCGGCACGAAGTCGGGGTGCGAGGGGTGGCGGCGCGGGTCGGGCGCGGCGGCCGGGGCCTCCTCGACCACCGGGTCGGTGTCCAGCAGCCCGGACTCCAGGCCGGTGGCCATCAGGTCGGCCTCGCGGCGGGCCCGGGCGTCCTTCGCGGGCTCGCCCACCGGGTGGCCGGGGCGCAGCGGCGCGCCGCCGTCGGTGCCGGTCTCGGTCGGGCCGGTGCCGCCCTCGTTGATCAGGTCCTCCAGCGCGGAGCGCAGCGCCTCGCCGAACTCCGGGTCCATCGTCCCGGCGTTGTCGGCGGCGTCCTGCGGGCCGGTGGGGCGGGGGAAGAAGAGCGGCCACTCGTCGGTGCCGGAGAACACTCCGGTGAACGGGGAGTCGAACAGCGGCGCGTCCTCGGCCGCGCGGGCCTCCTGCTCGGCCCAGAACGCCCGGGCCTCGATGATCTCCCGCTCGCGGTCGGCGGCGAGCGCCTCGGCGACGGCCCGGCGTATCGCGGCCTCGTCCACCGGTGCGGGTACGGCCCGGGCGGCTGCCTGGGCGTCCAGTCGGCGGGAGATGGCCCGGAGACGGAGCAGCACGGCGGTCGACACGGTGATCAGGATCAGCAGCAGGATGGTGTAGACGGCGCTCACGGAACGTACTCCTTGCGAGGAGCGGAACGGGGTTACGTCTCCACACTGCCGCATCCGGGGGTGTTACCGCAGTGGCGAATGTCTAATTCGTCCCGGACTTTCCTCCTTGTCCCCAAATTGTTAGGTAACACCGTTCTACGCAGTGCAGTTGATCCGCTCCGCAGTGTCGATTTCCGGTCCGGAAACGAACGGAAAGAGGGCCGGATCGACCTCGCGGTGTGATCCGGCCCTCAATTACGCTGCGTCACTCCAAATGGGTGGTCCAGACCCTTCGGAGGATGCGGGGAGGGTCAGCTGAGGCGCTCGATGACCATCGCCATGCCCTGGCCGCCGCCGACGCACATGGTCTCCAGGCCGAACTGCTTGTCGTGCCACTGCAGGGAGTTGATCAGCGTGGTGGTGATCCGGGCGCCGGTCATGCCGAAGGGGTGGCCGACCGCGATGGCACCGCCGTTGACGTTCAGCTTGTCCAGGTCGACGCCGAGGTCGCGGTAGGACGGGATCACCTGGGCGGCGAAGGCCTCGTTGATCTCGACCAGGTCGATGTCGTCGATGGTCAGGCCGGCCCGCTTGAGCGCCTGCTTGGAGGCCTCGACCGGGCCGTAGCCCATGATCTCGGGGGAGAGCGCACTGACGCCGGTGGAGACCACCCGGGCGAGCGGGGTGATGCCGAGCTCGCGGGCCTTGGTGTCGGACATGACGACCAGCGCGGCCGCACCGTCGTTCAGCGGGCAGCAGTTACCGGCGGTCACGGTGCCGTCCGGGCGGAACACCGGCTTCAGGCCGGAGACGCCCTCCAGGTTGACGCCGGCGCGCGGGCCGTCGTCCTTGCTGACCACGGTGCCGTCCGGGAGCGTCACCGGGGTGATCTCGCGCTCCCAGAAGCCGGCCTTGATGGCGGCCTCGGCGAGGTTCTGCGAGCGGACGCCGAACTCGTCCTGCTCGGCGCGGGTGATGCCCTTGAGCGCGGCCAGGTTCTCGGCGGTCTGGCCCATCGCGATGTAGGCGTCCGGCAGCAGGCCGTCCTCGCGCGGGTCGTGCCAGCCCTCCCGACGCCCGCCACCACCCTCGGTCGAGGCGCTGCGCGCCGCCCCCCAGGTGCCCTCCTCCGCACGCTTGGCAGTGCGGGCCTGAGCCTCGTCGAAGAGCGGGTTCGTGGTGCCCGGCATGCCGTCCGAGGTGCCGTGAATGCTGCGCGAGACGGTCTCCACGCCGGCCGAGATGAAGACGTCGCCCTCGCCCGCCTTGATCGCGTGCAGTGCCATCCGCGTGGTCTGCAGCGAGGAGGAGCAGTAGCGGGTGATGGTGGCGCCGGGAAGGTGGTCCATGCCCATCTGGACGGCCACGATGCGGGCCAGGTTGTGGCCCTGCTCGCCGCCGGGCAGGCCGCAGCCGAGCATCAGGTCCTCGATCTCGCGCGGGTCGAGCTGCGGGATCTTGGCCAGCGCGGCCTGGATGATGTGGGCGGTCAGGTCGTCCGGGCGGACGTCCTTCAGCGAACCCTTGAAGGCCCGGCCGATCGGCGAACGGGCGGCGCTGACGATGACGGCTTCGGGCATGACGGGCTCCTCGCTGGGTGACGGCGGACCTGACGTCCGGGAGGAAAGTTACCGCTTGGTAGGTCAAGCGTCATCGGCCCCAGCGTGTGAGCTGGCCGACGTATTCCCCGGGCCCCCGGGGGCGTCCGGGCCGTGCTCCGAGTCCTGGTCCGGGCCGTGCGCCGGGCCGTGCTCCGAGTCCTGGTCCGGGCCGTGCGCCGGGCCGTGCTCCGAGTCCTGGTCCGGGCCGTGTTCCGAGTCCTGGTCCGGCTGGGACGCCCCGGCCGTGACCGAGCCGGGCAGCACGATCCGCAGCCGTCGGCGCAGCAGCGCCCAGCGGTGGCCCGCGCCCTCCGTCTCCACCGCCGCCACCTCGGTGCCCGCCCGGTCGGCCGCCGCCGCGGCGGCCACCGCGACCGGCAGCACCGCTTCGCCGGGCACCGGCGCGGTCGGGCGTTCCTCCTCCGGCCACAGCCCGAGCGCGGCGCAGACCGAGGGCAGCACGGCCATCGCCGCGGTCGCGTAGCCCTGGGCCGAGGGGTGGTAGCGGTCGGCGGAGAACATCTCCGGGCGGGCGGCGAACTCCGGCCCCAGCAGCGAGCCCAGCGAGACCGTCCGGCCGCCCGCCTCCAGCACCGCGATGGTCTGCGCGGCGGCCAGCTGCCGGCTCAGCCGGCGGGCCACCCAGCGCAGCGGCGGGCGCACCGGCTTGATCGTGCCGAGGTCCGGGCAGGTCCCGACGACCACCTCGCAGCCGTTGGCGCGCAGCGCGGCGACGGCCTCACCGAGCTGGCGGACGGCCAGCTGGGCCGGGCTGTGCCGGGTCACGTCGTTGGCGCCGACCATGATCACCGCGATGTCGGGGCGGTGCCGCAGCGCCTGCTCCAGCTGGCCGGAGAGGTCGGCGGAGCGGCCGCCGGAGCGGGCCGCGTTGACCAGCCGGACCGGGCGCTCGGCGACCGAGGCCAGGCCGGCGGCGAGCAGGGCGCCGGGGGTCTCCCGGCCCCGCGCCACGCCGAGGCCGGCGCCGGTGGAGTCGCCGAGGACGGCCAGCACCAGCGGCGGCTGCGGGGCGGCGGCACGGTCGGCGAAGGCCTCGCCGTAGACGCCGTCGGCCTTGGGCGGGTGGGTCTCCAGGACGCCGATGGCCTGGATCGCGAGTTTGCTCTCGGTCAGCAGCACGCCCACCAGGCCCACGCCGAGCAGCCCCAGCCCGCCGCCGCCGTACGCCGCCGCGGTGGCGATCCGCCGGGCCACCCGGGCCCGCGAGTCGTGTGCGCCAGGCATCCGGACCCCCTTCGCGTCCTCGCGCCGCCCCGGCGGGGCCGTACACCCCTCCTACCCGCGCGGAGGGCGGGAGTACCGGTGGAGGTGGGCCATTGGGGGAGGCGCGGCCGTCGCGCGGGGCTCCGGGAGGGGCGGGTGGGGAGGGAGGGGCCGGGGGAGTGCCCGGGCGGCTCCTCGGAGGAGGCGGACGAGCGGGGGCGCTGGGGTGCGTGCCACGCCCTAGGCTTTGCAGTACCGAAAGCACTCGCATGCCCATAGACCGGGAGGACCCCCGTGCGGTACCACAACTCGATCATCGACCTGGTCGGCAACACGCCGCTGGTCAAGCTGAACAAGGTCACCGAGGGCATCAGCGCGACAGTGCTGGCGAAGGTCGAGTACTTCAACCCCGGCGGCTCGGTGAAGGACCGCATCGCGATGCGCATGATCGAGGCCGCCGAGGCCTCGGGCGCCCTCAAGCCGGGCGGCACCATCGTCGAGCCGACCTCCGGGAACACCGGTGTCGGTCTGGCGATCGTGGCCCAGCAGAAGGGCTACAAGTGCATCTTCGTCTGTCCCGACAAGGTCTCGACCGACAAGATCAACACCCTGCGCGCGTACGGCGCCGAGGTGGTCGTCTGCCCGACCGCCGTCGCCCCGGAGCACCCGGACTCCTACTACAACGTCTCCGACCGCCTGGTCCGGGAGACCCCGAACGCCTGGAAGCCGGACCAGTACTCGAACCCGGAGAACCCGGCCTCGCACTACCACTCCACCGGCCCGGAGCTGTGGGAGCAGACCGACGGGAAGATCACCCACTTCGTGGCGGGCGTCGGCACCGGCGGCACCATCTCCGGCACCGGCAACTACCTGAAGGAGGTCTCCGGCGGCAAGGTCAAGGTGATCGGCGCCGACCCCGAGGGCTCGGTCTACTCGGGCGGCACCGGCCGGCCGTACCTGGTCGAGGGCGTCGGTGAGGACTTCTGGCCGACCGCCTACGACCGCGACGTCGCGGACGCCATCGTCGCGGTCTCCGACAAGGACTCGTTCCAGATGACCCGCCGCCTGGCCAAGGAGGAGGGCCTGCTGGTCGGCGGCTCCTGCGGCATGGCCGTGGTGGCCGCGCTGGAGGTGGCCCGCGGGCTCGGGCCGGACGACGTCGTGGTCGTGCTGCTGCCGGACGGCGGCCGCGGCTACCTGTCGAAGATCTTCAACGACGACTGGATGGCCGACTACGGCTTCCTGCCCTCGTCCACCGACGAGGCGCACATCGGCGAGGTGCTGGGCCGCAAGGAGGCCATCGAGCAGGGCGGCATCCCGCAGTTCGTCCACATGCACCCCAACGAGACGGTCGCCGAGGCGGTCCGGGTGCTGCGCGAGTACGGCGTCTCGCAGATGCCGGTGGTCTCCCCGGGCGCCGGGCACCCGGACATCATGGCCGGCGAGGTGATCGGCTCGGTGGTGGAGAAGCTGCTGCTGGAGGGCATCTTCGCCAAGGAGATCGAGCTGACCGACACGCTGGACAAGGTGATGTCCAAGCCGCTGCCGGTGGTCGGTTCGGGCGAGACCGTCACCAATCTGATGACCGTGCTGGAGAAGGCCGACGCGGCCGTCGTGCTGGTCGAGGGCAAGCCGCAGGGCATCGTCACCCGCCAGGACCTGCTGGGCTTCCTGACCGGCCGCGCCGCGCACTGACCCGGCGTCACCACCGCCCGCCCGTGGACCGATCCGGAGGATTCGTCCACGGGCGAAGTGGTACACCGGCGTCACCTGCCCGCAGCACGCGGTTAACAAGGCTCCGGCATCGTGGTGGTCAACGGCACGACGCCGAACGAGGCGACGGCAACCGTCCGGGAGCGGCTCCCCGGCGACCGCGGTCGACTCCGGACACATCGGGCGGTCCTGACCCGACCGCTGTGTCCTCCCTCGCGGGAGGCGCCGTCGTCCCGCCCCTGCCCGGCTCCGGCCGGTCGCAGGGTGTGGCGGCTCCCGCGGCCGCAACCGCGCCGTACGGCGCGTCCCCGCGGCTCCCGGGTGGGGGAGCCCAGGCGGGGAAACGGTGGGGCCGGTCCTTCTCCGAGGGGCCGGCTCCTTCCGTTTGTCCCGGTCCGTCCGCCCGCCCCGGGGCGGTTCGTCCGCCCACGGCTCCCGCGCCGTGCGCCGACGGCCCGCCGTTCCCGTACGCTCGCACGCATGACCAGCACTGAAACGACCGACCAGGACGCCCCGCGCTACGTCCGGGTCAAGATCGAGCTCATCGCGGAGATCACCGACGAGGGCGCCCTGAAGGCGGCGGCCCTGCAGGCGGTGACCGAGGACGAGTACCTCGACGACGAGGAGCGCGCCCAGTCCGTCGAGGCCATCGAGGTGGACCCGTCGGGTTCGCTCGCCCACTTCATCGACCCCGTCGCGCTGCTCGGCGACGTCCCCGGGGTGGAACTCGCCTCGGCGACCTGGGAGTCGGCGCAGACCGAGTTCGACCCGGACAACGAGGAGTGGGACGAGTACGCGGTGGACGAGTCCGCCGAGTAACGACGGCGTGCCGTCACCGCTCGGGAACGCCCGGTCTGCCACGGCAGGCCGGGCGTTTTGTCCCTGTTCGAAGGCAAGTTGGGTCATCTCATACGATCGCTTACCCTTCGGTGGTGGAACCGTGAACGGGCGGATTGCGTTTCTGTATCCGTAAATGCCCGGGATGATCAGCAGGGAGACGCGACGTGACGGCACGGGACGGGCAGGGGCGGGCGGCCGGAGGAAGCTGGAGCCGACGCGGTGTGCTCGCGGGACTGATCGGGGCGCCCGTTCTCCTGCTGGCGGCCTGCAACGACAACAGCGGCGGCGGCAGCGGCGGCAACGCCGCGGCCGGTAACGGCGCCGGCGGTGGCGGCGCGAGCGGCGCCCCGGGCGCCGGCGGCGGGAGCAGCAGCGCTCCGAAGACCTCGACCGCCGTGATCACCGTCACCCCCGCCGACGGGGCCACCGCGGCCAGCTTCAGCGACCCGGTCAAGGTCACGGTGAGCAACGGCACCCTGAGCAGCGTCAAGGTCACCGACTCCACCGGCAAGGAGCTGGCCGGTCAGCTCTCCGCCGACAACGCGAGCTGGACCTCGGCCGCCGCCCCGGCCAGCGGTACCAAGTACACCGTGGCCGCCGTCGCCGTGGACAAGGACAAGCTGGAGGCGGACTCCAACGCCGTGTTCACCACGGCCACCCCGGCCAACACCTTCGTCGGCTACTTCACCCCCGAGGACGGCTCGACGGTCGGCGTCGGCATGCCCGTCTCGATCAACTTCAGCAAGCCGATCACCGACCGCAAGGCCGTCCAGCAGGCGATCACCGTGATAGCCGAGCCGGGCGTCGAGATCGTCGGGCACTGGTTCTCCAGCACCCGCCTCGACTTCCGGCCGCAGGAGTACTGGGCCAAGGGCACCAAGGTCACCCTCAAGCTCCGGCTCAAGGACGTCGAGGGCGCCAAGGGCGTCTACGGCACCCAGTCCAAGGACATCGCCTTCACCGTCGGCCGCGCCCAGACCAGCGTCGCCGACCTCGCCACCAAGAAGCTCACCGTCACCACCGACGGCCAGGTCAGCGCCGTCTACAAGATCTCCGGCGGCGCGCCCGAGCACACCACCTGGGGCGGCAAGATGGTCATCTCCGAGCAGTACACGCAGACCCGGATGAACTCGCAGACCGTCAACCTGGGCAGCGAGTACGACATCGCCGACGTGCCGCACGCCCAGCGCCTGACCACCTCGGGCACCTTCATCCACGGCAACTACTGGTCCCCGACGTCGATCTTCGGCAGCCAGAACACCAGCCACGGCTGCGTCGGCCTGCAGGACGCCAAGGGCGCGCAGGACGCCGGCACGGACGGCTACAAGTTCTACAAGTCCTCGATGGTCGGCGACGTGGTCGAGGTCGTGAACTCCGGCGACAAGACGGTCGCCCCGGACAACGGCCTGAACGGCTGGAACCTGAGCTGGGCCGACTGGAAGGCCGGCAGCGCCGCCTGAGCACCTTCGGGCGGACCGGATCCCGCCGGTCCGCCCGGTGCACCCCCTGGTCAGCGCTTCGCGTAGTCCGCGAACCCCTGCCAGTCGACGATCACGCACGGCTCGTCGCCCAGGATCCAGGCGTCGTGCCCGGGCGGGCAGATCATGTAGTCGCCGGGGCCGAACTCCTCCTGCTGACCGTCGTCCATGACGATCTTCATCCGGCCGGAGACCACGTACCCCATGTGGGCCGCCTGGCAGCTGTCGGTCTTGGCGATCGGCTTCACGTGCTTGGACCACTGCCACCCCGGCTCGAACACGGCCCGGCCCACCGGGCCGGCGTCCAGGTTGACCAGGCGCAGCTCGCCCGTGCCCTCCTCGAAGGGGCGGACTTCCTCGGGATCCTCGAAGCTCTTGCGGACCAGACCGGACATGGCGCACTCCTCTCCCCGGAGGGAGGACGGCGCGGCCGCCGGCGGCTGGCCGCGCCGCCCCTGCTGGCCCTTCCAGTCTGCGCCCGGATCGGGGAGCGGTCACATGGGGTGGCCGCTCCCCGGGGAGCCCCGGCGTGGTCGGCCCGGCCCGGCGGTCAGTCCTGGGTGCGGGCCACGCCGATCGGGCAGGAGGCGCCGGTGCCGCCCAGACCGCAGTATCCGTTGGGGTTCTTGGCCTCCGACAGGTACTGCTGGTGGTACGGCTCGGCCGGGAAGAACGGGCCGGCCGGGGCGATCTCGGTGGTGATCGGACCGTAGCCGAGCGCGGTCAGGGCCGGCTGGAAGGCGTCCCGGGAGGCCGCCGCGGCCTCCGCCTGGGCGGGGGAGTGCGTGTAGACCGCGGAGCGGTACTGGGTGCCCACGTCGTTGCCCTGGCGGTTGCCCTGCGTCGGGTCGTGCGCCTCCCAGAAGGTCTTCAGCAGACGCTCGTACGACACCACCGCCGGGTCGTACACCACCCGGACCGCCTCGGTGTGCCCGGTCAGCCCGCTGCACACCTCCTCGTACGTCGGGTTCGGGGTGTGGCCGCCCTGGTAGCCGACCAGCGTCGTCCAGACGCCGGGCAGCCGCCAGAACGTCCGCTCGGCGCCCCAGAAGCAGCCCAGCCCGAAGTCGGCCACCTCCAGCCCCTCCGGGTACGGGCCGGACAGCGGGTGGCCGAGCACGGTGTGCGGGCTCCGCAGCTCGAAGGACGGGGCCGCCCGGCCGGGCAGCGCCTGGTCGGCGGGGACGAGCGAGGTCTTGTGGCGGTTGAACAGCACGGCCTGCTCCTGCGGGGTAGGGAGGGTTGCCCCGGATTCAACGCACGCGGCCGCCCCCGGATTCCGGGAGCGGCCGCCGGGGCGTGCGCGGGTGCGGTCAGGCGTTCTGCCGGGCCGCCGCGACCGCGCCCTGGACCGCCGCGATCCGCAGGTCGACGAAGAACTGCCGGGGGTCGTTGTAGTTGGTGAACGGCTGCGGGATGTACCGGCCCAGGGCCTGGTACTGCTCCAGCGCCTCGGTCGGCCGTTCGGCCCGGGTCAGGGCGAAGGCGAGCCAGCCGCGGGCGTAGCGGATGCGCGGGTGCTCCGGATCGGCGGCGGCGAGGTCGGCGAGCGCGGCGTCCAGGGCGGCGCCCACCTCCGGACGCTCCCAGGCGGTGAGCTTCTCGCCGTCCCGGCGGAACTGCTCGTAGTACGCCTCCAGCTTCATCGGCGCGAGCAGGCTGCCGGCCGGAGCGGCGGCGATCGCCTCGTCGATGAACCGGTGCATCAGCTCGTGGCTGCCGTGCCACTTCGCGCACCAGTACTGCAGCGCCCGGTTGTGCGCCGCCCAGTGGTGCGGATCGCGCGCGGTCACCTCCGCCCAGAGCTGCCGGAAGCGGTCGTTGGACCAGTTGAGGCCCATGGCGATGGAGATCTGGTCGACCCACGGGTTGGGGTCGTCCTCGGGGGCGAGCGCGACGGCCTCGGCGGCGGCCTCCTCGGCCTCCAGCAGGACCCGGTGGAAGCCCCGGAACTGCTCGGCGCTGACCTGGTCGGCGCCGGCCGAGGAGCGGATGTTCCAGGCCAGGAAGACCAGGGCGTCCGTGTGCACCAGTGCGGCGGTCGGGTCCTCCGGCCGCTCCGTGCGCCAGGCGCGCAGCCAGGTGTCGTCCTCGGCCGCCAGCAGGGCCAGCGCGCGCTGCCGCCGGCAGCGGACGTCGGCGGAGGCGTCCACGGCGAGGTAGGCGGCGGCCGGCCGCCAGTCGCCGGCCTTCGCGGCTTCGAGCGCGGCCGCCTCCTCTGGCTCGGGCGCGCCGTCCAGGACCAGGTCCTTGCCGAGCAGCAGCCCGTGGTCGGCCGGGACGATGGTGTTCTTCGCCCGCTCCTCCTCGGCGAGCCGGTCCTCGTGGCGGGCGATGGTGGCCTTGGCCCGCTCCAGCTGGGCCAGCTTGCGCTTGGCCAGCCGGGTCATGACGACCGGGAACAGCAGGACGAGGCCGACGACGGCGAACACGATGATGCCGATCAAGGGAGCTCCTTTCCGGGGTGCGGGTGCGGGTGCGGTGCGGGTGCGGCGGTCGGGGTCGGACGGGCGGGTGGCTCAGACGGTCCGGGCGGCGGGCGAGGGGAGGCCGGCCCCGGTGAGCAGCGCCCGCAGCGGCGCGGTGTCCGCGGTGTCCGCGCAGGCGGCGTCGAGGGCGGCGTCGAAGGCATCCTCGAAGCCGTCCGGCAGGTGGAGTTCGGCCGGCCCGGACCAGGAGAGCTCCCAGCCGGCCAGGCCGGCCTCGGCCAGCGCGACGACGGCCGCGTGTCCCAACTCCTCGCGCAGCACCGGGCGGGCGAACTCGCGGGCGGCCCGGCCGGTGGCGGCGGCGGCCTGCTCGCTCTTCGGCATCCGGTCGGTGAACTCCCAGGCCCGGCCGGCGTCGACGGCGTCGAGCAGGCCGTGGACGGTGGCCGGCAGGCCCAGCGCCGTCAGCGCCCGGCCGGCCGGGGCGGCCGCCTCGCGGGCGTGCGCCAGCATCGCCCGGCGGACCAGTTCGGGCCACTCGACCCGCTGCTTCCCGGCCGCCTCGGGGATCAGCGAGACGACCTCCAGCTCGGTCAGCACCCGCTCGGCGTCGTGCAGCAGCGCGAGGGCGGGCGTGTCGGCCCCGGGGCCGCGTCCGTCGTCGGGCAACGCCTCGATCGCGGCGACCCGGAGGCCGATCGGCGGGTGCGAGTCGTACGGGTCGGGCTCGCGCTCGGGCAGGTCGAGCGCGTGGTCGGCGAGCTCCTGCCGGCGCTTCGGGTCGCTCAGCAGGTCGAGCAGACCGCCGTAGACCTGGCCGGGCGGCGGGAGCAGGCCCGCGTCCCAGCCGATGGTGGCGTAGCGGCTGAGGTAGAAGTCCTGGGCGGAATCCAGCACCGGCATCTTGCGGAGTGCCGCGGCCGTGGCGTCCCGGCCCGCCAGCTGGGCGGCGACCAGGTCGGCGGCGTACTCCTGGCGGCGGCCGACCGCCTCGGAGACCCGGAAGTAGAGCTTGGCGTAGAGGGTGAAGAGCCCGGCGAGGACCCGGTCGACGCCGCCGGTGGCCTCCTGATCGGAGGGCTTGCGGCCCTTGGCCAGCCGCTTCTCGGCCTTGGCGGCCAGCTTGGCGGCCTCGCCGGCCTGGTGCCGGTCGGCGCGGTGGTGGAGCCCGCCGACGGTGTGGAGGACGGCGCGGCGGCCGGCCACGGTGAGGGCGGCCAGCCGGACGTCCCGGTTGCTGTAGTGGCCGAACTCGTGCGCCAGGACGGACTCCAGCTCGCCCTCGGTGAGGCCGATCAGCAGCGGGGCGCCGATCACCAGGTGCCGCTTGCCGGGGACCAGGCCGAGCAGCCTGGTCTCCTCCAGCACACCGGCGTTGACCTCCGGCACGAGCCGGATCTCGGCCGGTCCGCGGACGCCCGTCCGCTCGGCGATCCGGTCGACCATGGCCCAGAGGGCGGGCTGCTGCTCACGGGTGAGGCGCACACCGGGCAGCTCGCCGTCGTCCTTGCGCCGGCGGGTCAGGAACACCACCCGGACCACCGGGTAGCCGATCGCGGCCGACAGCGCCCAGATCTTGGCCAGCCCCGGGCGCAACTGGCCGGATGCCTGGTAGAGGGCGACGTCGAGGGCGAGCAGGCCCACGAGGATGCCGAGGGCGAGCAGGTAGAAGCCGGCGAGCAGGGCCACGGCGGTGACGGCTCGTGTGGATGTGCTCATGCCAGTGGAACGCTGGGGCGCGCCCATGCGGTGATCCTCCCCCGGGGCGCGACGGCAGGGCGGCGCGCGGTTGTCGTGTGGTGAACGGGTGTACGGCAGGTGGAGATCGTAGCGGCCTCCGGTGACCGGTGCACCAGGGTTGATACTCGCCGTACCCCCGCTCCCACCTGCGGGTTCGTCCCGGATTCCGATTCGTGCGGGCTTGACGGTATTCGGCCACTAGGCTCGGAGCCATGACCGAGCACCAGCTTCCCCAGGGCTTCGAGACCCTCGCCATCCACGCGGGTCAGGAAGCAGACCCCCAGACCGGGGCCGTCGTCACGCCGATCTACCAGGTGTCCACCTACAAGCAGGACGGGGTGGGCGGCCTGCGGGGCGGCTACGAGTACAGCCGTAGCGCCAACCCGACCCGTACCGCGCTGGAGGAGTGCCTCGCGGCGCTGGAGGGCGGCGCCCGCGGCCTCGCCTTCGCCTCCGGCCTGGCGGCCGAGGACACCCTGCTGCGCACCGTTCTCAAGCCGGGCGACCACATCGTGATCCCCAACGACGCCTACGGCGGCACCTTCCGGCTGTTCGCCAAGGTGCTGACCCGCTGGGGCGTCGAGTTCTCCGTGGCCAACACCCAGGACCTGGCCACCGTCCGCGAGGCGATCCGCCCCAACACCCGCGCGGTGTGGGTGGAGACCCCGTCCAACCCGCTGCTGGGCATCACCGACCTGGCCGCGCTCGCCGAGATCGCGCACGGCGCCGGCGCGCTGCTGGTGGTCGACAACACCTTCGCGAGCCCGTACCTGCAGCAGCCGATCGCGCTCGGCGCGGACGCGGTCGTGCACTCCACCACCAAGTACATGGGCGGCCACTCGGACGTGGTCGGCGGTGCGCTGGTGCTGGCCGACGCGGCCCTCGGCGAGGAGGTCGCGTACCACCAGAACGCGATGGGCGCGGTCTCCGGCCCGTTCGACGCCTGGCTGGTGCTGCGCGGCATCAAGACGCTGGGCGTCCGGATGGACCGGCACAGCGCCAACGCGGAGAAGGTCGCCGAGCTGCTGGCGAGCCACCCCAAGGTCAGCCAGGTGCTGTACCCGGGCCTGCCCGAGCACCCCGGCCACGACATCGCCGCCAAGCAGATGAAGGCCTTCGGCGGCATGGTCTCGTTCCGGGTCGCGGGCGGCGAGGAGGCGGCCGTCGAGGTCTGCAACCGCGCGCAGTTGTTCACCCTCGGCGAGTCGCTGGGCGGCGTCGAGTCGCTGATCGAGCACCCGGGTCGGATGACCCACGCCTCGGTGGTCGGTTCGGCGCTGGAGGTGCCGTCCGACCTGGTGCGCGTCTCGGTCGGCATCGAGTCGATCGACGACCTGCTGGCCGACCTCACGCAGGCGCTGGGTTAAGGCCGTCGGGGCTCACTGCCCCTGCTGGTCCGCCGTGTAGGACTCCATCGCGTGGTTGAAGCGGGCCAGCAGGGCGCAGAACGCCCGCTGCTCCTCCGGCGGCCAGTCGGCCACCAGGCGGCGGGTCAACTCGGCCCGGCCGTCCCGGACTTCGTCCAGGCGGCCGGCGCCGTGGGTGGTCAGCGCGAGCCGGACGGCGCGCCGGTCGGCCGGGTCCTGCACCCGGCCGACCAGCCCGGCCGCGACCAGCGGGGCGACCTGGCGGGTCACCGTGGAGGAGTCCACGCCGAGCGATTCGGCCAGTGCCTTGACGTTGGCGGGCCCGTGCCGTTCCAGTCGGTCGAGCAGCAGGTAGGCGGCCCGGTCCAGCGCTCCGACCCCGCCGCCGGAGGTCCGGACCTGTTCCATGCGGCGGGCGAACACCGCGAGCTGGTACTGGAGTTGGGTGTGCACGGGGTCGGTGCGGTCGGTGGCCTGGGGCGAGGTCGTCGTCATCGCGGCTCACGATCGTCGTGCGGTGAGTGAGGCTCAGAAGCAGCAGCGTACGCGGGCACGGCGGACCCGGGAACAGGCCCGGCGTGCCGGATTGCGGCCGTCCGGACCTCTAACCTTGGCGGCATGCACACCTGGCCGATCACCCTCGACGACGTCCGCGGCGCCCAGAAGATGCTCGCCGGGATCGCCCGGGTGACCCCGATGGAGGGCAGCCGGCACCTGTCCGGGCTGATCGGGGCGCCGGTCCACCTGAAGTGCGAGAACCTCCAGCGCACCGGTTCCTTCAAGCTGCGCGGGGCGTACGTGCGGATCGCGGGACTCTCGCCGGTGCAGCGGGCCGGCGGGGTGGTGGCGGCGAGCGCCGGGAACCACGCCCAGGGGGTGGCGCTGGCGGCCGCGTTGCTGGGGGTGCGCTCGACCGTGTTCATGCCGGTCGCGGCGCCGCTGCCGAAGGTCGCGGCCACCCGCGAGTACGGCGCCGACGTGCGGCTGCACGGGGCCACCGTGGACGAGGCGCTGCAGGCCGCGCAGCGGTACGCGGAGGCGACCGGCGCGGTGTTCATCCACCCCTTCGACCACTGGGACGTGGTCACCGGCCAGGCGACCGTCGGGCTGGAGATCCTGGAGCAGTGCCCCGAGGTGCGCACCATCCTGGTCGCGGTGGGCGGCGGCGGGCTGCTGGCCGGGATCGCGGCGGCGGTCAAGCCGCTGCGGCCGGACGTCCGGGTGGTCGGGGTGCAGGCGGCGGGCGCGGCCGCGTACCCGCCCTCGCTGGCGGCCGGGCGGCCGGTGTCGCTGGAGCACTTCGCCACCATGGCCGACGGGATCATGGTCGGCCGCCCGGGGGACATTCCGTTCGAGGTGGTCAACACGCTGGCGGACGGCATCCGCACGGTCTCCGAGGACGCGCTGTCGCGGGCGCTGCTGCTGGGCCTGGAGCGGCTGAAGCTGGTGGTCGAGCCGGCCGGGGCGGCCCCGATCGCGGCGCTGCTGGAGCGGCCGGACTCCTTCGAGGGCCCGGTCGTGGCGGTGCTGTCCGGCGGCAACATCGACCCGCAGCTGATGCAGCGGGTGCTGCGGCACGGGCTGGCGGCGGCCGGGCGCTACCTGTCGCTGCGGGTGCGGCTGGCGGACAAGCCGGGCTCGCTGGCGGACCTGCTGGGCGCGCTGACCAGGGTGGACGCCAACGTGCTGGACGTGGCGCACGTCCGGATCGACCCGCGGCTGGGGCTGACCGAGGTCGAGGTGGACCTGCACCTGGAGACCAAGGGGCCGGAGCACTGCGCGGCGGTCATCGGCGAGCTGCGGGACTCGGGGTACGTCGTCTCCACGTAGCCGGCCGGGGGAGCTCCGCCCGGAACTTCCCCCGAAGATCCCCCCGGAACGACGGCGGAGCCGTGTCCCTTGACGCGATATATCGCGTACTGCCAGACTCGCGATACATCGCGTTCGAGTCCTGCGGGTCGAGAATCGAGTCGCCCGCGTGCCCGAAGAAGGGGCAGAGTGGGACAGATCGCTCCACACGTCCGAGGAGATGAGGCAGGCCATGGCGCCAGCCATCCAAGCCGAGAACCTGGTGAAGACCTTCGGCGACGTACGAGCCCTGGACGGCGTCAGCCTCGACGTCCCCGAGGGCACGGTGCTCGGGCTGCTCGGCCCGAACGGCGCCGGGAAGACCACCACCGTGCGGGTCCTCACCACCCTGCTCCGCCCCGACTCCGGCCGCGCGGTGGTCGCCGGCGTCGACGTGCTCAAGCACCCCAACCGGGTCCGCAGTCTGATCGGCCTGTCCGGACAGTACGCGGCGGTCGACGAGTACCTGACCGGCTTCGAGAACCTCACCATGGTCGGCGAGCTCTACCAGATGAGCACCCGCGACGCGAAGGCCCGCGCGCTGGAGCTGCTGGAGTGGTTCAACCTCGCCGAGGCCAAGGACCGCACCGCCAAGACCTACTCCGGCGGCATGCGGCGGCGTCTGGACCTCGCCGCCGCGCTGGTCGTCCGCCCGCCGGTGATGTTCCTGGACGAGCCGACCACCGGCCTCGACCCGCGCAACCGGATCGCGCTCTGGGAGGTCATCGAGACCCTGGTCGAGCAGGGCACCACGCTGCTGCTCACCACCCAGTACCTGGAGGAGGCCGACCGGCTCGCCCACGACATCGCGGTGGTCGACCGCGGCCGGGTGATCGCGCGCGGCACCGCCGACCAGCTCAAGGCCCAGATCGGCGGCGAGCGGATCGAGGTCGTGGTGCACGAGCCCGGCCTGGTCGCCGACGCGGTCGCGGCGATGTCCGGCTACGCGCTGAGCGAGCCGACGGTGGAGCGCAACACCCGCCGGATCACCCTGCCGATCAGCGGCGGCGCCCGGGTGCTCGCCGACGCGATCCGCGAACTGGACGCCCGCGGGATCGAGATCGACGACATCGGGCTGCGCCGCCCGACCCTGGACGACGTCTTCCTCACCCTCACCGGCCACGTCGCCGAGGAGGAGACCGAGGAGGGCGGCGGCGGCCCCGAGGCGCGCGGCCGGGGCGGTCGGGGCGGCCGGGGCAAGGACAGGCCCGGCGGCGCGGACCACGTCGAGGGCCGGGCGCCGGACAAGCAGGCCGTCGCGGCCGGAAAGGAGCGCTGAGATGAGCACCGCCACCGAGCACGCCATCGGCGCGGCGGTCCCCCGGCAGCGCCGGGGGCTGTCCGCCACCCTGCACGACTCCTGGGTGGTCGCCAAGCGCAACCTGCGCCGGATGACCCGCATCCCGGAGATCGTCGTCTTCGGCCTGATGCAGCCGGTCATGTTCGTGCTGCTGTTCTCGTACGTCATGGGCGGGGCGATCAAGATCCCGGGGGCGGACTCCAGCTCCCACACCTACATCCAGTTCCTGATGGCCGGCATCTTCGCCCAGACCGTCACCTTCGCCACCGCCGGCGCCTCGGCCGGCATCGCGGAGGACATGACCAAGGGCCTGGTGGACCGCTTCCGCTCGCTGCCGATGGCCCGCTCGGCGGTGCTGGTCGGCCGCACCCTGGCGGACCTCGTGCAGACCGGGTTCATCGTGATCGTGCTGGGACTGGTCGCGCTGCTGGTCGGCTGGCGGATCCACGACGGGGTGCTCAACGCCCTCGCCGCCTTCGGCCTGCTGCTCCTGTTCGGCTACGCCTTCTCCTGGATCGGCGCGCTGATCGGCCTGTCGGTGCGCAGCCCGGAGGCGGCCACCTCGGCCGGGCTGATCTGGCTGTTCCCGCTGACCTTCGTGTCCAACGCCTTCGTGCCGGTCTCCTCGATGCCGGACTGGCTGCAGGGGGTCGCGTACTGGAACCCGTTCAGCGCCACCGTGCAGGCCTGCCGGGTGCTGTTCGGCAACCAGGTCGGGCCGGTGGACAGCGCCTGGCCGATGCAGCACGCGGCGCTGGTGTCGGTGATGTGGTCGGTGCTCATCACGGCCGTGTTCTCGTGGCTCTCGGTGCGCAAGTACCGTTCGGCCACCGCCTGATCCGCCGCGGTCCGATCAACTGTCGTGCAGAACGCGGAAGGGCGGCCGCGGAGTCCCTGACTCCGCGGCCGCCCTCGGCGTCGTGGAACCGGATCAGCCGGCGTACGGCACGACCTTGACGATCTTCACCATGGCCGGCTTGCCGTTCGGCAGCTCGTAGGTGGCCTCGTCGCCGATCTGCTTGCCGTCGATCGCGCGGCCCAGCGGCGACTGCGGGGAGTAGACGTCCAGGTTGTCGGAGCCGGCCACCTCGCGGGAGGCGAGCAGGAACTCCATCAGGTCGTCCTCGTCACCGTCGAACGCGACCGTGACGACCATGCCCGGGGCCACCACGCCCGAGTCGGCCGGGGCCTCGCCGACCTTGGCGCGCTCCAGCAGCTGGGTCAGCTGGCGGATGCGGAGCTCGTACTTGCCCTGCTCCTCCTTCGCCGCGTGGTAGCCGGCGTTCTCCTTGAGGTCGCCCTCCTCGCGCGCCGCCTCGATCTTCTGGGCGATCTCGATGCGCCAGGGCCCGGTCAGGTGATCCAGCTCGGCCTTGAGCTGGTCGTAGCCGGCCTGAGTGAGCCAGGTCACGTTCTCGCTGGTCTGGGTCACGGGTGCTCCTCGTAGGTGCTGGGGCTGGGCTGAGGGTGTGAGTCGTCAGCAGGGTCGGTGGTGATATCGGTCTCAACTACAAAGCAACGCCCGCTCCCGTACCATCCGGTGCGGAAGGGGCGAAACCACGAGCGTAACAAGTCCTGCCGACGAGCGGGAGTGGCGTTGGCGCGCCATTGACGGTGGCGTTACGCCGCGGTGTACAGGACGGAGAGCGGGAGCTCTCGCGGGACCTCTGGCGGGACCTCTGGAGGGACCTCTTACGGATGCCCGCTCGCCCGATCGGATATGCGCCCTACTTGGCGGGCGTGCACCCCAGCAGCTCGGCGGTGGTGCCGCGGGCCGTGGTGCGCAGGGTGACCACCGCGTCGTAGCTGGAGCCCGCCGCCGGGACCGGGAAGTCGGCCACCCCGACCACCGCGTGGTCGTCGCCCTGCGAACGGACCGTGCAGGTGCCGGCCTGGCCGTCGCTCTTGCTGACGGTGAGGTGCAGCTGGACCTCGGAGTCGGAGACCACCTGGAAGGTCGGCACCGAGCCGTTGATCTTCGTCTCGCGCAGCAGGTAGGAACCGCCCAGCCAGGCGATCAGTGCCAGGCCCAGGACGCCGCAGACCGCGCCGACCACCTTCAGGCGACGGTCCGAGTCGCGGTCGCCGCCGCGTCCGTAGCGCCCCTCGGGCGGCCGGGTGGCGGTGGTCTCTGCGGTCATCGGACTCTGTCCTCTCCTGAGGGCGGGGCCGCGCGGGGTGATGCGGGGGAATGCGACGGACCTCCAGTCCGTCACTATAGGAGGGGCACGCCCGCAGCCGGTCCGGCGGGGGCAGGGCTCGGCCGGGTCGGCGACTTCCGCAGGCCGGCCCCGCGGCGACGCGGTCCCGGAGTGAGCGGTTCGTACGGTGGGCAGACCCGGACTTCGCGGAACGCCCGACGATGTGGAAGGAACGCAAGGCGTTGACTGAGCAGTTGCGACTGATGGCGGTGCACGCCCACCCGGACGACGAGTCCAGCAAGGGCGCGGCCACCATGGCCATGTACGTCGAGCAGGGTGTGGACGTGCTGGTGGCCACCTGCACGGGGGGCGAGCGCGGGTCGGTACTCAACCCCAAGCTCCAGGGGGACCCGTACATCGAGGAGAACATCCACGAGGTGCGGCGCAAGGAGATGGACGAGGCGCGGGCGATCCTCGGCGTCGGCCAGGCCTGGCTGGGCTTCGTGGACTCCGGACTGCCGGAGGGTGACCCGCTGCCCCCGCTGCCGGAGGGCTGCTTCGCCCTGCAGGACGTCAAGGAGGCGGCCGAGCCGCTGGTCCGGCTGATCCGCGAGTTCAAGCCGCAGGTCATCACGACCTACGACGAGAACGGCGGGTACCCGCACCCGGACCACATCATGACCCACAAGATCACCATGCTGGCCTTCGACGCCGCGGGCGACCCGGACGCCTACCCCGAGGCCGGCGAGCCCTGGCAGCCGCTCAAGCTCTACTACAACCACGGCTTCCCGATGGGCCGCATCCGCGCCCTGCACCAGTACCTCACCGACCACGGCCACGAGTCGCCCTACGGCGAGTGGATCGCGGGCTGGGAGAAGAGCGGCCGCAAGGAGCGCGAGATCACCACCCGGGTCCGCTGCGACGACTGGTTCGAGACCCGCGACCGCGCCCTGATCGCCCACGCCACCCAGATCGACCCGGACGGCCCGTGGTTCCGCGTGCCGCTGGACGTCCAGCGCGAGGTCTGGCCCACCGAGGACTACGAGCTCGCCCGTACCCTGGTGGATGTGGACCTGCCGGAAGGCGACCTGTTCGCCGGCCTGCGCACCCCCACCCTGGCGGCCGAGGCCGCCGACACGCGCGACTGAACCACCCCCCGGTGGCCCGGCTCCCCGTGAGCCGGGCCACCATAGAGATATGAGTGCCTCCGTGAACCTCCTCCACCTCGCCGCTGACCTCGCCGTCGACGACGCCAAGGTCACCCCCGGCCTCCTCGGCTTCGTCGTCTTCGCCGCCCTCGGCGTCGCGACCTGGTTCCTGGCCAAGTCGATGAACCGCCAGTTCAAGAAGGTCGACTTCGCGGAGGAGCCGGAGGCTCCGAAGGAGTGAGTCCCCGGCCCCCGCCACCCGCCGATGCGCGAGGATGGGGGCCATGCCGAACCGTCTCGCGGACGCGACCTCGCCGTACCTGCTGCAGCATGCCGAGAACCCGGTCGACTGGTGGCCGTGGGGGGTGGAGGCCTTCGAGGAGGCCCGCCGACGCGGAGTGCCGGTGCTGCTCTCCGTCGGCTACGCCGCCTGCCATGGGTGGCCAGAGGTGAATGTGTAGATCCAGGTAGTCCTCTTCCGCGAAGCCAGTGTTCACCGAGTCACTGAGGCCGGCACGCACCTGCCCGGGCTCAGACCGGGGCGCCTGCGGCCTTGAGGGGAAGTGTGGCGCGGACGCGGAATCCTCCGCCGGGGCGGGGGCCGATGTCGAGGTCGCCGCTGACCATGCCGACGCGTTCGCGCATGCCGATGAGGCCGTGGCCGAGGCCGCCGGTGGCGAGCTGTTTCTCGGTGCTGCCGCGGCCGTCATCCTCGACCAGGACCGCGAGTTCGCGGCCGCCGAAGTCGACGGCAACCCGGGCGTGGACGTCGGGGCCGCCGTGCTTGCGGATGTTGGTCAGCGCCTCCTGGACGATTCGATAGGCCGTGAGCCCGACGCCGAGGGAGACTTCGCGGGGGTGGCCCGAGACGGTGTAGTCCACCGTCAACCCGGCCGCGCGGGCCCGTTCCAGCAGGTCCGGCAATTCCTCGATGCCGGGCTGGGGGGCGTACTCCTCGGTGGTGTCGGAGGTGCGCAGCACGCCGAGCAGGCGGCGCATCTCGACCAGTGCCTGGCGGCCGGTGGAGGCGATGGTGCCGAGCGCCTCCTTGGCCTGCTGGGGGGAGTTGTCGAGGACGTACGCGGCGCCGTCGGCCTGGACGATCATCACCGAGACGTTGTGTGCGACCATGTCGTGCAGTTCGCGGGCGATCCGGGCGCGTTCGGCGGCGACCGCCACTTTGGCCTGGGCGTCCCGTTCGCGCTCCAGCCGGGCGGCGCGGTCCTCCAGTTCGGTCAGGTAGGCGCGGCGGACCCGGGTCAGCCGGCCCCAGGCCCAGCACAGGATGAACGGGGTGGCCAGGACCCCGGAGAGCACGGCAGCCCGCAGCCGTCCGTCCGTCGGCCCGCCGGGATCGAAGCGCCAGACTGCCAGCGGGCCGGCCAGCGCGCCGCCGGCCAGCGCGAGTCGGGAGGCCCAGACCGGGCCGTACGCGGCGGCCGTGTATGCCAGGACGAGGTAGCCGGCGCCGGCCGGGCCTGCAGCGACGTCGAGGACGACCTGGCTGGCCCCAAGCAGGACACCGCCGACCGCGGCCGGGCCGGGGGCTCGGCGCCGGACGACGAGCAGTGCGGCCAGCAGCACGGTCGAAGCCGCCCGCCAGGCCAGTAGCGGGCCGACGAACTGTGACGCGTGCAGCAGGCCGATTACCAACAGCAGCCCTGCCCAAGCGGCGTCGACCGTCGTCGGGTGGGTGCGCGGCCGGCCATTGAGTCGATGCACACCCTCAGGCTAGGCAGCCGCGTCCGGCGCCCAGGTCCCCCGGAAGTCTGATGCGGCATCAGTCGCATGGTGGAGATGAACTCGTCAAGGGGCGTTCGAGAGACCTGTTTAGCGGACGAGTCAAACACGTGGAGCCTCGATCGGTAGTTCCACGAAGATCCGAAGCGGGTCGTGACGCCCGGCGTCCGGCCTGCCCAAGTGTCGGCAGACCTACCGGTACGTGAGGGTTGTGATGGCTACCACTGGAACAGACGAGACACGGCTCGCCGAACCACGGGAGACCGAGGTCACCCCGCCGGCGGCGGTGCCGGCTTGGCGACCGGTGGCCGCGGTGGCGGCGGGGACGGCGCTCGTACTGCTGCTCTTCATCAACGAATACGGCTATGACGCGGACGAGTTGTACTTCCGGATGCTCGGTGAGCGCGGGCCGGCCTGGGGTTACGTGGACCAGCCGCCGGCGCTGCCGATGGTGGTCCGGGCGGCCACGCTACTCCTGGGGGACAGCCTCTGGGCGATCCGCGTCCCGGCCGTGCTGTGCGCGGCGGCGGTGGTGGTGCTCGGTTCGCTGATCGCGGTCGAGTTCGGAGCCTCGCGGCGGGCGCAGCTGATGACGGCGCTTGGGCTCGGCAGCTCGGTGATGGTGCTGAGCGTCGGTCACTGGATCCTGACCAGCAGCCTGGATGCGGTGGCCTGGTGCCTGGTGATGCTGTTCGTGCTCCGGGCGCTGCTGCGGCAGGACGGCCGGTGGTGGATCCGGGCCGGTGTGGTGTGCGGTGTGGCGCTGTACGCCAAGTACATGGTGCTGCTGCTGCCGGTCTCGCTGCTGCTCGGTCTGGCCCTGGTCGGGCCTCGGCAGGTCTTCTGCGACCGGCGGCTCCACCTGGGGATCGCGTCGGCGCTGGTGATCGGGGCGCCGAACCTGATCTACCAGGTCACCCACGACTTCCCGCAGATTCAGATGGCGCACGCGCTGGGCGCCAGCGACGGTTCGGCGAACCGTTCGCTGTTCGTCTCCAACCTGCTGCTCCTACTCGGTCCGGGCCTGGCGGTGTTCTGGATCGCGGGCCTGATCGGGTTGTTCCGCAAGCGGGAGTGGCGCCCGGTGCGGGCGGTGGCGGTCGGCTACCTGCTGGCGACGGTCGCCGCGCTGATGATCGAGGGCGGCCGGCCCGACTACACCGGCGGGTTCCTGATCGCGCTGTTCGCGATCGGGGCGATCCGGGCCGATCGCTGGATCGCCCGCGGCCGGTGGCGGCTGCCGGTGGTGGCGGTCGGGCTGGTGCTGACCTCGCTGCTCCAGCTGCTGCTGGCGCTGCCGGTGATCCCGGAGAAGTCGCTGCACCGGGCCGCGGTCAACAGCATGGCCCTGGAGACGGTCGGCTGGCCGACCACGGTGGCCCAGGTGGCGGCGGTGTACGACGGGCTGCCAGCCGACGAGAAGGCCCGCGCGGTGCTGCTGGCGGGGAACTTTGGCGAGGCCGGCGCGCTGGACCGCTTCGGCGGGAAGTACCACCTGCCCGAGGTCTACAGCGGGCACAACGAGCTCCACAACTGGGGACCGCCGCCCGCCTCCGCGGACGTGGTGGTCACCGTGGGGGTCGACCAGGCCCGGCTCACCGCCGACTTCGAGCGGTGCACGGCCGCCGCGAAGCTCGACAACGGGCTGGACATCGACAATCCGGAGCAGGGCCGGCAGATCTCGGTCTGCCGGGGGCCGCGCGCGCCGTGGAAGACCCTTTGGCCCGCGTACCGCCATCTCGGCGCGTACGAGTGACGGACCGTGGACACCCGTGAGTAGCAGCCCAGCAGAGCAGGTCGAAGGCCGAGGAGGAGTAGTTCCGATGGGTGTGTCGCAGGAGCGTTGCCTGGACCAGCTGTTCGCCGAGCAGGCGGCCCGGACGCCGAACAGGATCGCGCTGACGCACCGTGACGAGTCGCTCAGCTACGCGGAACTGGACGCCAGGTCCGACGAGTTGGCCCGACTACTGGTCGCGGGAGGAGCTGGCCCGGAGCGGTTCGTCGCGCTGGTGCTGCCGAGGTCGACCGACATGCTGGTGGCGATCCTGGCGGTGCTCAAGTCCGGTGCGGGCTACGTGCCGATCGATCCCGAGTACCCGGCCGAGCGGATCGCCTACGTCCTGGCGGACGCCCGGCCGGTGCTCACCCTGACCACCACCGAGGTGGCCGGGGCGCTCGCCGAGGTCCGGGCGGACGCCCGCTGGCTGGCCCTGGACGACCCGGGTACGGCCGAGGCGGTGGCCGCGGCCGCGGCGACGGCCCTGCCCACGGCCGGGCGCAGCCCGCAGGACCCCGCGTACGTCATCTACACCTCGGGATCCACCGGCAGGCCCAAGGGCGTGGTGATCCCGCACGGCAACGTGGTGCGGCTCTTCGGCTCGACCGCGCACTGGTACGGCTTCGGCGAGCACGACGTGTGGCCGCTCTTCCACTCCTTCGCCTTCGACGTCTCGGTGTGGGAGATCTGGGGCGCCCTGCTGCACGGCGGCCGACTGGTGGTGGTGCCGCAGGCGGTGACCCGCTCGCCGGCCGACTTCCTGCGACTGCTGGCCGACGAGCAGGTCACGGTGCTGAACCAGACCCCCTCCGCCTTCTACCAGTTGATGCCCGCCGACCGCGCCGAGCCGGAGCTGAGCGCCCGGCTGGCCCTGCGCTGGGTCGTCTTCGCCGGGGAGGCGCTGGACCTCGGGCGACTGGGGGAGTGGTACGAGCGGCACAGCGACACCGCCCCGACCCTGGTCAACATGTACGGGATCACCGAAACCACCGTGCACGCCTCTTTCGTCGCGCTCGACCGGGCCGGGGCGGCCGCGGCCGTCGGCAGCGACATCGGCACGGCCATCCCGGACCTGGACTTCCACGTGCTGGACGCCGGTCTGCGGCCGGTGGCGCCGGGCGCCGTCGGCGAGTTGTACGTGTCCGGACCCGGGCTCGCCCGCAACTACGCCAACCGGCCCGACCTGACCGCCGCGCGGTTCGTGGCCTGCCCGTTCGGCGCGCCCGGCGAGCGAATGTACCGCTCGGGCGACCTGGTGCGGCTGCGCGCCGACGGCTCCCTGGAGTACCTGCGGCGCAGCGACGACCAGGTGAAGCTGCGCGGCTTCCGGATCGAACTCGGCGAGATCGAGGCGGCGTTGAAGCGCGAGCCGTCGATCGGTGCAGCCGCGGTGCTGGTCCGGGAGGACCGTCCCGGGGACCGCCGGCTGGTCGCCTACCTGGTGCCCGCCGAGCCGACCGACGCACGGTCGGATGCGGTCGTGCCGCCGCCGTCACGGCTGCGCGAGCTGTTGACCGACCGCCTGCCCGGCTACATGATCCCCTCCGCCTTCCACGTGATGGAGCGGTTCCCGCTCACCACCAACGGCAAGCTGGACCGCCGCAGGCTTCCGGCGCCGACCCGGCAGGACAGTGTGGAGGCGGAGTCCGTCGCGCCCCGCGACGCCGTCGAGGAGACACTGGCAAGGGTCTGGCGCGAGGTGCTGGGCCTGGCCGAGGTCGGGGTCGCCGACGACTTCTTCGAGCTCGGCGGCGACTCGCTCTCCGCGGTGCGGGCGATCTCCCGCATCCGGACGGAGCTCGGCTGGGACCTGAGCGTCCGGGCGCTGTTCGAGGCCCGGACCGTCGCCCGACTGGCGAACGGGCGGACCGAGTCGGCCGCCGAGGCGCCGATCGAGCCGGTGGACCGCGACGGCCGGCTGTCGCTCTCCTCGACCCAGCAGCGCTTCTGGTTCTTCTACGAGTTCGACCCGGACAGCGCGGCGTACAACGTGCACGTGGGCCACCGGCTGCGCGGAGCCCTGCGCGAGGACGCGCTGCGCGCGGCCCTGGCCGGGCTGATCGAGCGGCACGAGCCGCTGCGGACCGTGATCGTCACCGATGACGGTCAGCCGTACCAGGTGGTCCTGCCCGCGTCGGGAGCGGACGTGCCGCTCACCGTGACCGACCTTTCGGCGGTGCCCGCGCAGGAGCGCGCCGCAGCGCTGGAGCGGGTGCTCGCCGAGGAGGCCGAGCGGCCCTTCGACCTGCGCACCGGCCCGGTGCTGCGGGCGCTGCTGGTCCGCCTGGCCGAGCGCGACCACGTCCTCGCCGTCGGTGTCCACCACCTGGCCACCGACGGCTGGTCGATGGGCCTGATCGCCGATGAGCTGGGCGCGCTCTACACCGCCGCCGACGAGGGGCGCCCCGCCGCGCTGGAGCCGCTGCGCATCGGCTACCCCGACTACGCGGCCTGGCAGCGCGAGCGCGCCGCCGGAGCGGCGGTGACCGGGCAACTCGACTACTGGCGAGACCGGTTGGCGGGCCTGGCCCCGCTGGAGCTGCCGCTGGACCGGCCGCGCCCGGCCGTCCGCACCTCGACCGGCGCGGTCCACCGCTTCGGGATCGACCACAACGTGGTGACCGGGCTGAAGGCGCTGGGCGGGGCCAACGGTGCCACCCTGTTCATGACCCTGGTGGCAGCCGCCCAGGTGCTGCTGGCCCGGCTCTCCGGCCAGTCGGACATCGCGGTCGGCACGGCCGTCTCCGGCCGTGACCGGCACGAGCTGGAGCAGTTGGTCGGATCGTTCATCAACACGGTGGTGCTGCGCTCCGAGGTGGACGGACGAGCCACCTTCCCCGAGCTGCTGGCCCAGGTGCGGGAGACCGTGCTCGGTGCCTTCGCCCACCAGGAAGTCCCGTTCGAGCACCTGGTGGACGAGCTCTGCGAGGAGCGCGACCCGAGCCTCGTCCCGCTGGTGCAGGCCATGGTGGTGCTGCAGAACGCCCCGGCCGGGGCGCTCGACCTCGCGGGGGTCCGCAGCGAAGGGCACGCCCTGCCGCGTCGCTCGGCGGTGCTCGACGTCACCCTGGAGTTCACTGAGCGGGACGGCGCGCTCGACGTCGCGGTCGAGTACAACGCCGACCTGTTCGACGCGGGGACCATCGAGGTCATGGCCGACCGGCTGCGGGTGCTGCTCGCCGAGCTCGGCACCGACCCGCACCGGCGGATCGCCGAACTCCCGCTGCTCACCGACCCGGAGCGCGAGCAGCTGCTGACGGGCTGGAACGACACCGCCGTCGACCACGACACCGCGCCGCCCGTGCACCGGCTCTTCGCCGAGCAGGCCCGGCGCTCCCCGGCCGCGGTCGCCGTCGGCGCCGCGCAGCGGCAGCTCTCCTACGCCGAACTGGACGAGCGGGCCAACCGCCTGGCCCACCACCTGGTAGCGCTCGGCGTGGACCCGGGCGCGCTGGTGGTGCTGGCGATGGAGCGGGGCCCGCTGCTGCCGGTGGCGATGCTGGCCGTGCTGAAGGCGGGCGGGGCGTACGTACCGCTGGCCCCCGACCTGCCGGCCGAGCGGGTTCGCCTGGTGGCCGAGGACACCGGGGCGCCGGTGCTGCTCACCACCTCCGCCACCGCCGGACGGCTGCCGGCCACCGGCGCGACGGTGGTCGAACTCGACCGTGCCTGGCCGGAGATCGAGCGCCGACCGGCCGTCGAACCGGAGGTCCGGGTGGCGCCCCAGGACCTGGCGTACGTCATCTACACCTCCGGCTCCACCGGGGTGCCCAAGGGCGTGATGGTCTCGCACCGCTCGCTCGCCGACCTCTGCGCCTGGCACCACCGGGCGTACCGGATCGGGCCCGGGGACCGGGCCGGCCAGCTGGCCGGGCTCGGCTTCGACGCGGCGCAGTGGGAGCTCTGGCCGTACCTGACCGCAGGGGCCCGGGTCGACCTGCCGGAGCCGGAGGTCCTGGAAGACCCGGCCGCCCTGGTGGAGTGGTTCGCCCGGGCCGGGACGACGGTCTGCTTCCTGCCCACCCCGCTGGCCGAAGTCCTGCTGGACCAGCCGGGCCTGGCGGACACCGCCCTGCGCACCGTTCTCACCGGCGGCGACGTTCTGCACCGCCGCCCCGCGCCCGGTCTGCCGTTCCGGCTGGTCAACAACTACGGGCCGACCGAGGTCACCGTGGTCGCCACGGCCGGGGAGGTGGCCCCCGGAGACTCCCACGGCCGGCCGCCCGGCATCGGCGCGCCGGTCGACAACACCGCCGCCTACGTCCTCGACCCGTACGGGCAGCCCGTCCCGGTCGGCGTGCCCGGCGAACTCCACCTGGCGGGGGACGGGTTGGCC
The DNA here is from genome assembly GCF_040685975.1 of Kitasatospora sp. NPDC086791. Classification (NCBI taxonomy): domain Bacteria; kingdom Bacillati; phylum Actinomycetota; class Actinomycetes; order Kitasatosporales; family Streptomycetaceae; genus Kitasatospora; species Kitasatospora sp. NPDC086791. Next base: position 427,413 of record NZ_JBFBOC010000003.1, on the reverse strand, counting down.
CGTGGTTACCTCAAGCGGCCGGGCCTGACCGCCGAGCGGTTCATCGCCTGCCCGTTCGGCCCGCCCGGGTCGCGGATGTACCGCACCGGCGACCTGGTGCGCCGCCGCCCTGACGGGACGCTCGACTACCTCGGCCGGGTGGACACCCAGGTCAAGATGCGCGGGTTCCGGATCGAGCTGGGCGAGATCGAGAGCCGACTGGGTGCCCTGCCCCAGGTCGTGCAGTGTGCCGTCACGCCGACCGCCGACGGCCGCCGGCTGCTCGGGTACGTCACCCCCGAGCCGGGCGCCGAGCTGCGGACGGAGACGCTCACCGCCCGCCTGCGGGAGGTGCTGCCCGGTTACATGGTGCCGGATGTCCTCACCGTCCTCGACCGGATGCCGCTGACCCCGAACGGGAAGGTCGACCGGCGGGCGCTGCCCCTCCCGGAGTCCGTCCCGGCGTCGGAGGCGGGGCCGGCCGAGCCGGTCACCGAGACCGAGCGCACCCTGGCGGGGATCTGGGCCGAGGTGCTCGGCGTCGAGCGGATCGGCGTGCGGGACAACTTCTTCGCCCTCGGCGGCGACTCCATCCTCAGCCTGCAGGTGGTCGCCCGGGCCCGTCGGGCCGGCCTGCGGCTCACCTCCAAGGACCTGTTCCGCCGGCCGACCGTCGCCGAGTTGGCGCACGGGCTGGAACCCGGGCAGCCTGCCCCGCTGCCGTCCGGGACCGACCGGGCGTCGTCGGCGGCGGCGCCGCTGACGCCGATCCAGCACCTCTACTTCGAGCACGTCCACGCTGACGGCACGACGGCCTTCAACCAGTTCGTCACCGTCGAACTCGCCGTGGCCCCAGACGAGTCGGCGCTGCGCACCGCCCTGGCGGCCCTGCTCGACCAGCACGACGCCCTGCGGATGCGCTTCGCCCGGGCCGGTGGCCGCTGGTCGCAGCAGCGGGCCGCGGAGGGCGCCGTCGGCACCGGAGCCGAGCTGCTGCGGGTGGTGGACCGCCTCGCCGGGCTCCCGGACGCGGAAGCCATGACCGCCGCGGCGACCGAGGAGGCCCAGCACGCCCTGGACCCGGTCGAGGGCCCGCTGCTGCGCGCCGTCCTGTTCGTCGAGGAGGGCGGCGCGGCCAGACTGCTGCTGACCGTCCACCACCTGGTGGTGGACGGAGTGTCCTGGCGGATTCTGCTGGAGGACCTGGAGACGGCCTACCGGCAGGCCCTGGCCGGCGGCCCGGTCGAGCTCGGCGCGCGCGGCGGTTCGGTGCGGGACTGGGCGCGCCGCTTCACCGCGTTGACCGCCGAGGGTCACTTCGACGGCGAACTCGACTACTGGCAGCGGGTGTTCGCGCACGCGGAGCACTTGCTGCCGCGGGACGCCGACGGCCCCAACCCGGTCGCCGCGACCGGGGAGGTGCGGGTCCGGCTGGACGCGGCCACCACCGAGGCGCTGCTGCGGGAGGTTCCCGAGGTCTACCGCACCGAGGTGAACGACGTCCTGCTGGCCGCCCTCGCCCCGGTGCTGGCCCGCTGGACCTGCCGGACGCGCACGGTGATCGCCCTGGAAGGGCACGGCCGCGAGGAGCTCTTCGACGACCTGGACCTCTCCCGCACGGTCGGCTGGTTCACCTCGTACTTCCCGGTGGTGCTGGACGGCGCGGACGCCGCGGCCGGCTCCGGCGGCCTGCTGAAGTCGGTCAAGGAGCAGCTGCGGGCGGTGCCCGGTCGCGGCCTCGGTTACGGCGCGCTGCGCCGCACCGCCCGGACGCCGGAGCTGGCCGCCGACCCGCTGCCGCAGTTCGGCTTCAACTACCTGGGCCGCTTCGGCGGTGCCGCGCCCGGCGGGCTGTATCGGACGGTCTCCGGGATCGGCCTGTACCAGGACGGCGGGGGCACCCGGCTGCACCTGATCGACGTGGTCGGCGCGATCCGGGACGGGCGGCTGGAGTTCAGCTGGCAGTACGGCCGGCAGGTGCACCGCCGGGAGACCGTCGAACGGCTCGCCCACGAGTACCTCGACGAGCTCGCCGCGCTGGTCGCGCACTGCGCCGAGCCGACGGCCGGCGGCCGTACCCCGTCCGACTACCCGCTGGCGGGGCTGGACCAGGAGACGCTGGACCGGCTGGTCGGCGACGGCCGGCAGGTCGCGGACGTCTACTCGCTCACCCCGATGCAGAGCGGCATGCTCTTCCACAGCCTGGTGGACCGACGGCGCGGGCTGTACCTGGAGCAGAACCACTTCGAGCTGTCCGGCGTCCGGCACCCGGAGCTGCTCGGCGAGGCCTGGCAGCGGGTGGTGGACCGCACGCCGGTGCTGCGCACCGCGCTGCGATGGGACGGTCTGCCGGAGCCGCTGCAGGTGGTTCGGACCGAGGCCGCGCTGGAGGTGACCCGGCTGGACTGGGCGGGGCTGGACGCGGCCGGCCACCGGGCGGCGGTCGCGCGGTTCCTGCACGAGGACCGGGAGCGCGGGCTCGACTTCGCCACCGCGCCGCTGATGCGGATCGCGGTCGCCACCCTCGACGACAACCGGGTCCAGGTGTTCTGGACCTTCCACCACGTGCTGCTGGACGGCTGGAGTGCGGCCCGGCTGCTGGCGGAGGTGCTCGCCGAGTACACCGCCCTGGCCTCGGACCGGGAGCGCCCGGAGGCGGGCGGGCAGGGCGCCGGCCGTGGCCGCGCCCCTAAGCGGCGCCCGTTCCGGGACCACGTGGCCTGGCTGCGCGAGCAGGACCCCGACGCCGGCGAGGACTACTGGCGCGGTGTGCTGGAGGGCTGGGAGTCGCCGACCCCGCTGCCGTACGACCGGCCTCCGGCGGCGGGCCGCCGGAGCGCGTCCTCGGCGGAGGTGGCGCTGGAACTGTCGGCGGAGCTGTCCGAGCGGCTGAACGCAGTGGCGTGCGAGGCGCGGGTGACGCTGAACACGGTGCTGCAGGGCGTCTGGGCACTGCTGCTGGCGCGCTACTCCGGTGAGTCGCGGGTCTGCTTCGGTGCCACGGTCTCCGGCCGGTCGGCGGAGCTGGAGGGCGTCGCCGACATGATCGGCCTGTTCATCAACACCCTGCCGGTCCGGGTCGAGGTCGACCCGGGCGCCGAACTGGTCGACTGGCTCCGGCGGTTGCAGGATGACCAGGCCCAGGCGCGGCAGTACGAGCAGGTGCCGTTGACCCGGCTGAAGCAGTGGGTGCCCCCGCAGGCCGACGCCGAGTTGTTCGACAGTGTGGTGATCTTCGAGAACTACCCGGTGGACGACCGGCTCGCGGCCGACTTCGGCCTGGAGCTGGTCGGCATCAAGGCGCGCAGCGGCACCAACTTCCCGCTGAACCTGGTCGCCTACGCCGAGGGACGGCTCTCGCTGCTGTTGCACTACGACCCCGGGTGCTTCGATGCCGCCACGGTCGAGCGGATGGCCGGACACCTGGAGGTGCTCCTCACGGCGGTCGCCGAGCACCCGCACCGGCCGCTCGGCCGGCTGCCGGTGCTGACCGGGGCGGAGCGGCATGTCCTCGGACAGGAATGGAGCGGCACCGTCACCTCGGACGTCGTCGACCGCCGGGTGGAACAGGTGATCGCCGAGCTGGCTGAGCGACAGCCCGACGTCGCCGCGCTGGTCTCGGGCGACACCGTGGTCAGCTACGCCGAACTCGACCGGCGGGCCAACCGGCTCGGCCACCACCTGGCGGCGTTGGGCGTCGGCCGGGGCGATGTGGTCGGGATCGCGCTGGAGCGTGGCCCGGAGGTCGTGCCGGCCATCCTCGGCGTGCTCAAGGCCGGGGCCGGCTACCTGCCGCTCGACCCCGGCTTCCCGGCGGAGCGGCTGAACGGCATGCTGGCCGAGGTCCGGCCGTCGGTGTTGCTGACCCGGCGGGAGCTGGCCGACCGGTTCGTCCTGAAGGACACCGCCGTGGTCTTCCTCGACGAGGAGGCGGCGGCGATCGCCGCCCGGCCGTCCACCGCGCCGGACACCGGCGCGGGCCCGCGCGACCTCGCCTACCTGATGTTCACCTCGGGCTCCACCGGTAGCCCCAAGGGCGTGATGATCGAGCACCGCTCGCTGTACAACATCGTGCTCATGGCCGGCCGGGCCTACGGGCTGGGCCCGGGCAGCCGGGTGCTGCAGTTCTACACGCTCAGCTTCGACGGAGGCGTGTGGGACGTCTTCAAGACCCTGGTGGCAGGCGCCACCCTGGTGCTCGCCCGGCCCGACGTGGTGCAGAGCCCCGAGCTGCTGCAGCGGCAGCTGCGCGAGGACCGGATCGGCGCCCTGACCGTGCCGCCCGCCTTGCTGCCCGTGCTGGACCCGGGCGCGCTGCCGGACCTGGCCGTGCTCGGCGTGGCCGGCGACGTGCTGCCGCCGGAGCTGGCCGAGGAGTGGTCGCACGGCCGGCGCCTGTTCAACGTCTACGGCCCGACCGAGACCGCGATGGCGGTCTCCATGTTCCTGGTCGAACCGGGCGCCGGGTACCGCACGGTGCCGCTCGGCAGGTCCGCGCCGAACATCCGGGTGCACGTCCTGGATCCGGCCCTCGCACTGGTCCCGGTGGGCGTCACCGGCGAGCTGTACATCGGCGGCGTCGGGCTGGCCCGGGGCTACTTCGGCCAGCCCGGGCTGACCGCGGGCCGGTTCGTCGCCGACCCCTTCGGGCCGCCCGGCTCCCGGCTGTACCGCACCGGCGACCTGGTGCGCTGGAACGTCGACGGGCACCTGGAGTTCGCCGGCCGGGCCGACCAGCAGGTGAAGATCCGCGGCTTCCGGGTCGAGCCTGCCGAGGTGGAGAACGCGCTGCTCGGGCTGGACGGGGTCGGCGAGGCGGTCGTGGTCGCCCGGGAAGAGGAGTCTGGGCACAAGCGCCTGGTCGCCTACCTGGTGCCCGCGCCCGACGGCGCGGCGCTCGACTCCGCCGTGCTGCGCCGGGCGGCCGCCGACGTCCTGCCGGGCCACCTGGTGCCCTCGGCCTTCGTGGTGCTGGCGGCCCTGCCGCTGAACCCCACCGGCAAGGTCGACCGCAAGGCGCTGCCCGCGCCGACCCGCCGGGACACCGTGGCGGACGGCTACCTGGCGCCCCGGACACCGACCGAGGAGGCATTGGCCCGGATCTGGGCCGAGGTGCTCGACACCGAGCGGATCGGGGCCGAGGACAACTTCTTCGACCTCGGCGGGGACTCCATCACGAGCCTGCGGCTGATGGCGCGGATGGCGGGGACGTTCGGTGTCGAACTCTCCCCGGCGGACTTCTTCGACCGGCCGACGGTGGCCGCCCTCGCGGAAGTCCTGGAGGAAAAGATCCTGAGCAGTCTGGAAGCAGCGGTAGGGGGCGGTACGCATGGCAGGGCATGACGGGAAGGACACCGTGGACGACTCCGCTTCGAGGCGAGCCCGGATCGCCGCGCTGCCGGCACACCTTCAGGAACTGCTGCGCAGCCGGCTGATGGGCAAGGCGCTGGACGACTGGGAGCAGGACCGGATCACCCGGGTCTCCCGGGACGGCGGCTCCCCGATCTCCTCGGCCCAGCAGCGGCTCTGGTACCTGCACGAGATCGACCCGGAGAGCATCGAGTACAACACCCTGCGGGCGGTCCGGCTGAGCGGCGTGCTCGACCTGGCGGCGCTGCGGACCGCGCTGGACCTGTTGGTGGCCCGGCACGAGTCGCTGCGAACGGTCTTCGACGCGGTGGACGGGATCGGTCTGCAGCACGTCCGGCCGGCCGAGGCGGTCCCGCTTCCGGTCGTCGACCTGTCCCGACTGCCGGAATCCGAGCGGGAGGCCGCCGTTCGGGCCGCGCTGCTGGCGGAGGCCCGGCTGCCCTTCGACCTCCGGACCGGCCCGGTGTTCCGGGCCGGGCTGCTACGGCTGGCCGAGCGCGAGCACGTCCTGGTGCTGGGCATGCACCACATCGTCACGGATGGCTGGTCGCTCGGCGTCCTGGTCGGCGACCTGGCCGATCTGTACTCCGCCGAAACCGCCGGCCGGGCCGCCGAGCTGCCCGAACTGGCCGTCCAGTACACCGACTTCGCCGCCTGGCAGCGGGACCGGGTGGCCGGTGAGGCGCTGCGCGGGCAGCTGGACCACTGGCGGGAGCGGCTGGCCGGCCTCGCCCCGCTCGACCTGCCGACCGACCTGCCCCGGCCGCCGGTTCGCAGCGGCGCAGGCGGACTGCACGAGTTCCGGGTGCCCGCCGAACTGGCCGACCGACTGCGCGACCTGGCGCGCGACGGCAACGCCACCCTGTTCATGACCCTGGTCGCCGGGGTGCAACTGCTGCTGTCCCGCTGGGCGGGCCGGAGCGACGTCGCGGTGGCGACCGCGGTGTCCGGCCGGAGCCGGACCGAGACCGAGTACCTGGTCGGGTTCTTCGTCAACAACCTGGTGCTGCGCAGCCGGATCGACGAGTCCCGGTCGTTCGGCGAGCTGCTGGACTCGGTCCGGTCCACCGTGCTGGCGGCCCTCGCCCACCAGGAAGTCCCGTTCCAGCAGGTGGTTGAGGCGCTCCGGCCGGAGCGCGACTCCAGCCGGCCGGCGCTGGCCGAGGTGGCGGTCAACCTGCACAACACTCCCGGAAGCGCTGCTGCACCGGCCGGCCTGCGGGTCGAGGAGGTCCCGCCGCCGGTGGTCACCAGCAGCACGGACCTCTCGTTCGACTTCTTCGAGCGGGAGGGAGAGCTGGCCGGCTACCTCGGCTACAGCACCGACCTGTTCACGCCGCGGACCGTGGCGAGGCTGGCCGACCACCTGGTGGGCCTGCTCGGGCAGGTCGCCCGGGCGCCCGGCGAACCGGTCGCCGGCCTGTCGATGCTCGGCCCGGACGAGTGGCGCCGGCTGGTCGAGGAGTGGAGCGGCGCGGGGGAGCAGGGGCAGGAGCCGCGGACCGTACCGGAGCTCTTCGCGGCGCAGCTCGCCCGCGACCCGTCCGCGCCCGCCCTGGTCTCCGCGGAGGAGACCCTCAGCTACGCCGAGCTCGACCGGCGGGCCAACCGTCTGGCGCGCCTGCTGATCGCCCGGGGCGCCGGGCCGGAGCAACTGGTCGCGATCGGCCTGCCGAAGTCGGTGGCGGCGGTGGTCGCGGTGCTGGCCGTGCTGAAGAGCGGCGCCGCGTACCTGCCCCTGGACCTCGACCACCCGCAGGAGCGGCTCCGGCTGGTGCTCGACGACGCCGCGCCCATCCTGCTGGTGACCGGGGCGGCCACCGCCGAGCGGCTCTCCTGCGCCGCGGAGCCGATCGTCCTGGACGCACCGCAGACCGTCGCCGAGCTTGCCGCGCTCCCGGACACCGCGCCCGAGCCGAACGCCGCCCTGTTCCCGGCGCACCCCGCCTACGTCATCTACACCTCGGGATCGACTGGGCGCCCCAAGGGTGTGATCGTCACCCACGCCGGCATCCACGGCCTGGTGGCCGGCCAGTCCGCCCACTTCGGCACCGGACCGGACACCCGGGTGCTGCAGTTCGCCTCGCTCTCCTTCGACGCCGCCTTCTCCGAGATCGGCATGGCCCTGCTCTCCGGCGGCACCCTGGTGGTCGCTGGCAAGGACGAGCTGGTGCCCGGCGAGCCGCTGGCCGCCCTGCTCACCCGGCACCGGGTCACCCACGTCACCCTGCCGCCGAGTGCCCTGACCGCGCTCCCGGCGGAGCGGGTGCCCGCCGGTCTCACCCTGGTCGTGGCCGGCGAGGCCTGCCCGCCGGCGTCGGCCAGGGCCTGGTCGGCCGGCCGCCGGATGATCAACGCGTACGGACCGACCGAGTCGACGGTCTGCGCGACGGTGAGCGCACCGCTCGACCCGGCAGCCGTCGGCGACGGCCCGGTCCCGATCGGCCGCCCGCTGCCCGGGGTCCGGGTGCGGGTGCTGGACGGCCGGCTCCGCCCGGTGCCCGCCGGTGTCCCGGGCGAGGTCTACCTCTGCGGCCAGGCCCTGGCCCGTGGCTACCTGGGCCGGCCCGACCTGACCGCCGAGCGCTTTGTCGCGGACCCGTACGGCGCGCCGGGCACCCGGATGTACCGCACCGGCGACCGCGCGCGGTGGCTGGCGGACGGCACCCTCGACTACCTCGGCCGGACCGACTACCAGGTCAAGCTGAGGGGCTTCCGGATCGAGCTCGGCGAGATCGAGTCCGTGCTCACCCGGCACCCCGCCGTAACCTCCGCCGCCGTGGCCGTCAAGCAGGACGGGCGCGGCACCCGCCGACTGGTCGCCTACCTCGTGGTGGAGGCCGACGGCCCGGGCGTGGGCCTGCTGCGGGCCCACGCCCGCGAGAAGCTGCCCGAGTACATGGTTCCGGCGGCGTTCGTGCTGCTGGACCGGCTGCCGCTGAACGCCAACGGCAAGGTCGACCGGCGCGCCCTGCCCGACCCGGACCTGCGCCGCGACCCGGCCGCCGCCCGGGTCGCGCCCCGCAACCCGGTCGAGGAGACCCTCGCGCGGATCTGGCAGGAGCTGCTGGGCGTCGAGGACGTCGGCGTCGAGGACAACTTCTTCGACCTCGGCGGCGACTCCATCCTCAGCCTCCAGGTGGTCGCGCGGGCCCGCGAGGCGGGCCTGTCGATCACCGCCCGGCAGACCTTCCTGCGGCAGACCGTCGCCGAGCTCGCCGCCGAGGCCGCCGAGGCCGCGCGGGCGGCAGGGGCCGCAGCCGCCGCCGAGCGCGGCCCGGCCACCGGCGAGGTGCCGCTGACCCCGATCCACCACTGGTTCTTCGAGCGGCTCACCGACAGCCTCGACCGGTTCAACCAGGCGGTGTGCCTCGAACTGTCCGCCGAGGGCGCTGACGAGGCCGCACTGCGGGCCGCGCTCGACGCGCTGGTCGGGCACCACGACGCGCTCCGGCTGCGCGCCGAGCACACCGACGGGCGGTGGCGGCTGCACCACCCTGCCGACGGCGCCGCCGACTTCGAGCGGATTGACCTCGCCGGCCTCGACCCGGAGCGCCGGGAGGCCGCCGTTCGGGAGCTGGTGGAACGGACCCAGAGCGGCTTCCCCCTGGCGGACGGGCCGCTGCTGCGCGCCCGGCTGCTCCTGTCCGGCGCGGACGGGGAGCAGCGGCTGCGTCTCCTGTTGGTCGCCCACCACCTGGTGGTGGACGCGCTGTCCTGGCAGATCCTGCTCGCCGACCTGGAGACCGGCTACCGGCAGGCCCGGCAGGGCGAGTCGATCGTCCTGCCGCCTCGGAGCACCTCCTACCAGGAGTGGGCCACCCGGCTCGGCGAGCACACCCGGTCCGGCGGTTTCGCTGGCCAACTGGCCTACTGGGACGAGGTGGAGGCGGTTGTGGCGGCGGCCTCCCCGCTGCCCGTGGACCGCGCCGGGGCGAACACCGCGGGCTCGGCCCGCACCGTCTCGGTCCGGCTGGACGCCGACCGCACCGACGCGCTGCTGCGCCAGGTGCCGGCCGTCTACCGGACCCAGGTCAACGACGTGTTGCTCAGCGCGCTGTGGCGCGCGGTCTCCGGCTGGACCGGGGAGGGCGCCGTGGCGGTCGCCCTGGAGGGCCACGGCCGCGAGGACCTGTTCGCCGACGTCGACCTCTCCCGCACGGTCGGCTGGTTCACCACTCTGTTCCCGGTCGTGCTGGCCGCCCCGGTCGGCGCCGGTTGGGGCGAGGTGCTCAGGACCGTCAAGGAGCAGCTGCGGGCCGTTCCGTCCAACGGCCTCGGCTACGGCGCGCTGCGCCGGCTGGACGGGACGCAGGGCGGTGGGGCCGCCGCCGAGCCCGGGATCGGCTTCAACTACCTCGGTCGGCTGGACGCGGGGGCCGCGCAGTCCGAGCTGTTCCTCGGCCGGGTGCCGGTCGAGGGGCACGAGCGGGGCGCCGGCCAGGCCCGGCACCAGCTGCTGGAGGTCAACGGCTGGGTCGCGGACGGGCAGTTGGAGTTCCACTGGGTGTACTCCGGCGAACTGCACGAGGAGTCCACGGTGCGGCAGGTGGCCGAGGCCTTCCTGACCGCGCTCTGGGAAATCGTCGAGCACTGCGCCACCCCGGGCGCGCGCGGCTGCACTCCCTCTGACTTCCCGCTCGCCGCGCTCGACCAGGCCACCGTGGACCGGTTGGTCGGCGACGGTCGTTCCGTCGAGGACGTCTACCCGCTCACCGCGACCCAGAGCGGTATGCTCTTCCACGCCCTCGCCGAGAGCGGGCGGGACATGTACACCGGCCACTTCGGGGTCCGGCTGGACGGTGTCGAGGACGTCGCCGCGCTCGCCGAGGCCTGGCAGCGGACCGTGGACCGCACCCCGGTGCTGCGCACCGCCGTGGTCTGGCAGGACGTGCCCGAGCCGCTGCAGGTGGTGCACACGGGCGTCCGGGTACCGGTCGAGCACCTCGATCTGCGCGCGGTGCCCGAGCCCGAGCGGGAGGCCGAGCTGGAGCGGCTCTGGGCCGAGCGGACCGGGCAGAGCCTTGACCTCGCCACCGCCCCGCTGATCCGGGTGGGCATCGTCCGGCTCGCGGACGACGCGGTGGCGGTGTTCTGGTCGACCCACCACATGATGCTGGACGGCTGGAGCTTCGCCGGAGTGCTGTCCGACGTCTTCCGGGAGTACGCGCTGCTCACCGGGGGGCCGGCCGGTCCCGCCCCCACGCGCCGCCCGTACCGCGACTACGTGCGGTGGCTGGCCGGACAGGACGACGCCGAGGCCGAGCGGTACTGGCGCGGGGTGCTGGACGGCTTCTCCGTGCCCACCCCGCTGCCCTTCGACCGGCAGCCCGTGCGGGCGCACGGCACCCGGTCCTCCCACGAGGAGCGGGTGGGCCTCGGCCCGGAGCGCTCAGGTCGGCTGTACGAGGCGGCCCGGGCCGCCCGGCTGACCGTGAACACCCTGGTCCAGGGCGCCTGGGCGGTGCTGCTCGCGCGTTACAGCGGCGAGCCCGAGGTGTGCTTCGGTGCCACCGTCTCCGGCCGCCCGGCGACCCTGCCCGGTGCGGAGCACATGGTCGGTCTGTTCATCAACACCGTGCCGGTCCGGGTCGCGGTCGACACCGCCGCCGAGGCCGCCGAGTGGCTGCGCGGCCTGCAGGCGGCCCAGGTGGAGGCGCGCCAGTACGAGCACGTGGACCTGACCCGGATCCAGCGTTGGAGCGGCGGCCAGAGCGGCCTCTTCGACAGCATCGTGGTCTTCGAGAACTACCCGTACGACGAGGCGGAGGCAGCCCGGTCGGGCCTGCGGGTCGGCGAGTACCGGGGTGACGAGCACACCAACTACGCGCTCACCCTCACCGCCCACGCGGGCGAGGAGTTGCGGCTGGCGATCGGCTACGATCCGGCGCTCTTCGACCCGGAGACCGTCACCCGGATGTCCGGGCACCTCACCACTCTGCTGGACGCGATCGCCGCGGCGCCGCACACCCCGGTGGGCGAGCTGCCCGTGCTCACCGAGGCCGAGCGGCACCGGCTGCTGGTGGAGTGGAACGACACCGCGACCCGCCTGCCGCGAGCGCGCACCGTGACCGAGCTGTTCGCCGAGCAGGCCGCCCGTACCCCGGACGGGATCGTGGTGCGGGACGGCGAGGAGGAGGTGACGTACCGCCGGCTGGACGAGCGGGCCAACCGCCTGGCGCACCACCTGAAGGGCCTCGGGGTGGCGCCCGGGGTGCTGGTGGGCGTCTGCGCCGCGCGCGGCGCGAACGCGGTGGTCGCCCTGCTCGCGGTGCAGAAGGCCGGCGGCGCCTTCGTTCCGCTGGACCCGGAGTACCCGGCTCAGCGGCTGCGGCAGATGCTGTCGGACGCCGACGTCCCGGTGGTGGTCACCGAGGAGGGGCTGCTCGACCGGATCGCCGGACACCGGGCCAGGACCGTTTGCCCGGACCGCGACCGGCAGCTGCTGGCGGCCCTGCCGGCGACCGCGCCGGAGGGCGGTGCGACCCCGGACGACCTCGCCTACGTGATCTACACGTCCGGCACCACGGGCCGGCCCAAGGGGGTCATGGTCGAGCACCGGCACGTCTACCACATGGTCAACGGCTGGGACGCCCGCTACGGCCTCACCACGCTGCGGCCCCGGGTGCTCTCGGTCTCCAGCCTCTCGGTGGACCTCTTCTTCGCCGACTTCCTGCTGGCCGCCCTGTTCGGCGGCACCATGACGATCTGCCCGGCGAAGTCGGTGAGCGACCCGGTCGCCCTGGTCGACCTGCTGCTGGCCGACCGGTCCGAGCTGATGATCACGGTGCCGACGCTGGCCCGCGCCATGGTCGCCGAACTCGGCTGGCGCGGCGTCACGCCGGAGTCGCTGAAGGTGCTGATGGTCGGATCCGAGGGCTGGCCCGCCGACACGGCCGCCGAGGTGCTGGCCGGGCTCGCCCCCGGCACCGTGCTGGTCAACGCCTACGGTTCCACCGAGACCACGGTCGACTCCACGGTGTTCCAGCTCGGCGGCGACCCGCTGGGCGACGCGGCCTTCGTGCCGATCGGCCGTCCGCTCGCCAACACCCGGATCTACGTGCTGGACCGCGATCTGCGGCCGGTGCCGACCGGGGTGACGGGCGAATGCTGGATCGCCGGCGACGGCGTCTCACGGGGCTACCTCAACCGGCCCGAGCTGACCGACGAGCGCTTCCGGCCCGACCCCTTCGTCACGACGCGGGGTGCCCGGATGTACCGCACCGGCGACCTCGCCCGCTGGCGGGCGGACGGCAACCTGGAGTGCCTCGGCCGGGCCGACGACCAGGTGAAGATCGGCGGTTTCCGGGTGGAGCTCGGCGAGGTCGAGGCCGCGCTGGCCCGCCACCCCGCCGTGCACTCGGCCGCCGCGGCCGTCCGCAAGGACGAGACCGGCCCGAGCCGGCTGGTCGGGTACGTGGTCGCGGCCGGCCCGGTACCCGAGCCCGCCGACTTCCGGTCCTTCCTGGCCGAGAGCCTGCCGGCCGCGGCCGTGCCCACCGCCTACGTCGTGTTGGACGCCCTGCCGATGACGCCCAGCGGCACGGTCGACCGGCGGGCGTTGCCTGTCCCGGCCGCTCCGGACACCGCCGACCTCCCGTACACCGCCCCGCGCACCGGCACCGAGGAACTGCTGGCCGGGATCTGGGCCGAGGTGCTCGGTGTCGCCCGGGTCGGTGCCGAGGACGGCTTCTTCGACCTCGGCGGGGACTCGATCCTGAGCATCCGGGTGATCTCCCGGATCCGCGCCGCCCTCGGGCTCGCGGTCTCCCCCCGGCAGCTGTTCGACACGCCCACCGTGGCCGGGCTGGCCGCCTGGCTCGACGGGCAGGGCGCCGCCGAGACGGCCGGGCTGGTGCCGGTCGACCGGAACGGCCCGCTCCCGCTCTCCTCCGCCCAACAGCGCCTCTGGTTCCTGCACGACTTCGCGCCCGGGGGCACCGAGTACAACACCGTGCTCGGCCTGCGGTGGGAGGGGCCGCTGGACGTCGACGCGCTCCGCACGGCGCTCGGCGCCCTGGTCGCCCGGCACGAGCCGCTGCGTACCGTCTACCACACCGTGGACGGCCGCGGCGTCCAGCTGGTCCGGCCCGCCGAACAGCCCGAGCTGCTGCTGTTCGAGCCGGACCCGGCGGTCGCGGGTCACGCCGGGGACGCGGCGCGAGAGTGGCTCCGCGAGCGGATCGGGCAGCCCTTCGACCTGCGCAACGGCCCGGTGCTGCGGGCCGCGCTGGCCCGCACCGGCCCGGACCGGCACATCCTCGCGCTGGTCATCCACCACATCGCCACCGACGGCTGGTCGATGGACCTGCTGGCCCGCGACCTCGGCGCCTGCTACACGGCTGCCCTGGAGGGAACCGCGGCCGTCCTCCCGCCGCTGCCGGTCCAGTACGCCGACTACGCCATCTGGCAGCGCGAGCGGCTGGACACCCCTGAACAGCACCGCCACCTGGCGTACTGGCGGGAGCGGCTGGCCGGGCTGGCCCCGCTGGAGCTGCCCACCGACCGGCCGCGCCCGGCGGTCCGGGAGACGGCGGGGGCGATGCTCGCTTTCGACCTGCCCGCGTCGCTGGCGGACCGGCTCCGGGCGCTCGCCCGGCAGCAGGACGCCACCCTGTTCATGGTCCTGGTCACCGCCGTCCAGGTGGTGCTGTCCCGGGCATCGGGACAGTCGGACCTCGCCGTCGGCACCTCGACCTCCGGCCGGGGCCGCCCGGAACTGGAGGACGTGGTCGGCTTCTTCGTCAACACGATGGTGCTGCGCACCATCGTCGACGAGTCGCTGACCTTCCCGGAACTGCTCGGCCGGGTGCGGGAGACCGTCCTGGAGGCCTTCGTCCACGAGGAGACGCCGTTCGACCGGCTGGTCGAGGCGCTCCGACCGGACCGCGACCCCAGCCGCAACGCCCTGGTCGAGGTCATGGTGGGCCTGGAGACCGACCGCTCCGGCGAGATTCGGCTGCCCGGAGGCCGGGTCGAGCCGACCCCCCTGGTCAGCTCCGAGATCAGCCACGACCTGAGCTTCAACTTCTACGAGCAGCAGGGGCGGTTGAAGGGGGTGATCGGCTACAGCACCGCCCTGTTCGACCGCGGTACCGTCGCGGCGCTGGTCGAGCAGTTGCGGGCCCTGCTGGACGGCGCGGTCACCGGCCACCGCCGCCTGGCGGACCTCCCGCTGCTCGACCCGACCGGGGAGGTGAGGATCACCGGGCCCGAACTGGCCTCCGCCGCAGCGGGTTTCGTCGAGAGCTTCGAACGGCAGGCTGCCGAGACCCCCGAACTGACCGCGCTGGTCGGCCCGGACGGCACGCTGACCTACGCCGAGGCCAACACCCGGGCGAACCGGCTGGCGCACCGGCTGATCGCCCGGGGCATCGGCCCGGAGCGGCTGGTCGGGGTGGTCGGCACCCGGGCCACGAGCACCGTCGTGGCGGTACTGGCGGTGCTGAAGGCCGGCGCCGGGTACCTCCCCGTCGACCCCGAACTGCCGACCGAGCGCATCAGGTCCATGCTGGCCGACGCCGAGCCCGCACTGGTCATCGGCGAACTCTCCGGCGCGGCCGAGGACGTGCCCGCGCTCGACCCCGCCGTGCCGGACGGCCCGGTGGGGAACCCCACCGACGCCGACCGCACCGAGCCGCTGCGCCCCGAGCACCCGGCCTACGTCATCTTCACCTCCGGCTCCACCGGCCGACCGAAGGGCGTGGTGGTCGAGCACCGCAACCTGGCCAATCTCCTGGGCGACCACCGGGAGCGGCTGTTCGGTCCGACCGTCGGACTGAGGTCCGCGCTCACCACGACCTTCTCCTTCGACAGTTCGCTGGTCGGGCTGATCCTGCTGGCCTGCGGCGGTGAACTGCACGTGGTGGACGAGGCCGTCCGACGGGACCCCGAGGCCCTGGTCGGTTACGTCACCGAGCACCGGATCGACCACCTGGAACTCACCCCGACCTTCGCCGAACAGCTCGTCGCGGCGGGTCTGTTGGAGGCCCCGGAGCACCGTCCTCGGCTGGTCCTGCTCGGCGGGGAGGCGGTCGGCGACCGCCTCTGGCAGCGCCTGGCAGAAGCCGACGGCGTCGCGGCGCACAACTGCTACGGCCCCACCGAGTGCACGGTGGACAGCCTGCACGGCCCGATCCTCGCCGCCCACCGTCCCACCCTCGGGCGGCCCGGCGCCGACACCGGCGCGTACCTGCTCGACCGCTACTTGCGGCCGGTCCCGGTCGGGGTGCCGGGCGAGCTCTACCTGGCGGGCCGACAGCTGGCCCGGGGCTACCTCAACCGGGCCGCGCTCACCGCCGAGCGCTTCGTCGCCGACCCCTTCGGCGCCGCCGGCGACCGGATGTACCGCACCGGCGACCTCGTCCGGCGGCGGGCGGACGGCACGGTGGAGTTCCTCGGCCGACTCGACGACCAGGTCAAGCTGCGCGGCTACCGGATCGAACTTGGAGAGGTCGAGGCCGCGTTGCGGGGCCACCCGATGGTGGCCGACGCCGCCGCGGCGGTACGGCCCGGACCGGCCGGCCCGCCGCAGCTGGTGGCCTACGTGACTCCGGCGGCGGCCGATGTGCCCGATCCCGGGGAGCTGCGCGCGTTTGCCCGCCGGGCGCTGCCGCCCTACATGGTCCCCGTGGCCGTCATGGTGCTGGACGCGCTACCGCTCACCCCCAGCGGCAAGGTGGACCGGCGAGCCCTGCCCGCACCCGGGCCGGTCGAGGGCGCGGTGGGCACGTACACGGCGCCGCGCACCGAAACCGAACGGCTCCTCGCGGACCTCTGGGCGGACGTCCTCGGCCTCGAACGGGTGGGCGTGACCGACGACTTCTTCGAGTCGGGCGGCGATTCCATCCTGAGCATCCAGCTGGTCCACCGAATCCGACGGGCCGGCCTGCGGGTGGTCTCCAGGGACCTCTTCCTGCACCCGACCATCGCCCGACTGGCCGAAGTGGTCACCCCCGAGACGGCCGCAGAGCCGGAGCGGGACGAGCCGACGACCGGTGAGCTGCCCTTGACCCCGATCCAGGCCGCCTTCCTGGGCGCCGACCCGGTGGCACCGCACCACTTCACCCAGTCGGTGCTGATCGAGTTGGTCGACGACGTGGACGAGCCGGCCCTGCGCGCCGCCCTGGCCGAACTGCCCGCCCGGCACGACGCGTTGCGTCTTCGCTACCGGCGCACCGACGAGGGCTGGCAGCAGTACGAGGTCGCTGCCGGAGCGGTCGACGTGCTGCGGCGGCACGACCTGTCGGAGCACCCCGAGCCGGACCGGGCTGCGGAGATGGACCGGCTGGCCGCCGACGCGGACTCCGCCCTGGACCTGCAGGCGGGCCCGCTGCTGCGCGCCCTGCTCTTCGACCTGGGGACCGGTCGGCGGCCCCGGCTCTTCCTCACCGCGCACCACCTGGTGGTCGACGCGGTCTCCTGGCGCATCCTGCTGGACGACCTGCAGACCGCCTACCAGGCCCGGCGCAGCGGTGAGCCGGCCGCGCCCCCGCTGCGCAGTGCTTCCTTCCGCCGCTGGGCCGAGCGGCTACGGCGGCACACCCGGGAGGGCGGCTTCGACCGTGAGGCGCCGTACTGGGAGAGCTTCGGGCCGGTCACCGAGCTGCCCCGGGACGGCGATGGGCCGAACCTGGCGGGCTCGGTGGACGTCGTGACGGTGGGCCTGGAGCCGGAGGAGACCGTTCGGTTCCTGCGCGCGGTCGGACGGCTGCGCACCTCCGCCCGCGACCTGCTGCTCGCCGCGCTGGCCCGTACCCTCGGCGGCTGGACGGGCGAACGGCTGGTGCTGATCGACCTCGAAGGGCACGGCCGTGAGGAGATCTTCGACGACCTCGACCTCTCCCGCACCGTCGGCTGGTTCACCACGCTCTACCCGGTCGCCCTGGAGCTGCCCGAGCCGGACGCCGACTGGCCGTCGCTCGCCCGGTCGGTCCGGCGCCAGCTGCGCGGGGTGCCCGGCAACGGCCTGGGCCACGGCGCGCTGCGGTACCTGAAGGAGCCGGTCGGCCCGGCTGCCGCCACCGCGCAGGTGGTGTTCAACTACCACGGCCAGGCGGACCCGGTGGGCGGGGACGGCGACGGCGTGCTCTACCACGCCTTCCACCCCTCCATCGGCCGGGACCGTAGCCCCGAGGCCGAGGTCGGCCACCTGCTGGAGGTGGTCGGGGCGGTGAGCGGGGGCGGTCTGCGGCTCAGCTGGTACTACTCCCGCAACGTGCACCACCGGGCGACGGTCGAGCGGCTGGCCGAGTGCCTGCTGGCCGAGCTGCGCTCGGCGGCCCGGCACGCGGCGGGGCGGTGAGCATGGACGACGAGATGACGAGGAACGAGCGGGTGACCGTGAAGGATCAGGTGGCCGTGAACGACCAGGTGCCCGTGGAGGACCGGCGCGCTGTGAAGGACCGGGTGGCCGTCAAGGACCGGCACGCCGCGAACGACCAGGTGGCCGTGACGGACCGGCTGTCCGTGGAGGGCCGGCACCGGATCGACCCACCGACCCTCTCCTCGATGCTGGAACGCCTGGCTCGTGCGCACCGGATCCCCGGCGCTCAACTGGTCGTTCACCACGGCGGCCGCACCGTCTCGGTGGCCTTCGGGGAGCAGGTCCTCGGCGGTGGCCGGCCGGTCCGCGGGGACACCGCGTTCCCGCTGGCCTCGCTCACCAAGCCGTTCACCGCGGCGCTGGTGATGACCCTGGTCGCGGACGGTGAGGTCGCGTTGGACGACCTCGTGACCCACCACCTCCCGGGAGCCGGGCCGGACATCGCCGGGACGGTCCGGCAGATACTCAGCCACACCTCCGGCCTGCCGGCAGCGCTGCCCGAGGACGCCGCGCGGACGGGCAGCGCCCGCCGCTGGGCGGCCCGGCACGCCAACCGGCAGGCTCCGGTGGCCGCGCCGGGAACGGCGTTCTCGTACTCCAACGTGGGGTACGCCCTGGCCGGCCTGGTGGTCGAGGAGATGACCGGCATGGACTGGTCGGAGGCGCTGGACGCGATCCTGCTCTCCCCGCTCGACCTCACCCCGGCCTTCGTCGGGGACGTCCGTGACCCGCGGGGCCGCTCCTCGGCCGGCGGCCACGTGGTGCGCGGCTCGGGGCGGCGGACGCTCCCGGTCGCCGAGCAAGGCGTGTCGGTGGTCGAGGCGCCGGTCGGGGCGCTCGCGCTCAGTGCCGAGGAGACCGCCCTGTTCGCCCGCCAGTTCCTGGCCCGGCCGGGCCCGCTGCTGGCCGCGGAGACGGTCGCCGAGATGCGCCGGGACCAGCTCGCCGGCGTCCCCTTCGGACCGTACGGGATGGCCGACGGCTGGGGGCTTGGCTGGGCCCGCTACCGCGACGGCGGCCCGGACTGGTACGGCCACGACGGCACCGGCGACGGGATCTCCTGCCACCTCAGGTTCGAACCGGCCGAGGGCACCGTGGTGGTCCTCACCACCAACGCCAACACCGGCCAGAGCCTCTGGGCCGACCTGGTCGGGTGCCTCCGGGCGGTCGGATTCGCCGTCCCGGGCCCCGGCCCCGGCGTCGGGGAGCCGGACGACGACCCGGGCCCGGCACCCGAGGACTGCCTGGGCGACTACGCCAACGGGGACCTGCGGTACACGGTCTCCCGGTGCGGGCCCGGGCTGCTGCTCGGCCTCGGCGGCCCGCCGCAGTACGAACTGAGCTGTACCGGCGACCTGCGCTTCACCATGCGTGAGGCGGGCGGCGATCCGTCCGGCGGGCCCGCCTTCGCCGGGCGCTTCCTCCGCGATCCCGGCACCGGCCGGGTCGAGTACCTCCAGGTGTCCGGTCGGCTCGCGCGCCGCGGGGTGACCCGAGGAACGGTGAGCCGATGACAGTCGCACGCCCGACCAGCGAGCCGACGGACGAGTCGACCGACCAGCCGGTCGGCGGGCCGACGGGCGGTGAGCCGAGCGGCCCGCTGGCGGCACCGCGACCGCTGTCCCGCAACCGCAACTACAACATCCTCTGGACCGGCCAGCTCCTCTCCGAACTCGCCTTCGAGGTCGCGATGGTGGCCGTCCCGCTGCTGATCCTCGCGCACACCGGATCGGCCCTCCAGATGGGCGTCGCCTCCTCGGTGCTCGCCGCCGTCCGGATGCTGGCCGCCGTCCCGGCCGGCGCGATCGCGGACCGCTGGAACCGGCGCACCGTGATGCTCACCTGCCAGGGACTGCGGGCCGTCAGCATGGGGAGCCTCGCCGCCGCGCTGGCCCTGGACCGCTACAGCTACTGGCACCTGCTGGCCGTCGTGGTGCTGGAGGGGGTGCTCGGCTCGGTCTTCGAACCGGCCGAGCACGCGGCCCTGCCGCAGGTGGTCCCGGAGTCCCAGCTCTCCACCGCGGTGGCCCGCAACGCCGCCCGCCCGTACGTGGCGACCCTGCTGGGGCCGTCCGTCGCCGGGTTCCTGTTCAGCGTGCACCCGACCGACCCCTTCACGGTGACGGCCGGCATGCTGGCCCTCTCGGCCGGTGCGATGACCCTGCTCCGACTACCCCCGGCGGCCCGCTCGGACACCGAGGAGACGGGCGGCGGGATGGGCGGCGAGATGGCCGCCGGGTTCCGCTGGGTCCTACGCAACCGGGTGCTGCGGACCACGCTGCTCTGGATGATGGGCACCAACCTGGTCTTCAACGCCCTGTTGGTGATCATCCTCGCGCTGTCCCACGAGGACCAGACGGCCCCCGGCGAGATCGGCCTGATGATGGCCTGTCTCGGCGCAGGCGGCCTGCTCGGGGCCGCCCTGGCCTCCTGGCTTCACCGGCGGCTGCCGGCGCCGGTCATCGTGTTGGGCTTCGCTTGGCTGGCCGCCGTCGCGACCAGCCTGATGGCCGCCGTCTCGGGCGGGGTGCCGCTCGGAGCGCTGCTTGGCCTGGCCGCCCTGTTCGCGCCCGTGGCCAACACCACGGTGATGACGCACCAACTCCTGGTCACCCCGGACGGCATGCGGGGCCGGGTGAGCTCCATCAGCGCGCTGTGCGCCGGGGGCGCCGGGGCGTTGGGGCCGCTGGTGGGCGGGGTGCTGGTCGCCAGATCGGGGGGCGGTACGGATGCCGTGCTGGCCTGCGGCGCGGCGTTAGCGCTGATCGCCGTCGGGACGACCGCCAGCCCCGTGCTGCGCCGCTTCCCGAGGTCCTCCGGTCAGACCCACGAGTAACCACCGTGACGGTGGAACGGCAATTTCACTCTCGATTCAAGTGACTGGAAACCCCGGGCGGACATCGGTGAGGCTCCGAGTGGCGCTTCCGCCGCAGCCCCGTCAAGGAGGAACCTCGTGACCCGTGTCCGACTCACCGGCGACGAGGTCTCGGCCGTCGAGGAGATCGCCGAAGAACTCGCCCAGCGGTATGACACCGTGGAGTCGCCGGCGTTCCAGCGCGAGAGCCGCACCTACGCCCAGGAGCTGCCCCGCCAGCTCCGCGCGGAACTCAACGAGTTCCGGCTGGCCGAGAAGTTCGGGACCATCGTGGTCTCCGGCCTCCGGGTCGAGGACGGGGCGCTCGGCGCGACCCCGGCCGAGCGCCGCAGCAAGCCGGCGCCGTCCCCCTCGCTCCGCCAGGACATCGCCTTTTTCCTGATCGGGAGCGTCCTCGGCGATCCGATCGGCTGGGCCACCCAGCAGGACGGCCTGATCATGCACGACGTCTACCCGGTCCAGGCGCACGAGAACGACCAGATCGGCTGGGGCAGCGCCGAGACCCTGAGCTGGCACACCGAGGATGCCTTCCACCCGCTGCGCACCGACTACCTCGGTCTGATGTGCCTGCGGAACCCGGACGGCGTCGAGACCACCGTCGCGGACATCGCCGACGTCGAGCTGGACGAGAGGACCCGGGCCGCACTCAGCGAGCCGCGCTTCCGCATCCTGCCCGACGACGCGCACCGCGGTGGCGCCCGGCCCGTCGGGGAGGCGGACCGCGAGGAGCGGTTGCGCCGGCGGGCCCTGGACCGGGTCGAGCGGGCGCTGAAGCAGCCCGACCCGCTGGCCGTCCTGTTCGGCGACCCCGATGACCCCTACCTGGTCATCGACCCCTACTACATGCAGGGAGTCCACGGCGACGAGGAGCAGCGGGCGCTCGACGCCGCCGGCGCCGCCATCGACCGCGCGCTCACCGGCATCGTGCTGGAGCCCGGCGACATCGTCTTCCTCGACAACTACCGGGTGGTGCACGGCCGCAAGCCGTTCCGCGCCCGCTACGACGGGACGGACCGCTGGCTGCGCCGCCTCAACATCGCCCGTGACCTGCGCAAGTCCCGGGAGTACCGGCTCAGTGCCGAATCCCGGGTCATCTACTGACCGTCACCGACGAACCCCCCACTTCTCTCACGCGAGGTTAACCGTGACCGGAATGCTGCAGAGCAAGGGCAATCTGACCCAATGGGAGTTCCTGGCCCTCAACAGCGAGCTGAACATCGCGGACGGACACGCCCGGCAGGCGCTGAGCCCGGGCCAGACCAAGATCGTGGACGAGCTTCCGCTGCTCTTCGCCGAGGGCGAGCGCCGTCCCGTCGAGCAGATCGAGCAGGAGGCGCACGAGGCCTACTTCACCCTGCTCGGCCAGCACAGCTACCCGGCCGAGCACGGCCGGGTGATGAGCTGCTACTCCTCGTCCGTCGCGATGGAGATCCTCTCCCGGGCGCTGGCGGCCGAGGTGGAGACGGTCGCCCTGGTCCACCCCACCTTCGACAACATCGCCGACCTGCTGCGCGGCAACGGCCTCCGGCTGCTCCCGGTGGCCGAGGACCCGCTGCACGGCGAGGACCTCCCGCGGGAGCTGCTGGCCTCGGTGGGCTGCGTCTTCGTGACCACCCCCAACAACCCCACCGGCCGGGTGCTCGGCGAGGACCGGCTGCGCCGGCTGGCCGAGCAGTGCGCCGAGCACGACATCATCCTGGCCCTGGACACGTCCTTCCGCGGCTTCGACCCGCGCGCCCACTACGACCACTACGCGGTGCTGGACGCCAGCGGCTGCCGCTGGGCGGTGATCGAGGATACCGGCAAGCTCTGGCCGACGCTCGACCTGAAGGCCGGCCTGCTGGTCGGCTCCGAGCACCTCGGGCTGCCGGTGGAGAAGATCTACTCCGACATCCTGCTGGGCGTCTCGCCGCTGATCCTGGCGCTGATCCGCCGCTTCGCCGAGGACGCGGCGTCCGGCGGCCTGGCCGAGCTGCACGAGTTCATCGCGGGCAACCGGGCCGTGGTCCGCGCCGCGCTGGCCGACCTCCCGGGCGTGGACTTCCCGGACCCGGACAGCCGGACCAGCGTGGAGCGGGTCCGCTTCTCCGGCCGGACCGGCACCGAGGTGTGGGAGGCGCTGCAGGAGCACAACGTCTTCGCCCTGCCCTGCCGGCAGTTCCACTGGGCCGACCCGGCCGAGGGCGACCGGATGCTGCGCATCGCACTGGCCCGCTCGCGCGAGCCGCTCACCGAGTCGGTCCGCCTGCTCGCGGCCGTCCTGGAGAGCCGGTGACCCTGGCGGCGGATGCCGCCCGCCACACCCGGCGCTGGCAGCGCGGGCTGGTGCAGGAGACGGCCGAGACCGGGGTGATCGACCTCGGGCCCGGTTACCTCGAACCCACTCTGCTCCCGGTGGAGTTGCTGCGGGAGGCACAGGCGGCGGCCCTGGTCGAGTTCGGTGCCGCGGCGCTGGCGTACGGGACCAACGCCGGCGCGACGCTCCTGCGGGAGGCGCTCGCCGAGCGGACCGCCCGTGCGGACGGGCACCCGTGTGCGCCGGAGAACGTCCTGGTGACCTCGGGCACCTCGCAGGCGCTGTACCTGATCTCCACCGCGTTGGCCTCTCCGGGCGACGCGGTGGTGGTCGACGGCCTCTGCTACGACCTGGCGCAGAAGCTCTTCACCGACTGCCGCCTGACCCTGAGGCGGGTGCCGGCGGATGCCGCGGGCACGTCGCCGGAGGGGCTGCGGGAGACCCTCCGGAGCCTGGAGCGGGAGGGCGTTCGCCCCGCCTTCCTGTACCTGAACCCGACGTTCCACAACCCGACCGGCCGGACGCTGGGGACTCCCCGGCGGCGGGAGCTGCTCGCCGTGGCGGCAGACCATGGGCTGCTGGTCGTCGAGGACGACGCGTACGCCGGTCTGGCGCTCGACCCGGCGGCGGAGCCGCCGCCGTCGCTCGCCGCACTGGCCGGGCATCGCGGTGTGCTCCGCCTGGGAACGTTCGCCAAGACGCTGGCCCCCGGACTGCGTCTCGGCTGGTTGCTCGGCGATCCCGCGCTGGTCGCCCGGCTGGCCTCGCACGGCCTGTTCGTCAGCGGCGGTTCGCTCAACCACGTCGCTTCGCTGGCCGCCGCCGTCATGCTCGGCAACGGTGCCTACGATCGACATGTGACCTTCCTCCGGGAGCAGTTGAGGTTGAGGCGGGACGCCCTGACGGCGGGTCTGCGGGCGGTGGACCGGCCGGAGCCGGTCCGCTTCCTGGTGCCCTCCGGCGGCTACTTCCTCTGGCTGGAGCCGGTGGCCGGCCGACCGGAGACGGAGCTGCTCCGGTCGGCCGCGCGGGCCGGCGTGCGGATCGCCGCCGGTTCGCGGTTCGGCCCCGACGGCACGCACTCGTTCCGGCTGGCCTTCAGCTTCAACTCGCCCGAGCGGCTGGCGCTGGCCGCCGGACGGCTGGCCGCCGCATGGCGCACCCTCCCCCACCCGTCGACGCCTCACCCGTCGACGCCCTAGCTACCGACAGGAGCCGAACGTGTCCGTGTCCGTGACCGATGAGGGGATGCCCGCCGTCGTGGGCGGCCTGCGCGGGTACAGCCTGCCGCTCTCCCCGTCCGGCCGGTCGTCGATGATCACCGCGCCCCCGTGGCACTTCACGGGCGAGGTGGTGATGGTGGACTACCGCGTCGACCCCGATGCCGCGGCGGCCTTCCTGCCCCCCGGACTGACGCCGGGCCGGGATGCCGGCGCCGCGGCGGCGGTCTTTGCCGAGTGGCAGTGGTGCTCGGAGTCGGAGGAGGAGCTGGCCGAGCCCGGCCACAACCGCTTCTCCGAGTTCCTGGTGCTGCTCGCCTGCGAGTTCGAGGGCGAGCCGATGGCCCGCTGCCCGTTCGCCTGGGTCGACCAGCCCGTGCCGATGATGCGAGGGTGGCTGCAGGGCATGCCCAAGCAGTTCGGGTCGGTCCACCAGACCCGGGCGGCCACCGTGGGCCGGGCCGCATCCCGGTTGGAAGCCGGTGGAACGTTCACCGGAACTTTGTCCGTCCGCGGTCGGAGGGCAGTCGAAGCAACCGTGACACTCAAGGGAATTGCCCCTGAGCCACCTGCGTTGCACATGGTACCCTTGGCGCATACTTTGCACTTTCCGGACTGGACGACGGCCAATCCCAGCAGGCCGGATCTCGTAGCGTCCCAGGTGTCCGGTGTGGAGTTCTCCGAAGTGTGGTCGGGTACCGCCGAGATGGGATTCCTCGATGTACTGGGTGCGGACTTCGCGGGGCTCGCTCCGATCGAGATCGGAGCCGGTCACGTGTTCTCCTACGCCGAGACATTGCACGGGGGGCGGGTCCTGATGAACGGCAAGGACTGAACAGCCGACGACACAGCGATCACGGGGGAATGCTTGTGTTGAGAATCCATTTCACTGTCGAGGATCTGGCCCGCCTGCGCATGGTCGCGGGGCTGGGGCCACTGACCGAGGGCGTCTTCGCCCTCCACCGGTTCAGCAACAGCGGCAGCGTGCAGTTCCACCCCTGGCGCATGCGGGTGCGCGCCGCCCTGGGCACGCGCGTCGCCGAACTGGAGTTACTCGCCCAGCAGGCTCCGACCTTAACGGACTTGGTCGAACTGCTGGGGCCGCCCGGGTACGGCGAGGGCCAGACTCCTTCGGCGGCGCTGCTGAGCACGTTCACTCAGGTCGCGGTCCTCCCGTACTGGACCGACATCAGGCCGCAGCTGGAGCGGGTGCGGGACACCCGTGGCCGGATCGCGATCGCCCAGGGCGCGGAACGCCTGCTGAGTGCCATCCATCCGAGGCTGCACTGGACCGCGCCGGTCCTCGAAGTACGCGGCGGGCCGGACCGCGACGTCCACCTCAACGGCCGGGGGCTGGTCCTGAGCCCCTCGTTCTTCCTCAACGACCCGTCCTGCGTGTTCATCGACGACGACCGTGAGGCCGGCGGGCCCGCCGTGGCCTTCCCGATCGGCTCGGCGGCCAAGCCCGGGCTCTGGGAGACGTGGGAGTCGGACGAGCAGGCGCTCGGGGCCCTGGTCGGCCACACCCGGGCTGCGGCGCTCCAGGCGCTCACCGACAGCTGCACCACCGGCGAACTCGCCGGACGGCTGGGCATATCACTGGCCGGAGCCAGCAAGCACGCGGCGGTCCTGCGCAGGGCGGGCCTGATCGCCACCGCGCGCAACCGGAACACCGCACTGCACACCCTCACCTCGCTCGGCATGGCCCTGTTGCAGAGCCGCGCGCTCGCGCCGGCGTCGTCCCACAGTCACGAACGAACCGAGATCCCGGCCTGAGGAGGCGCAACCATGAGCACCCCCAACCCGTTCGACGACCCCGACGGCTCCTTCCACGTCCTGGTGAACGACGAGGGCCAGCACTCCCTGTGGCCGGCCTTCGCGGAGGTGCCGGCCGGCTGGCGCACGGTCCTGGCCGACGCCGACCGGGAGTCCGCGATCGCCTACGTCGACGCCAACTGGACGGACATGCGGCCGGCGAGCCTGGTGGCCCAGCAGGGCTGACCGGGCTCCGGTCTCCACCGGGCGGACCGGACCATCCGGTTCTGCCGGTGTATGACAGAATTCCTGGCTGTGACCATTCGATTACTGCTCGCAGACGACCAGGAGATGGTCCGCCGCGGCATGCGGCGGATCCTTGAGAACCAGCCGGACATGGAGGTGGTCGGCGAAGCTGAGGACGGCGTCGCCGCTGTGCAAGCGGCGCGTCAACTCCGGCCTGACGTGGCGCTGGTGGACATCCGGATGCCGCGCATGGACGGTCTGGAGGTCGTCCGTCTGCTCGCCGGCCCCTCGGCGGCGCCGCCGATCAAGGTCGTCGTCGTCACCACCTTCGATCTCGACGAATACGTGTACCCGGCGCTGCGCCACGGCGCCTCCGGATTCCTGCTCAAACGCTCGGGCCCGACGCTGTTGGTCGAGGCGGTCCGGGCCGCGGTGGCGGGCGACAGCCTGATCAGTCCGTCCATCACGGTCCGGCTGCTCAAGCACGTCACCGGCGGCCGGCCGGGCGGCCCGGCCATGGTCGAGTCGCTCACCGATCGGGAGGTGGAGATCGCCGGGAAGGTGGCCGAGGGGAAGACCAATTCCGACATCGCCGGCGAACTGTTCATCTCGGCCGGCACGGTGAAGACCCATGTGGCCAGCATTCAGCGGAAGCTGGGCGTCAGGAACCGGGTCGGAATCGCCGTGCGGGCTTTCGAGATGGGATATGCGACCGGTCGATTGGCTGACTGAGGAATTCCTGCGGCCGACGGGTTTCGAAGAACTCGTGGATCAGGGGTGGCCGGTCCGGTGTGCACACCGCACCGAAACGGCGAAAGGCATCCCATGCTCACTCGGCAAAGCGAAAGCCGACTGGATTCACTGACCGGTCTCCGGTTCCTCGCGATGATTCCGGTCTTCCTCTTCCACAGCTCACTGGAGGGAATCTTCAGCGACACCCAGGCGGACTGGGACTTCCTGAACGGCGTCGGCACCTCCGGACACATCGCGGTCTCGTACTTCTTCGTCCTCAGCGGCTTCGTGCTCACCTGGTCGTACCGCCAGGCCGACGGGACCGGGAGATTCTGGCGCCGACGGCTCTTCAGAATCTTCCCCAACCACCTGGTCGCCCTGGCGGCGGCGATCGTGCTGATCAGCCGCTACGCCGACCTGCCCGACTGGAAGGGGCTCGGCGCCCAGGCCCTGCTGCTCCAGGCCTGGATACCCGATCCGGCCTACTTCGACATCGGCAACTCCGTCACCTGGTCGCTCTCGGTGGACCTGGCCGTCTACGCGCTCTTCCCGCTGCTGTACCGGCTCGTCGAGCGCATCCGGGCGGATCTGCTCTGGTTTGTGGCCGGCGCCTGCGTGCTGGTCACCGTCCTGGTGCCGGCTGTGGCCCAGAACTTCGTCCACGACGACCGGCCGATGCCGCTCTTCGGGGTCTCGATCGACCAGTACTGGCTGGTGTACTTCTTCCCGCTGGCCCGCATGGCGGAGTGCCTGCTCGGCATGCTGCTGGCGCGGATCGTCCTGACCGGCCGCTGGATCACCTGGATGCGGCCCTACGTGGCCGCTCCGCTCGTGGTGGTCGCGTACTGGGTCGGCCAGCACCTGCCCTACCTGTACCGGACGAGCGCCGCCACCGTGATCCCGATCGGTCTGCTCACCGCCTCCCTCGCCGTCGCCGACATGGCCGGCCGGCGCACCGTGCTGAACCACCGCATCGTCGTCCGCCTCGGCGAACTCTCCTTCGCCTTCTATCTGTTGCACAACCTGGTGCTCAAGTACGGTCACCTGGCCCTGGGGGCCGTGGAGAAGGACGGGGACCTGGTCGGCCCCAGCTACGGCATGCCGGCGGGCATCGCGCTCATCGTCGCCGCCTTCCTGCTGTCGCTGCTGCTGGCCTGGGTGATGAACGTCCTGGTGGAGCGGCCGGCCATGCGTCGCTGGTCCCGGCCCCGGCCCGTACCGCGTCCGGCACCGACCCCGGTCGGGGGGACGGCGTGACCGCTCGTCCGGCCATTGTGCCGTCCCCGCGGCCGCGAAAGATCTGCCGAACGGCAGATGTCTGATCGACGGCCATCTGTTGGGGGGCACACCGCTGCCGCGCCCTGCGTAGGCTCGGCCCGGTGCAGACCGAACTGATGCCTGACTCGCATCGCCGCCGCGTGGTGTGTGCGACGGCCGTGTTCCTGGTCGCGGCTCCGGCGGCGATCGCCCCACCGAGTGCGTGGATCGTGGCCCTCGTCGCTGTCTTGGCGATGGCGGTCGCGATCCTGCGCCGACCGCTGGGCACGGTCTCCCCGGTCGTGGCGGCCGGCCTGGTGGCGGTGCTGTCGGTCGCCGCCGACATCGGCTACCTCGGGCGGGAGGGGCTCGTGCTGCCGTGGTTCCCGTTCGAGTTCGCGTCCATGCTGGTGCTGGTCGGGCGGGTGATCCGGCGGGCGAACGTCCGCCGCGCGGCGGTGGTCGGCTCGACGCTGACGCTGGCGCTGATGGCGCTGCCGCTGCGGTTCACCCTCCGGCTGCCGCAGACGGTGCTCGGGCCCTCCGTGGTGGCCGTCGCGATGGCCATGTTCCCGGCGGCGTGTGCCGTGGGCGTCGGGCTCTACCTGCGGGCGAACGACGACCGCCGGGTCCGTGCGGTCCAGCGCGCCCGCCGGGAACAGCGGCTCGAAGTGGCCCGGGACCTCCACGACTTCGTCGCCCACGAGGTGACCGGCATCCTGCTGGAGGTGCAGGCGGCCCAGGTCGGCGAGCTCGACCGGTCCCAGGTTGAGGAGTTGTTGGTCCGGCTGGAGGAAGCCGGCCTGCGGGCGCTGGACTCGATGGACCACACGCTGCAGACGCTGCGCGACCCGGACGCGCCGGCCGCCGCCGAAACGCCGCCGACCCGGGTGCACGGGCTCATCGACCTCCCGGAGTTGGTCGACCGCTTCCTGGCCTCCGGTCCGGTCGACGGCGCCCTCGAACTGGAGCCCGGCCTGGCCGGGTCGGCGCCGCGGGAGATCGAGGACGCGGCGTACCGGGTGGTCCTGGAGGCACTGACCAACGTCCGCCGGCACGCCCCGGGCGTCGGCCGGCTGGAGGTGGAGGTGGTCCGCGCCGACGGCCCCGCCCTGCGGGTCACCGTCACGGACAGCGGGCGCCGGGGTGGCCCCGGGGGCCTCGGAATCCGCCGCACCGGTGACGGCGGCACCGGCCTGGCCGCCGTGGCGGAGCGGATCACCGCGCTCGGCGGAGACCTGTCCGCCGGCCCGCACGGCCAGGGCTGGCGCGTCCGCGGAGTGCTGCCCCTGCGCCCCCCGGCCAGCCGGGCCTGACCGGCTGTGGCGACCGGCGGTCCCCCTGCCGATCGGCAGGGCCGGCCGGTCCGATCGGAGCGGCAATATCTGCCGAACGGCAGATGCCGGCCGGGCGCGGGTCGACGACGCTGTCAACGTGCCCAGCCCCAGCCTTCCGGAGGAACCGGTGGTCTCACGCAACAAAGCCGTACCCGCCCTGCTCGTCCTGGCCGTAGCCGCCATCGTTCCGCTGACCGGCTGCGCCAAGGCCATGGACGCCACGCCCGAGGACAAGACCTTCGAGTTCAGCGGCACCAGCCTGAACGTCAGGTCGCACGGCATCCCGACCGACCTCGTCGCGGCCGACCGCAAGGACGTCAAGGTCACCCGGTGGTTCGACAAGGGATCCAAGGTCGGAGACGCCAAGGAGGCCTGGAAGCTGGAGAACGGAACGCTCGAACTCCAGGCGCGGTGCACCGGCTTGGCCAACTGCGACGCCAAGTTCCGGGTGGAGGTCCCGCGCGGCGTCGCCGTGACGCGCGACGGCAAAGAGACGGATCTGAAGGGCTGAGACGGATCGGTCCGACGGGGAAGAAGAAGACGATGCTGGAACTGATCGACATCACCAAGGTGTACAAGGGCGGCAAGCGCGCCGTCGACGGCATGACGATGCACCTGAACCCGGGCATGCTGGGCCTGCTGGGGCCCAACGGTGCCGGCAAGTCCTCGCTGATGCGGATCGTGTCCACGGTCACCAGGCCCACGAGCGGCCAGGTCCGCTACGAGGGGACGGACGTGGTGGCCAACCCGGACCGGTTGCGCCGCGAACTCGGCTACCTGCCGCAGGACTTCGGTGTCTACCCGAACCTGACCTCGCGGGAGTTCCTGTCCTACCTGGCGGCTGCCAAGGGCCTTTCCGCGCGCTCCGCCCGGGCCCGGATCGACGAGCTGATCCAGTTGGTGAACCTCACCGAGGCGGTGAAACGCCCGCTCAGCAAGTACTCCGGTGGCATGCTCCGCCGGGTCGGCATCGCCCAGGCTCTGCTGGCCGACCCCAAGGTGATCGTGGTCGACGAGCCGACGGCGGGCCTCGACCCGGAGGAGCGAGTGCGCTTCCGCAACCTGCTCAGCGACCTCGCTGCCGACCGGGTGGTGATGCTCTCCACCCACATCGTCTCCGACGTCGAGTCGGTCGCCTCCGACATCGCCGTGGTCGCCCAGGGCCGTCTGCTGCGCCGCGGCGCCCCCGACGAACTGCTCCGGGAGATCGACGGGCAGGTCTGGGAGGTCCTGGTCGCCCCCGCCGAGGTGCCGACCGTGCAGGCCCGGCACGTGGTCAGCCGCATGGTGCGGACCGCGCAGGGGGTGCGGCTGCGGCTGCTCGCTCCCGCTGCGCCGACCCGCGACGCGGTCCGCGTATCGCCCGACCTCGAAGACGCCTACCTGGGCATCATCCACCGGCCCGCCGAGCGGACCCCAGCCGAGCAGCAGGCGGTGCGGTGGTGAACGTGCGCGTGCTCGCCGGGCTGGCGGTCGGCGACTTCCGCGACCGGGTGCGTCGACCGGCGTACGCGGTGACCCTGCTGGCCGCCATCGGACTCGGCTACCTGGCCGTCCCGAACGTGAACAGCACCTGGGTGATCATGGACGTCGGCGGCAACCGGGGCATCTACAACAGTGCCTACGTCGGCGCGGTCACGGCCCTCGCCGGAGCGCTCTGGCTCACCTTCGGCGGCTTCTACGTGGTGCGCAGCGGCATCGCCCGGGACGAGACCAGCCGGGTCGGCCAGATCCTCGCCGCCACCCCGCTGCGGACGTCGAACTACCTGTTCGCCAAGTTCCTGAGCAACCTGCTGGTGCTCGCCTCGATGACCGGTGTGCTGGCGGTCACCGCGCTGGTGATGCAGCTGGCCCGCGGCGAGAACCGCTCGGTCGACCCGGTCGCCCTGATCGAGCCGTTCCTGCTGCTCTCGCTGCCACTGATGGCCCTGACCGCCGCGGCCGCGATCCTCTTCGAAACGGTGCCGTTGCTGCGGGCCGGCTTCGGGAACGTGGTCTGGTTCGTGCTGGCCCTGGTGATCTCGATCGGCGGCCAGTCCGGCTCCGCCCCGTTCGGCGGCCTCGGCGTGCACCAGGTCGCCCAGTCGATGAACGCGGCGATGGGCAACCAGCACCTGGAGGCCGGCGAGGGCGGGTTCAGCCTCGGCCTGACCAAGGTGAGCAAGCCGCTGGGCACGTTCCTCTGGGACGGCTTCGACCCGTCCGGCGGCTTCGTCCTCGGCCGGGTGGTGCTGGTCCTGCTGGCCTGCGCCGTCGCCCTGCTGCCGACGCTCTGGTTCGGTCGGTTCGACCCGGCCCGCGCCGCCGGCTCCGCGGCACCGGCCAAGGCGGCGGAGGAGGCGGCGACCGCTGCGGCGGCCGGACCGGCCGCCGTCGATCCGCTGGCGCCCGCCCCGGCGTCCCCCTGGTCCACCGCCCCGGGCGCGCTGCCGAGGACGGAGCCGATCCAGGCCGGCGCCTTCGGCCGCTTGCTGGCCGGCGAGGTCCGGATCCTGCTCCAAGGGGTCTCGCCCTGGTGGTGGGCGGTCGCCGGTGCGCTCACGGTGGCCGGCTTCGCCCTGCCGATGGACACCGTGACCGGCATGCTGCTCCCCGCCGTCTGGCTCTGGCCGGTGTTGATCTGGTCGCGGCTGGGCAGCCAGCAGGTCGAGAACGGCCTGGAGGTGCTGCTCGGCGCCTACCCGACGGCCCGGCGCAGGATGCTGGCGGAGTGGGCGTCAGGGCTGGTGCTGACCGCGGCGATGGGCGTGGCCCCGCTGGTGCGGATGCTGGTGGCCGGTGATGGCCCCGGGGCGGCGCACTGGCTTGGGGGCATGCTGTTCATCCCCTCGCTCGCCATGTCGCTGGGCGTGGTGAGCCGCACCCACCGGGTCTTCCAGGCGATCTACCTGCCGATCTGGTACATCCTCGTCAACAACGTCGCGGCCCTCGACTTCATGGGCGCGGTCCGGGTGAACGGCGAGCCGACCGGCCCCAGCCCGCTGCTGGTCACGGCGCTGTCCGCGGCGATGCTCGCCGTGATGTTCCTGACGGGTTCGGCCCGGCGCAACGTCAAGGGATGACCGGGGCAGCGATGTCCGATTCGGAGGAGGACGGCGTGTGCGAGGCCCAGGCCCGACGCATCGCCCGGCTGGAGTCCGAGGTCGAGGAGCTCAGCTCGGCCAACGACCTGCTCAGGCAGGTCGCCGAGTTCCTCGCCGACCGGCCCTGCGGCTGCCGGCCGTCCGACCGGTCCGGCCGGGCCCGCCCCTCCCGAGGCGACGGTCCAGGCTGACAGGCCATCACGATCCACCGGTCGGGTCGACACCGTTCCGACCGGTCAGGCCGTCGCCCTCGCGAACCCCCGCGCGAGGGCGACGGCCGTTCTGCCAGCGGCGACCTCCCGCTGGACGGTGACGGGACCGG
The DNA here is from genome assembly GCF_040685975.1 of Kitasatospora sp. NPDC086791. NCBI lineage: Bacteria > Bacillati > Actinomycetota > Actinomycetes > Kitasatosporales > Streptomycetaceae > Kitasatospora > Kitasatospora sp. NPDC086791. The sequence continues at coordinate 394,616 of NZ_JBFBOC010000003.1, read as the reverse complement.
CACCCGTCCGGGCCGCAGCGCCGAGCGGCCGAGTGCTGGGCTGGACGATCCGGGGCGTGCGACGATGCGGGTATGAACCGCCTGGCCGATGCCACCTCGCCGTACCTGCTGCAGCATGCCGAGAACCCGGTCGACTGGTGGCCGTGGGGGGTGGAGGCCTTCGCGGAGGCCCGCCGACGCGGAGTGCCGGTGCTGCTCTCCGTCGGCTACGCCGCGTGTCACTGGTGCCACGTGATGGCGCACGAGAGTTTCGAGGACGCCGGCCTCGCCGGGTACCTGAACGAGCGGTTCGTCGCGGTCAAGGTGGACCGGGAGGAGCGCCCGGACGTCGACGCCGTGTACATGGAGGCGGTCCAGGCCGCGACCGGACAGGGCGGGTGGCCGATGACGGTCTTCCTCACGCCCGACCAGGAGCCGTTCTACTTCGGCACGTACTTCCCGCCGGAGCCCCGGCACGGGATGCCGTCCTTCCGGCAGGTGCTGGAGGGGGTGGACGCCGCCTGGCGGGACCGGCGGCAGGAGGTCGGCGAGGTGGCCGGGCGGATCCGGGCCGACCTGGCCGAGCGGGCCGCCGTCTACTCGGCCGGCGCCCACAACCCGCCCGGTGAGGCGGACCTGCACCAGGCGCTGGTGACCCTCAGTCGGGACTTCGACCAGGCGCGCGGCGGTTTCGGCGGCGCGCCCAAGTTCCCGCCGGCCATGGTGGTCGAGTTCCTGCTGCGCCACCACGCGCGCACCGGTTCGGAAGCGGCGCTGGAGATGGCCGTCCGCACCGGCGAGGCGATGGCCCGCGGCGGCATCCACGACCAGCTCGGCGGCGGCTTCGCCCGGTACGCGGTGGACGCCGGCTGGGTGGTGCCGCACTTCGAGAAGATGCTGTACGACAACGCCCTGTTGCTGCGCGCCTACCTGCACCTGTGGCGGGCCACCGGGTCCGCGCTCGCGCGGCGGGTCGCGCTGTCCACGGCGGACTTCCTGCTGCGCGAACTCCGCACCCCCGAGGGCGCGTTCGCCTCCGCGCTGGACGCGGACAGCCTGGACGAGGAGACCGGGCAGTCCGCCGAGGGCGCCTACTACGTGTGGGAGCCGGGCCAGTTGGTCGACCTGCTCGGCCCCGCCGACGCGGCCACCGCCGCCCGGCTGTTCACCGTCACCGCCGAGGGCACCTTCGAGCACGGCACCTCCGTCCTCCAACTCCTCGCCGATCCCGAGGACTTCGCCGAGTACGAGGCGATCCGCGCCCGGCTGCTCGCGGCGCGTGCGGCGCGGCCCGCGCCGGCCCGGTACGACAAGGTGGTCGCCGCCTGGAACGGCCTCGCCATCGCCGCGCTCGCCGAGACCGGCGCGCTGCTGGAGCGGCCCGACCTGGTCGAGGCCGCCGAGCAGGCCGGCGACCTGCTGCTCGCCGTCCACCTCACCCCCGACGGCCGGCTGCTGCGCACCTCCCGGGACGGCCGGGCGGGCGCCAACGCGGGCGTGCTGGAGGACTACGCGTGCACCGCCGAGGGCTTCCTCGCGCTGTACGCCGTCACCGGGGAGGCGGAGTGGCTGCAGCTGGCGGGCGGCCTGCTCGACACCGTCCTCAAGCACTTCGCCGACGAGTCCTCCGGCGCGCTCTACGACACCGCCGACGACGCCGAGGAGCTGATCCGCCGCCCGCAGGACCCGACCGACAACGCCACCCCGTCCGGCTGGACGGCCGCCGCCGGCGCCCTGCTCACCTATGCCGCGTACACCGGCTCCGACCGGCACCGGACGGCCGCCGAGCGGGCCCTCGGCGTGGTCGGCGCGCTCGCCGGGCGGGCGCCGCGGTTCATCGGCTGGGGCCTCGCCGTGGCGGAGGCGCTGCTCGACGGGCCGCGCGAGGTCGCCGTGGTCGGCCCGGCCGGACACCCGGCGACGGCCGCGCTCCGGCGGACGGCGCTGCTCGGGACGGCGCCGGGCGCGGTGGTCGCGGTGGGCACGCCGGAGGACCGCGAGGTGCCGCTGCTCGCGGAGCGGCCGCTGGTCGACGGGGCGCCGGCGGCGTACGTGTGCCGGCACTTCGCCTGCGATGCGCCGACCACCGATCCGGTGGCGCTGGCGGAGCGACTGGGCACGGTGGTCGGGTAGCGGCGGGTGGGCGGTTGCGGGTGGGCGGTCACCGTCGCGGTCGCGGTCGCGGTCGCGGTCGCGGTCGGGCGGCGTGCGGCGGGCCGGGCGCGGCGGGCCGGATAATCGTTGGCGGGAGCGGACGGGTCGGGGCGAACATGGGCCATGACCTGGACTTTCAGCACCTCCCTCGACGATTTCCGTGCCCAGGCGGGTGCCGCCCTCGCCGCCCGCCCCGCCCAGAACACCGTCCTGCTCACCATCACGCACCGGCTGGCCGAGTCCGGGCTGGACGTGTTCGGCAGCACCCCGCCGGTCTTCGGCTGGTGGCGGGCCGAGGAGGGCGGCCCGGTCGAGGGCGCCTTCCTGCAGACGCCGCCGTTCGACCCCCGGCTCTCCTTCCTGCCGGAGCCGGCGGCCGCCGAGCTGGCGGTCGAACTGGCCGCCGCCGGAGCGGGGTTCACGACGGTGAACGGGGTCGGTGGAGCCGACGGCGCGGTCCGGGCCTTCGCCGCGGCGTGGACGGCGGCCACCGGCACCGAGCAGACCGTCCGCTTCGAGGAACGGCTCTACCGGCTCGGCCGGTTGACCGATCCGCCGCGCCCGCCTGCGGGCCGGCACCGGCTGGCCGGGCCGGCCGACCGCGAGCTGGTGATCCGCTGGTACCGGGAGTTCATGGCCGAGGCGGGGGTCGAACTGCCGGACGTTCCGCGGGCGGTGGACGAGAAGACGGCAGCCGGCGGGCTGCACCTCTGGGAGGACGGGGGTGAGCCGGTCGCGCTGGCCGGCACCAGTCCGGTGCTCGTCGGGATGTCCCGGATCGGCCCGGTCTACACGCCCGTCGAGCACCGCGGCCGCGGCTACGGCAGTGCCGTCACGGCCGCTGCCTCGGCCCACGTGCTGACCTGCGGCGCCACCGAGGTACTGCTGTACACGAACCTGGCGAACCCGACCAGCAACTCGATCTACCAGCAGATCGGGTACCGGCCGGTGGAGGACTGCCTGGTCGTGGACTTCCGGGCGCGGTAGCGGAGTTGACGGATGCCGGGCGCGTCCGCCGCCCGGAGCGCGCCGGCGGCGTCACTCCCAGTCCCAGCGGATCCCCAGGATGCACGGCCGCAGCGCGGTGCCGACGAGATGCACGCAGCGGCGACCGTCCAGGGTCAACTCCTCCGTCTCGTAAGGGGCTTCGCCCGGGGAGTGCAGGGCGAAGCGGTGGCAGCGGACGGGGAGGGCGGCGGGGTGGAAGGTGATCTGGAGGACGTACTGGCCCGCGCCGGAGTGGAAGCCGCGGACGTACTCGCAGCTGGGGTCCGGGGAGGGCGCGTCGTCGAAGCCGTAGCCGAGCAGGTGGGTGTCGCCGGCGCGTAGCCGGCGGTCGAGGAGCAGTTCGGCGGCGAGCAGGTGGTGGGCCCGGTCGCGGCGGATCCGGCCGGGGCGGCAGTTCTCCTCGGCCCGGACGCCGACCCGGGTGATGTCGCTGCCCGGGTCGCCCTGGTAGAGGGCGAGGTAGCGGTCGATGCCGTCGCGGTGGGCGCGCAGCGCGTGCTGGGAGTCGCGGCGGGCGAGCCGGCGGTCGGGGCCGACCCGGATGCGTTCGATGTGGGTGACGGTGTGCAGGCCGGTGTCGCGCGGGCCGGCGAGGGCGGTGAGCAGGGCGTCGACGGCGGTGGCGGGGGAGATGAGGTCGCGGTAGGGCCGTACGGGCGGGCCGGCCGGCGCGGTGCCGGTGGCGCGGCGGGGGCCGAGCAGCCGGGTGAGGGAGTGCGCGGGCAGGTCGAGGACGTCCTCCAGGGCGGCGACGGCGCGCAGCGACTCGGGGCGTTCGGGTCGGCGGTGGCCCTGCTGCCAGTAACTGAGGCTGGTGAGGCCGACGTTCACGCCGCGCAGCGCGAGGTGGCGGCGGATCCGGTGCAGCGTGAGACCCCGGACGGCGATGGCGGTGCGCAGGGCGAGGTGGAACGGGCCGGTGCGCAGGGCGGCGGCGAGGTCGGCTGGGTCGCTCCGGTGGATGACGGCCTCCTGGCGGGCGGTTGGGCGGGCGGTTGGGCGGGCGGACCCGGCTGGCGGACGGGCTGGCGGACGGGCTGGCGGACCGGCGTTTGACCGTGAATATTCACATCGGTGCGGCGGTTTGTCACCGGTCCGCGCCTGCTGCGCGGGGGTTCCGCGGGCGGTGTTCACACCCGGGCCCGCCCGTTCACACCCCGACCCGGGCCCGCCGGAAGGCCGTTGACCCGCCTCCGGCGAGGCGCGATGCTCGGGGCGCGATCCGGACCGCGCCCCCACAGCACCTCGCTCCATTCGCGCAAGGAGGCATCCCCCCATGCCAGTTCCACGGACAGGGCTGCGCAGAGCGGTCGCCCTGCTCGCCCTCGGCGTGCTCGGCCCGGCGCTCACCGCCGCGGTGGCCGCGCCCGCGATCGCCGCCCCCACGGCTGCCACCCCCACGGCCGCCGCCCCCACGGCAACAGCCCCCGCCCCGCACCAGGTCCGCCAGGCCGCCGCGCCCGGCAGCACGGCCGATCAGGCCGGCACGTACAAGAAGCTCAACATCACCATGCAGCAGCAACAGCAGACCAACTGGTGCTGGGCGGCGAGCGGGAACACCATCGCCACCTGGTTCGGCTACGGCTACAGCCAGAACCAGTTCTGCAACGCCGCGTTCGGCCGCGCCGCCGACTCCAGCTGCCCCAACAGCCAGGCCACGCTGGCCGACGTGCAGAACGGGCTCGACCGGATCGGCATCAACCCGGGCTCGTACGTGACCGGCTACCTGCGCTACGGCACCGTGCAGGCCGAGGTGGACGCCGATCGTCCGGTCGAGACCCGCATCCAGTGGAGTTCGGGCGGCGGGCACATGCACGTCCTCTACGGCTACGACACCGGGAACGACTGGGTCTACTGGGGCGACCCGTGGCCGTCCAATTACCGCTACAACTGGGCGGATTACTGGTACTACGTGGACAACGACACGTTCTCGTGGACCCACTCCCTGTACCGGATCGGCGCGTGAGGGCGACCATGACCGAGAACCGCAGCCTCCGTCGGGCCGCCGCCGGCGCCCTGCTCACCACCGGCCTCGCGCTGGCGCTCGCCCCGGCCGCGCACGCCGCCGCACCCGGGCCGGCCGCCCAGGCCCAGGCCGCCGCCCAGGCCCCCGCCCCGGTGTCCGCCGCCGAGCTGGCCCAGGCCCGAAGCGCGGTCCAGGACCCGGCCGTCCTCGACAGGGTCGGCCACTTCTTCGCCCGCAAGGGCGTCCCGCCGACCCAGCAGCTCACCATCGGCGCCGCCGAGGAGGCCCGGGCGGCGAACGCGGCCGCGCCCCGGCTGGCCGGCGACACCGTGCCGGTCTACGTCCTGGACGCCGGCTTCGTGTCCGGGACCCCGGGCGCACCGGTGGCGAAGGCCGAGTTCACCGCCAGCAAGGTGGTCGCGGCGGACGGACAGACCGCCTCGGTCTGGACGGTCCGGCAGGGCGGGTCGTGGCGCGTGGTGAACATCGCCTCGGGCGGCGACGAGAGCGACTACGCGGCGAAGGCGGCGGCCGGCGGTGGCGGCACCGCCTTCCGCGAGCCGCAGGTCAACGCCTGGTACGCGCTGCGCGACGGGCGGGTGCTGCCACTGGACGACGAGGCCCGGCTCTCGGTCGGCGCGGACGGCGTGACGCTGGCCGCCTACCAGCGGCTGGTGCACCAGCGGTACGGGGACAAGCTGCCCGGATCGGCGTACGACCGGGCGGGCAAGGGCGGCGGCTACCGGCCGGACGCGACGGCCGCCACGGACACCTCGGACGCCACCGACTCCACGGGCGCCGCAGCCACTGCCGCGCAGCCGACGGCGCCCGGCGGTGCGGCGCTGCCCGCCGCGACGGCGGCCGCGGCCCTGGGCGCCACGGCGCTGGTGGGTGCCGCCGCGGCCCTACGGCGGAGGACGGGCATCCGCCGCGGGTGAGGGGGAGCGGGGCCCGGCCGAGCGGACCGGGCCCCGCTGCCTTCTCCCCTCTTACCCCCACCAACCCGCACGCGACGGAGCTCCGGAGCTCCGGGTGCCGTCGCGTGCTGTGATGCCGCTGTCATCGGTCCGTCACGTTCGGTGATGTGTCGTGGAAGTGCTCCTTCCGCACAAGGAATTGACGCAACGTTGATCTGTCGTTCGCCGCCCGATGGCAGTGAGGAGTGACTGTCGGTAGATACCATGTGGCAATCGGTCAGTGCTGGCCGACGCGTGCCGAGAGCGGAGAAGGGGTGGGGCGGCAGGAGCCGACCACGAGCCCGGCACCGGGAAAGGGGAGCCGAAGTGGCCGACACGGACGACAAGCGGGCGAGTGCCCAGGTGTGGGGTGCGGCGGTGGTGGTGGCCTCCGCGCTGGCCGTGGTGGCGGCCTATCTGATCAACGGCGCCCTGCTGGTCCTGGCGGTCGCCGGGGTCGAGACCGTGCTGCTCATGGTCTACGTCGGTCGGCGCTGGCGCGCCCTGCACGGCCGGCCCGCCCCGGTCCGGCACCGTCCGCGCCGGGGCATCCCGGACGCCGCGCACTGCGAGCGCTGCCGCCGGGCCCGGGAGGCGCTGGACGCGCGGCAGGCGCGCGGGCGCTCCGCCGGTGCGGTGCGGCCGGAGTCGTCGGCGCGGCCGGAGGCGCTGTCGCACGCGGGGCACCGGTCGTACCAGGAGCACGAGGCGTACCCGGAGCACGACGCGCACGGGGAGGACGGGGCGCACCAGGGGCGCGAGCAGTACCCGGACTCCGCCGCGCAGTCGGAGTCCGGCGCCGGCGACCACCCGGCGTACCCGCGCCGCCCGCAGATCCGTGCGCCGTACGAGCGGCCCTGGACGGCGGAACGGGCGGCCGCCCGGTCCGTGGACCGTTCGACCGCCCGTCGTGGTGCGCCGGGTTCAGCCGGCCGTGCTGTACGCCACCAGTGAGACGCCGACGTACTGCACGATGAACGCCCCGAGGGTGAAGGCGTGGAACACCTCGTGGAAGCCGAACCAGCGCGGTGAGGGGTTCGGCCGCTTGAGTCCGTACACCACGCCGCCGATGCTGTAGAGCACCCCGCCGACGATCATCAGCACCAGCACGGCGACGCCGCCGGTGTGCAGGAAGTCCGGCAGGAAGAACGCGGCCGCCCAGCCCAGCGCGAGGTACACCGGCGTGTACAGCCAGCGCGGCGCGCCGACCCAGAACACCCGGAACGCGATGCCGGCGAGCGCGCCGCCCCAGACCGCCCAGAGCAGCAGCTGCTGGTCCGCGCCCTTGAGCAGCAGCATGGTGAACGGCGTGTAGGTGCCCGCGATGATCAGGAAGATGTTCGCGTGGTCCAGCCGGCGCAGGACGGCGTCGCCGCGCGGGCCCCAGTCGAAGCGGTGGTACACCGCGCTGACCCCGAACAGCAGCCACGCGCTGACCGAGTAGATCGTGCAGGCGATCGTGGCGGGCGTCGAGTCGGCCAGGCAGATCAGCACGATCCCGGCGGCCACCGTGGCGGGGAACATCCCGGCGTGCAGCCAGCCACGCCACTTCGGCTTGCTCTCCCCGCTCTCCGCAGGGTTCTCCGCAGGGTCCTCCGCGAGGCTCTCAGCGAGCGCAGCAGCAGTCATGCGCAGCATTTTACCCGTTACCTACGGATCCGTAGGTTACCGACGCGTAGGAAGTGGCGATCATCACTCTTGGACGTTTTGGAGTATTTGAAGTGTGGCCCGGCGCACTCCGTCCCGGACGTGAGCGACCTGTTACCGGCCAGTAATCATACTTACTGTAGTAAAAGATGCGTCAATTTCGACGCTTCGGGGCGCTGGAGGCTTGAGGCCGGAGCTACGCTGCAAGCACCCTCAGACCCCCGCAACGCCGTCTCTTCGCCGAGATGGCGTGAAACGGAGCGATCGTGTCGTACGAGATCTCTGCTCTCAGCGCATCCGCGCCCACCCGCCACAAGCAGCTGCTCGCTTGGGTGAGCGAGATCGCCGAGCTCACCCAGCCGGACCGCATCGAGTGGTGCGACGGTTCCGAGGCGGAGTACCACCGCCTCGCGGACCTGCTGGTGGCTCAGGGCACCTTCAAGAAGCTCGACGAGGACAAGCGCCCCAACTCCTACTACGCCGCCTCGGACCCGACCGACGTGGCGCGCGTGGAGGACCGCACCTACATCTGCTCCGAGCAGGAGAAGGACGCCGGACCGACCAACAACTGGAAGGCCCCCGCCGAGATGCGGGAGGTCTTCCAGGGCGAGCAGGGACTCTTCCGCGGCGCGATGAAGGGCCGCACGATGTACGTCGTGCCCTTCTCGATGGGCCCGGTCGGCTCCCCGCTGGCCGCGTACGGCGTCGAGATCACCGACTCCGCCTACGTCGCCGTGTCGATGCGCGTGATGACCCGGATGGGTCAGGCCGTGCTGGACCAGCTGGGCGAGGACGGCGACTTCGTCAAGGCCGTGCACACCGTCGGCGCCCCGCTCGCCGAGGGCGAGGCGGACGTGGCGTGGCCGTGCAACACCACCAAGTACATCTCGCACTTCCCGGAGACCAAGGAGATCTGGTCCTTCGGCTCGGGCTACGGCGGCAACGCCCTGCTCGGCAAGAAGTGCTACGCGCTGCGCATCGCCTCGACCATGGCCCGCGACGAGGGCTGGCTGGCCGAGCACATGCTCATCCTGAAGCTCACCCCGCCGGCCGGCGCCACCGGCGAGGCGGAGCCCAGGTACGTCGCGGCCGCCTTCCCGTCGGCCTGCGGCAAGACCAACCTGGCCATGCTCCAGCCGACCGTCCCGGGCTGGAAGGTCGAGACGATCGGCGACGACATCGCCTGGATGCGCTTCGGCGCCGACGGCCGTCTGTACGCCATCAACCCCGAGGCCGGCTTCTTCGGCGTCGCCCCCGGCACCGGCGTGGACACCAACGCCAACGCCATCCAGACCCTCTGGGGCAACACCGTCTTCACCAACGTCGCCCTCACCGACGACGGCGACGTGTGGTGGGAGGGCCTCACCGAGGAGCCCCCGGCGCACCTGACCGACTGGCGCGGCAACGACTGGACCCCCGAGTCCGGCACCCCGGCCGCCCACCCGAACGCCCGCTTCGCCGTCCCGGCCGCGCAGTGCCCGACCATCGCCCCCGAGTGGGAGGACCCGGCGGGCGTGCCGATCTCGGCGATCCTGTTCGGCGGCCGCCGCGCCACCGCCGTCCCGCTGGTGACCGAGTCCTTCGACTGGCAGCACGGCGTCTTCCTCGGCGCCAACATCGCCTCCGAGAAGACCGCCGCCGCCGAGGGCACCGTCGGCGAGCTGCGTCGCGACCCGTTCGCGATGCTGCCGTTCTGCGGCTACAACATGGGCGACTACTTCGCCCACTGGCTGAAGGTCGGTGCCCAGGCGGACGCCACCAAGCTGCCGAAGATCTACTACGTCAACTGGTTCCGCAAGAACGCCGAGGGCAAGTTCGTCTGGCCCGGCTACGGCGAGAACAGCCGCGTGCTCAAGTGGATCGTCGAGCGCCTGGAGGGCACCGGCGAGGGCGTCGAGACCCCGATCGGCGTGCTGCCGACCGTCGACGGCTTCGACCTCGGCGACCTGAAGCTGTCCCAGGAGGACCTCGACCTGCTCTTCACCGTGGACGCCGACATCTGGCGCCAGGAGGCCGCCCTCGTGCCGGCCCACCTGGAGACCTTCGGCGACCACACCCCGAAGGAGCTGTGGGACGAGTACCGGAACCTCGTCGCGCGCCTCGGCTGAGCCTGAGCCTCAACCGAGCGAGAGGCGGCCGCGCGGCACGAACCGGGCGACCCGCCGACGTGACAGGACGGCCGGAGTTCCGCCGGACGATCTTTCCCCGACCAAGGAGATCGTCCGGACCGGGACTCCGGCCGTAGTGCTTTCCCGAACGGGCTCAGAGCAGCGTGATGTTCGTGATCCAGGCCTTGTTCGCCGGGGCCACGCCGACCGTGGAGTCGTGCCACTGGCGGGCCGGGGCGCCGTCGTCGGTGCGCCAGTCCGCGATCTCCAGCAGCGCCGCGGAGTTGAGGTTGGACAGGCCCATCGCCTTGCCGGGGCCTATGTCGCCCCGGTACAGCCAGCCCTGGTTCCAGCCGCCGGTGCAGTCCCACTGGCGGGCGGGGGCGCCGTCGTCGGTGCGCCAGTCCGCGATCTCCAGGCACTTCCCGGAGTTGTGGTTGACCAGCATCATGATGCCGTTGGCCAGCTTGAAGTCCCAGCGCTGGTTGGCGCCGCCGGTGCAGTCCCACTGGCGGGCGGGGGCGCCGTCGTCGGTGCGCCAGTCCGCGATCTCCAGGCACTTCCCGGAGTTGAGGTTCACGACGGTGCTCGACGTCGGGATGCGGAAACCGCCGTTGTAGGCGGAGGCGGGCGTGGCCGGCAGGACGGCGGTCAGCGCGACGGCGGCGCCGGCGACGGCCGCGGCGGCGCGGGCAGGGGTGAGCGGAAGGCGGATGGTCAAGACGGGCCGGTCCCTTGCGGAGGAGTGGGGGCAGGGGAGCGGAGCCTCCCGGGCCGTCGAGCGACCCGGTGTCCGCGTCGGCCCGGGCCTCCGGCACACCGCCGACCGGCCCGTCCCCCCTACGGCCCGGAGAGGAACCCGGGCCGCCGACGCGCGGGAATCCTACGGTCCGGCCGGTGGTTCGTGGTTAAAGGAGAGGTCAAGGTTGGGCGTGGTCAGGGTTGGGCGTAGCCGGCCAGGAAGTCGCCGATCCGGGTCACGGCGTCGGTGATCTCCTCGGGGCGGGGCAGGGTCACCAGCCGGAAGTGGTCCGGCTCGGGCCAGTTGAAGCCGGTGCCCTGGACCAGCAGGATGCGCTGGGAGCGCAGCAGGTCGAGCACCATCCGGGCGTCGTCCTTGATCTTGTAGACCTTCGGGTCCAGCCGCGGGAAGGCGTACAGGGCGCCCTTGGGCTTGACGCAGCTGACGCCCGGGATGTCGTTCAGCAGCCGGTACGCGGCGTCGCGCGAGGCGAGCAGGCGTCCGCCGGGGAGCACCAGGTCGCGGATCGACTGCCGGCCGCCGAGCGCGGCGGCCACCGCGTGCTGGGCGGGCATGTTGGCGCACAGCCGCATCGAGGCGAGCACGGTGAGGCCCTCGATGTAGCTGCGGGCCCGGGTCCGGTCGCCGGAGAGCACCATCCAGCCGGAGCGGAAGCCCGCGACGCGGTACGCCTTGGACAGCCCGTTGAAGGTGACGCAGAAGAGGTCCGGGGCCAGGGTGGCCAGCGGGACGTGCTCGGCGTCGTCGTAGAGGATCTTGTCGTAGATCTCGTCGGCGTAGACCACCAGGTCGTGCCGGCGGGCGATCTCGACGATGCCCTCCAGCACCTCGCGCGGGTAGACCGCGCCGGTCGGGTTGTTCGGGTTGATCACCACGATGGCCCTGGTCCGGTCGGTGACCTTGGCCTCGATGTCGGCGAGGTCCGGGTACCACTCGGACTGCTCGTCGCAGCGGTAGTGCACCGCGGTGCCGCCGGCCAGTGAGACCGAGGCGGTCCACAGCGGGTAGTCCGGGGCCGGGACGAGCACCTCGTCGCCGTCGTCCAGCAGGGCGGTCATGGCCAGCTGGATCAGCTCGGAGACGCCGTTGCCGAGGAAGACGTCGTCGACGGAGAGGCCGTGCAGCCCGCGGTCCTCGTAGTGCATGACCACCGCGCGGCGGGCGGAGAGCAGGCCCTTGGAGTCGCCGTACCCGTGCGCGTTCGCGAGGTTGCGCAGGATGTCCTGGAGGATCTCCGGGGGCGCCTCGAAGCCGAACGTGGCCGGGTTGCCGGTGTTGAGCTTGAGGATGCGGTGGCCCTGTTCCTCCAGCCGCATCGCCTCGTCGAGCACCGGGCCGCGGATGTCGTAGCAGACGTTGGCGAGCTTGCTGGACTGGATGACCTGCATGCTTGCCTACTCTAGGGGTACGGACGACCCCTTCGGTGGGTCTCCGGGAGAGTGGTCCGCGGGGCTCGGAGGGGCCTCCTTGGATCGGCAGGCGGGGGCGTTGACGGGCCTTCCAAAGGGGGAGCCTGCTGTCCGGAATGCTCGCGTATGCGAGGAACGCGGGCCGGTCGCGGTCCGGAACGAGACGGACGGCACACCGCACGCCGCATCCTGTCGCCTCCCACGACGTCCTGCCGAGTCCTGCCGCGCCCCCGCCGCTTCCCGGTGTGCCGGACGGCGCCCCGCCCGGCGCGGCAGGATGGGGCCGGTGCGTCGATCGAGGAGGGGGTGCGCCGGTGATGCCGGTCGTGGTCGCGGCGGTGCTGGTCGGTCTCCTGGCGGCTCCGCCACTGCGCGGGCTGGTCGCCCGGTTCTCCGTGCCGGAGGGCGAAGCCTGGTGCGACGCCTGTCCGTCGTGCGGGCGCGAGGTGCGCCTGCTGCCGCCGACCGGGTGCTGCCCGGGCTGCCGGGGGCGGTTGGGCGCGGGCGCGTGGTCGGTGGAGTCGGTCGCGGTGGCGGTCGCCGTCGCGGTGGCGTTCGCGGCGGACGGGCCGGCGGTCGCGGCGCTGGGCTGGGCGGCCGCGCTCGGGGTGGCGCTCGGCTTCGTCGACGCCCGGGTGCGCCGACTGCCGTACCGGCTGACCCTGCCGCTGCTCGGCGGGGTGGTCGCGCTGCTGACGGTGGCGGCGCTGGCCGAGGGGCGCCCCGGGGTGCTGGTGCGCTGCCTGCTGGTCGCGCTCGCGGTCGGCGCGGTGCTCGAACTCGCGGTCTGGGCCCGCGCGTTGGGGCCCGGGGACTCCCCGCTCGGGCTGGCGCTGGGCGGACTGCTCGGCTGGTACGGCTGGTCGGTGGCGCTCGGCGGGCTGTTCGCCGCGGTGGTGCTGGCCGGTCTCTGGGCGGTGCTGCGGGCCGCCGCCGCCCTGCTCCGCCGCCGCCCGGTGCGCGGACTCGACGTCCCGGTCGGCCCGTTCCTGCTGCTCGGCGCGCTCACGGCGGTGCTGGCCAGGTAGCGGGCGAGCCGGCGGTGCCGGCCCGGTAGGGCGCGCCGCGGCCGCGCGGAACACGGAAGGGCCCGCCGTACCGGAGCGGTACGGCGGGCCCCGCCGCCGGTGCGCAGGCCCCACCCTCAAGGAGCGGCGCGCCGGGGGAAGGTGAGTCCTTACGGCATCTTGTGGACGAACGGGCCCACCGCGTTGGAGAACGCGTTGCCGTTGTTGGCGTCCCAGTTGGTCGACCAGGTCATCGCGCCGCGGATGGTGGGCCACTTGGCCGGCGGCACGAAGCTGCCGCAGTTGTTGCCGGTGGCCAGGCAGTCCAGCGCGTTGTTCACCACGGTCGGCGAGACGTAGCCGCCGCCCGCCGCCTTGCCGGAGGCCGGGACGCCGATGCCGACCTGGTCCGGCCGCAGGCCGCCCTGGATGTGGGTGCAGATCTGCGAGGTGATGAAGTCGATGGTGCCCTGGTTGTAGACCTTGCCGTCGCAGCCGTTCATGCCGCCCGAGTTGTAGAACTGGGTGTTGACGACGGTCAGGATGTCCTTGGTCTGCAGCGCCAGCTGGAAGTAGGCGCCGGCGGTGCTGTACATCCCGATGGTCTCGGGCGCCATGGTGAGGACGAAGCCGGGCCCGACCTTGGCCTGCAGGGCGTGCAGCGCGTCGCCGAGCGGGCCGGCCTGGACGCCGTTCTCCAGGTCGACGTCGATGCCGTCGAAGCCGTAGTCCTTGATGATCGCGTAGGCGCTGTTGGCGAAGTTGGCGCCGGCGGTGGCGTCCCCGACGGTGATCGCGCCGTTCTGGCCGCCGATGGAGAGGATGACCTTCTTGCCGGCCGCCTGCTTGGCCTTGATGTCGGCGCGGAACTGGGCGTCGGTGTAGCCGCCGAGCGCCTTGGACAGGCCCGGGTCCAGGGTGAAGCTGATCGCGCCGGCCTGGGTCGGCACGGCGTCGGCGAAGGAGACCGCGATGATGTCGTACGCGCTCTGGACGTCGCTCAGCCGCTGCGGGGTCGAGTTGTTGTCGAAGTTCTGCCAGTAGCCGGTGACGGCGTGCGCCGGCAGGCCGGTGGCCGGCGGGGTGGTGCCGGTCGGGGTGGCCGTCGGGGTGGCGGTGGGCGTCGGCGTCGCGGTCTGGGTGGGCGTCACGGTGGGGGTCGGGGTCGCCGTCCGGGTCGGCGTGGCGGTGGCCGTGGGGGAGGCGGTGGCCGTCGCGGTCGGCGTGGGGGTGGGGGTGGGGGTCGCGGTCGGCGACGGGGTGCCGGTGCCGCCGGGGCCGATCAGCGCGACGTCGTCGGCGAGGTAGGCGCTCTGGCCGTACCAGCCGTGCAGGTAGACGGTGACGCTGGTGGCGTTCGCCCCGGTGGTGAAGGTGGTGGACAGCTGGTTCCAGCTGTTCTGGTTCGACCAGGTGGACGGGTCGGTGCCGCCGGTGCCGCGCGCGCCGAGGTAGACGTACGGTCCCTGGACCCAGGCGCTCAGCGTGTAGCTGGTGTTGGGCAGCACGCTGATGGTCTGGGTGCACTCGGCGGTGTCGCCCGCGCCCGGGGTGGCCTGCAGCGCGCCGGCGCCGGAGTGGACCGGCGAGGTGACGGTGGTCGCCGTGCCGGCGCAGCTCCAGCCGCCGAGACCGCCGTCGAAGCCGCCGTTGGTGACCAGGTTGCCGACCGCCGCGCTGGCACCGCCGGCGAAGAGGGCGAGGCCGCTGCCGGCCAGGGCGAGGGCGGTGGCGCCGGCCGCGACGGCCGGGAGGGGGCTGCGCCGGCGCTTGTGGGCGGGCTGGTTCAGCGTACGGGCCATGTGGTGACGCTCCTGGGGGAGGAGCGGCCGCCGCGGTGGGGGGCGCGGCGGCCGCGTGTGGGGGAGGGGAGGTCCGGGATGAGCCTGGGGGAGACGGAGGTGGAGGGTTGTTCCGTCTGGATCAAAAGCTGGACTAGACCATTGCGGGTCGTCAAGCAGGGAACCGACGGCTTACGGTTCCGTTAAGGATTCGGAGACCGTTCCGTGTCCGCACCGCCGACGCCCCCGGGCGGCCCCCGGCCGGCCCCCGGACGAGCCCTCCGTCACCTCCGGCACGCCCGTCGGGACGGACTTCGTACAGGACCGTGACCAGACCGCTACCTGCGGCTTTACCGTGTGCCTGTGCGCCGGAGTAGGCTGCGCCGGGGCGGTGACGCACCAGCTGAACGAGCACGGAGGGGTCCGGGAACCATGGGTCTGCGCGATGTCGTCGAACGGACGCCGGGGCTGCGCACCCTGCTGGGCGGGATGTACGGGCTCTACGGTCGCCGGGTCGAGGTCCACCTGGCCCGCACCCCGCACCACATCGGCGTGATCCTGGACGGCAACCGCCGCTGGGCCAAGGCCGCCGGCGGCTCCACCGCGTACGGACACCAGCGCGGCGCCGACAAGATCAGCGAGTTCCTCGGCTGGTGCGACGAGACCCACGTCAAGGTCGTCACGCTCTGGATGCTCTCCACCGACAACCTGGACCGCCCGGCCGACGAGCTGGTCCCGCTGCTCGGCATCATCGAGGACGCCGTCACCGGCCTGGCCGCCGCCCGCCGCTGGCGGGTCCACCCGGTCGGCGCGCTGGACCTGCTCCCGCAGCACACCGCCGACGTGCTCAAGCGCGCCGCCGAGGAGACCGCCGACATCGACGGCATCACGGTCAACGTCGCGGTCGGCTACGGCGGCCGGCACGAGATCGCCGACGCCGTCCGCTCGCTGCTCCAGGAGCAGGCCGGCCGCGGCACCTCGATCGAGCAACTGGCCGAGATCCTGACCGTCGAGCACATCTCCGAGCACCTCTACACCCGGAACCAGCCCGACCCGGACCTGATCATCCGCACCTCGGGCGAGCAGCGGCTGTCCGGCTTCCTGCTCTGGCAGAGCGCGCACAGCGAGTTCTACTTCTGCGAGGCGTACTGGCCGGCCTTCCGCAAGGTCGACTTCCTGCGCGCCCTGCGCGCGTTCGAGCAGCGCCACCGGCGGCTGGGCCTCTAGCCCCGACCGCCCGGGACCGCGGGACCGCGGGACCGCGGTCCCGGGGCCCCGCGGGCCGGTCCGCGGTGAAGTGACCGCCGTAGGGCTGGCGTACCCGGCGCCGGGGCGAGGCCAAACGTTCACCGGCAATGATCCGTCAGTTCTCCGGGGGCGCGAATGCACCGCCCCCCGCCTGGGAATACTCCAGTCAGTCCGGTCCCGAGGCCACCGGGGCAGCGGGGGCCGGCTTGCCGCGGATGACGCAGGGTCATCCGCTCTGGAGGCCTAGTGGTCAGTTCCAAGAGCCGCCGGACACCAGACCGGCGCACGTACGTTCTCGACACCAGCGTGCTCCTGGCGGACCCCCTCGCCATGACCCGCTTCGAGGAGCACGAGGTCGTCCTCCCGGTGGTGGTCGTCACCGAGCTGGAGGCCAAACGGCACCACCCGGAGCTGGGCTACTTCGCCCGCCAGGCGCTGCGGCTGCTCGACGACTACCGCATCCGCCACGGCCGGCTCGACGAGCCGATCCCGGTCGGCGAGCTCGGCGGCACCATCCGGGTCGAGCTCAACCACTCCGACGTGTCGATACTGCCGGCCGGCTACCGGGCCGGCGGCGGCGAGGCGGACACCCGGATCCTGGCGGTCGCCCGCAACCTGCAGGCCGAGGGCTACGACGTCACCGTCGTCTCCAAGGACCTGCCGCTGCGGATCAAGGCCAGCTCGGTGGGCCTGCTCGCCGAGGAGTACCGGGCCGAGCTGGCGATCACGTCCGGCTGGACGGGCATGTCCGAACTGCACGTCCCCGCCGACCAGGTGGACGCGCTGTTCGCGGCCGGCCACGACGTCGCGGTGGACCTCGACGGGGCCGACGAACTGCCCGTCCACACCGGGCTGGTGCTCACCTCGGAGCGCGGCCGCGCGCTCGGCCGGGTCACCGGCGACGGCCGGGTCCGGCTGGTGCGCGGGGAGCGCGAGGCGTTCGGGCTGCGCGGGCGCAGCGCCGAGCAGCGGGTGGCGCTGGACCTGCTGCTCGACCCGGACATCGGCATCGTGTCGATGGGCGGCCGGGCCGGTACCGGAAAGTCGGCGCTGGCGCTGTGCGCCGGTCTGGAGGCGGTGCTGGAGCGGAGGCAGCACCGCAAGGTGATGGTCTTCCGGCCGCTGTACGCGGTCGGCGGCCAGGAGCTCGGCTACCTGCCGGGCTCCGAGGCGGAGAAGATGGGCCCCTGGGCGCAGGCGGTCTTCGACACCCTCTCCGCCGTCACCACCCCGGACGTGATCGAGGAGGTCCTCTCCCGCGGGATGCTGGAGGTCCTGCCGCTGACCCACATCCGGGGGCGCTCGCTGCACGACGCCTTCGTGATCGTGGACGAGGCGCAGTCGCTGGAGCGGAACGTCCTGCTGACGGTGCTGTCCCGGATCGGCCAGGGTTCGCGGGTGGTGCTCACCCACGACGTGGCGCAGCGGGACAACCTCCGGGTGGGCCGGTACGACGGCGTGGTGGCGGTGGTGGAGAAGCTGAAGGGGCATCCGCTCTTCGCCCACATCACGCTCACCCGCTCGGAGCGTTCGCCGATCGCGGCGCTGGTCACGGAGATGCTGGAGGACATCCAGCCGTGATCCGCCCCGACCGGGGCATAGTAGGACAATAGGGTCAATTCGTGCCCTGGGGCCCGCTCCTGATGGAGCGGGCCCCATCCGTTTCATCACATCGAGTGCTTTCCGTCCGGGAAACTCCCGGGCGGTGAATGTGACATGCGCCACGCGAGCGGGAATTGCGTCGACCGTGTCCGGTGCGGCATGGTGAGGGTTCTGTCAGGCCCCGCGTACGGCGCGGCAGGGCTTCCGGACGCCGGGAGTCAGGCCCCGGAAGGTCCACCAACTCCGGTCGGTGGACGCACAATTGAAGACCGAAAAGCCGTACGCCGCCCGATTCCAACGCCCGGTCGCCTCAACTCGTCCGGACGCCGGGCCAGCACCTCCCGTGACCAGAGCACCTGCGGAGGTCCGTGCCAAGGGGCATGTTGCGCCCGCACGGTCACGCGTGGGCGATGCTGGAAGGAATCCATGTGACTCGGATCTCGGTCCGGGGAGTCGCTGTGGCCTCCGCCACCGCCGTCACCGCTGTCGGTGCCGTCGTGGGCATGGCCTCGGGCAGCGAGGGCAAGACGACGCAGACGGTCGATGTCGCCGGCGCGACCCTGCTTGCCGAAGTCCCCTCTGGCGCCCAGGCGCAGACCATCAGTGACAACATCGGCCAGCAGGCATCCGCCCAGCAGGCATCCGCCGACGCCGCGGCCAAGGCCGCAGCGGAGCAGAAGGCCGCCGAGGAGGCCGCGCGCCAGAAGGCCGCCGCGGACGCCCAGGCGAAGGCCGACGCTCAGGCCAAGGCCGACGCGGACAAGGCCGCCAAGGCGGCCGACGACCAGCGCAAGGCTGCCGCCGAGGCCGCCAACCGGTCGAAGGCCCGCTCGGCGATGACCGCCGTCGACGACAGTGCCCCCCCGGTCTCGGTCAGCCCCGGCTCGGTCCAGGACCTGGCGCGGCAGATCGTCGGCGACGACGCCCAGTTCCAGTGCTTCAGCCAGATCGTGAAGCGCGAGAGCGGCTGGGACTACACCGCGACCAACAAGAGCTCCGGCGCGTACGGTCTGGTCCAGGCGCTGCCCGGCACCAAGATGGCCTCGGCCGGTGCCGACTGGCGCACCAACCCGGCCACCCAGATCAAGTGGGGCCTCAGCTACATGAACAGCCGCTACGGCAGCCCCTGTGGTGCCTGGTCGTTCTGGCAGGCGCACAACTGGTACTAGGAGCGGCTGCCGCCCCGGCGGCGCACTCCGTACGGCCCCCGGGCCGCTCACCCTTCCCGGGCGGGCGGCCCGGGGGCCGTCGCCGTTCCCGGGCACGGTCGGGTGCGGGTGGGGAAGGGGAAGGGGTGGCCGGGGGCCGGGGGAGGGAAGAAGCGAACCGCGCCGCCCGGGCTGCGCTGACCAGTGCGCTCTCGGGCGGTGCGGTCCTGGGTGCGGACGCGGGGTGCGGGAAGGGGTCCTGGTGGCTTCCCGCACCGGCCGGTCCGCCGGCGGTTGGCTCCCGGTGCTCCCGGAGGGGCGGCCTCCGGGGTCTCGTCCCGACTCCTCCCCAGCGAAGTGCGTCCGAAACCATCTGAAACATGGTGATTCATCCGGTATCTCGGGGCGGAGCGTTCCCATCGAACCCGCCGGTGGCCGGACTCGCCGCGCCCTCGCCGGGTAGCGTCATCCCTGACGGCCGCGGCGGGACCCGCGGCGTACCGCCGTGTACGGCGGACCGGGCAGGGGAGCGGTGGTAGCGAGGATGGCGCGGGGCGGAAAGGCCTTCAAGGCCGTGGCCAAGGGCATGGCCGTGGTGGCGAGCGCGGTCGCCGTGATCGAACGGCGCCGCCGCGCCGCGATGGCGGCCGACCCGCACGAACTCGCCGTCCCCGGGCTCTCCGAGGAACGCGCGCTCGCCGAGGCGAACGCCCTGACCGACGCGCACGCCCTGGCCGGGACGCGCGCCCTGGCCGAGGGGCCGGGGTCGGCCGTGGTGGAGGCACCCGGCCCGGTGCCGGTTCCCCGGACCGACTCCGCCCCGGCACCGGCTGTGCCGGCGGATGCGGCGGTCGCCGAGGCCGCCGCGCCCGCCGCCGCCCCGGCCGCCCCCACCGCGCACGCCGGGCTCGGCCGCGAGTACCACCCCGGCCGGCCCGCCACCCCCGCCGAGGCGGTGCCGTGGGGGCTGCGGGTGGCCGCCGAGTCGACCTGGCGGCTGCTGCTGCTCGGAGCCGCGCTCTACGTCGTCTTCTACGTGGTCGACATGCTGCGGCTGGTCGCCTTCTCGGTGCTGGCCTCGCTGCTGATCGCCGCCCTGCTGGAACCCTCGGTGTCCTGGCTGCGCAGGCGGGGGGCACCGCGCTCGCTGGCGGCCGGCGTGGTGTTCATGAGCGGTCTGGCCGGGATCGGGCTGGTCGGCTGGTTCGTGGTCTGGCAGGTGAGCACCAACCTGCCGGACGTCACCACCCAGGTCAAGGACGGCGTCAACCAGCTGCGGGACTGGCTGATCACCGGGCCGCTGCACCTGACCCAGCAGCAGATCAAGGACTTCGCCGACCAGATCACCAAGGCGATCACCACCAACACCGATCAGCTCACCTCGGCCTCGATCACCGGTGCGCAGATCGCCGTCGAGGTGCTGACCGCGCTGCTGATGACCTTCTTCACCACCTTCTTCTTCCTCTACGACGGCGAGCGGATCTGGTCCTGGGCGCTGCGCGGCCTGCCCCGGCAGTCCCGCTTCGCGATGGCCGGCGCCGGCCCGAAGGCGTGGGCGACGCTCACCGCCTACGTGCGCGGCACGGTCTGCGTGGCCTTCATCGACGCGGTCTGCATCGGGATCGGCATCGACCTGCTGGGCGTGCCGCTGGCGATGCCGCTGGCGGTGATCATCTTCCTGGGCGCCTTCGTCCCGCTGGTCGGCGCGCTGGTCACCGGCACCGTCGCGGTGCTGATCGCCCTGGTCACCCAGGGGGTGTGGACGGCGCTGATGGTGCTGGTGGTGCTGATCGCGGTGATGCAGGTCGAGAGCCACATCCTGCAGCCGCTGATCCTGGGCCGGGCCGTCCGGGTGCACCCGCTGGGCGTGGTCCTCGGCGTCGCGGCCGGCGGCATCATCGGCGGCATCGGCGGTGCGGTCGTGGCCGTTCCGCTGATCGCCGTCACCAACACCGTGATCAGCCACCTGCGCCGCCGCAACGAGGCCGGCCAGGCCGTCTTCACCGCCCTCGAAGCCGCCCGCGAAGCCGCCGAACGCACCGCGGCCACCCACCCCGCCGCCCATCCCGGCCCGGCGGCGCATCCGGCCCGACCCGTCACGGACTGAACCGTCACGGGCCGACCCGTCACGGGGGCCGACCCGCCGCCGGTGCACCGCACCGGGGCCGGAAACGGCGGCGGGCCCCTTCCGGACGTGGTGTCCGGGAGGGGCCCGCTCGCGGTGCCGGGTGCGTCAGGCGGTGACGGCGGCGAGGGCGGCCTCGGAGTCGAGGACGCCGGCCACGGCCTGCAGGACGGCGGCGATCTTCATCGAGGCCTGGACGACCTCGCGGTCGACGCCGGCCTTGCGCAGGACGGCCTCGTGCGAGTCGAGGCACTGGCCGCAGCCGTTGATGGCCGAGACCGCGAAGCACCAGAGCTCGAAGTCGACCTTCTCGACGCCCGGGGTGCCGATGATGTTCATCCGCAGACCGGCCCGCATCGTGCTGTACTCCTTGTCGGAGAGCAGGTGCAGCGTCCGGTAGTAGACGTTGTTCATCCCCATGATCGCGGCCGCGCCCTTGGCGGCGGTGTACGCCTCGGGGGAGAGGTTCGCCTTCGCCTCGGGCTCCAGCTCGCGCAGCAGACCGGGGCTGCGGGTGGCCATCGCGCAGGACAGCACGGTGCCCCAGAGCTGCTGGGCGGGGAGGTCGGAGTTGCCGATGACCGAGCCCAGGTTGAGCTTGAGGTCCTTGGCGTAGTCCGGGAGGGCGGCCTTCAGGTCGTCGAGGGCCATGGGTCAGCCCGCCAGCAGGGCCTGGGCGTCGAGGGTGTCCTCGCCCTTGGTCCAGTTGCACGGGCACAGCTCGTCGGTCTGCAGGGCGTCCAGCACCCGCAGGACCTCCTTGGGGTTACGGCCGACGGAGCCGGCGGTCACCATGACGAACTGGATCTCGTTGTTCGGGTCGACGATGAAGACGGCGCGCTGGGCGGTGCCGTCCGCGCCCTCGACGCCGCAGTCGCGCATCAGGTCGTGCTTGACGTCGGCCAGCATCGGGAAGGGCAGGTCGCGCAGGTCCTTGTGGTCCTTGCGCCAGGCGTGGTGCACGAACTCGGAGTCGCCGGAGACGCCGAGGATCTGGGCGTCGCGGTCGGCGAACTCGTCGTTCAGCTTGCCGAACGCGGCGATCTCGGTCGGACAGACGAAGGTGAAGTCCATCGGCCAGAAGAAGACGACCTTCCACTTGCCCTCGTAGGACTTGTGGTTGATGTCGGCGAAGGCGTTCGCGGCGTCCAGGTCGACACAGGCCTTGAGGTCGAACTCGGGGAACTTGTCACCGATCGTGAGCACGTTCGCTTCTCCTGAAGTGAGATGAGGGGAGCTTTGTCCGGATTCCGGACACGCTTCACGATTCCACATCGTGGACTGATCAGGGAAATAGCTACACTGGATGTGTCTGATCGGAGATTGTTATCAGTATCGAATCCCCCACGTCGCGGCCGGGATCCCGGCGGGGCGCCGCCCCCAAGGGCGACCCGACTGTGTCGAGCACCACAGCGCGCAGCCCGCGCACCCCGACCGTCGCCCAGCTGCGGGCCTTCGTCGCGGTGGCCGAGCACCGGCACTTCCGGGAGGCCGCCGCCGCCACCGGGACCAGCCAGCCGGCGCTGTCCGGGGCGGTCGCGGCACTGGAGGAGTCGCTGGGCGCGCAGCTGGTAGAGCGTACGACGCGCAAGGTGATCGTCACGCCGCTGGGGGAACGCGTGCACGCCCATGCCCGCCGGGTGCTCGCCTCGCTGCAGGCCCTCACCGAGGAGGTCGAGGCCGCCCGCCGTCCGTTCACCGGGCCGCTGCACCTGGGTGTCATCCCGACCGTCGCGCCCTACCTGCTGCCCACCGTGCTGCGGCTGGTCCGCGACCGCTTCCCGGAGCTGGAGCTGCACGTCCACGAGGAGCGCACCCCCTCGCTGCTGGAGGGGCTGGCGGCCGGGCGGCTGGACGTGCTGCTGCTCGCGCTCCCGGCCGGCGGGACCTCGCCGACCCTGGACATCCCGCTGTTCGACGAGGACTTCGTCCTGGTCACCCCGCCCGGCCACCCGCTCGCCGGGCGGATCGACGTCCCGCGCGACGTGCTGCTCGACCTGGAGGTGCTGCTGCTGGAGGAGGGCCACTGCCTGCGCGACCAGGCGCTGGACATCTGTCGCGAGGTCGGCGCCGACCCGGGGGGCTCGACCACCCGTGCGGCCGGCCTGTCCACCCTGGTCCAGCTGGTCGCCGGCGGCCTCGGGGTGACCCTGCTGCCCGCCACCGCACTGGACGTCGAGGCCGGGCGCACCGACCGGTTGGCCGCCGTCCGCTTCGCCGCCCCGGCGCCCGGCCGCCGGATCGGGCTGGCGGTCCGTCCGGGCTCGGCCCGCGGTGCCGAGTACGAGCGCTTCGCGGCGGCGCTGCGCGAGGTGCTGGTCGAGCTGCCGGTCCGGATCGTGGGCCCCGCGGGGGCCGCCGCCTCCTAGCGGTTCGGGGGTTCGGGGGGTCGGCGGGTCTGTCGGTCAGAGGGCGGCGGGCGTGCCCAGGCAGAGCCCGACCGCCGAGGCCACCAGCACGTCCAGGGCCCGCAGGGTGTCCGGGCCGGGCTGCTCGCCGGGGGCGCGCAGCGACAGGTAACGGTCGGTCAGGCCGTTGAAGCCGGTCAGGAAGTGGACCGCGATCTCCTCGGCGGGCGCGGCGAGCCGCAGGCCGTGCGCGTCGGCGAGGGCGGTGATCATCTCGGTCGCGGTGCCCTCGGTCTCCTGCTGGAGGGCCCGCATGATCTCCTGCAGCTCCGGGTCGCGCATCGCCAGTGCCGAGAACTCGGTGAGCAGCACGCAGCGCCCGTCCGGGCCGGTCGAACTCTCCCAGAGCGCGTGGACCAGTGTCCTGACCTGCTCGGCGAAGGAGCCGTCGCCGGGGTAGGCGTCGCGGACGTGGCCGATGAACTCGGCGGTCAGCTGCTCGACCACGGCCCGGTAGAGGTCCTTCTTGGTGCCGAAGGTGTAGTGCACCGTCGCCTGTGCCACACCCAGCTCGGCCGCGATCGCCCGGGTGCTGCCGGCCGCGATCCCCTCCCGGGCCATCAGGTCGATGGCGGCCTGGACCAGCTGCGGGCGGCGTTCGGAGGCGGGGACATGAGCCATTCAGCCAGGGTATCGCCACGGGCGGGCAACTGCGTCGAGTGATCCTGTCATTCGCACCTGTCGGTCGACTTGGTCACGCGACAAACTTGCGCGTACGGTGGGAGCCGACCTGCCCTGACCGACCCCGAGGGACCGCCCATGGCCACGTACCTGTACCGACTGGGCCGCTTCTGCTTCCGGCGGCGGCGCGCCGTCCTGGCCGTCTGGATCGCCGTGCTGATCGCGATCGGCGGGGCCGCGGGCGCCTTCGCCGGCAAGACCAGCGACGAGTTCACGGTGCCCGGCACCGAGGCGCAGAGCACGCTGGACCGGATCAAGGACACCTTCCCGGCGCAGGGCCACGGCTCCGCCCAGGTCGTCTTCGCCGCCCCGGCACCCGGCGGCGCCACCGCGCCCGGGGCGGCCGAGGCGGTCGGCCGGGCCGTCGCCCGGATCGCCCAGGTCCCCGGAGTGGCCGCGGTGCCCGACCCGTACGCCACCGGCGCCGTCTCACCGGACCAGCGGGTCGCGATCGCCCTGGTCTCCTTCGACCGCAAGCTCGCCGACGTCACCGACCAGCAGCGCGACGCGGTCAGGGCGGCCGCCGAACCGGCCCGCGCGGCCGGACTGGACGTGGCCTTCGGCGGCGACGCGTACAACAAGCTCGCCCAGATCGAAGGCGGCTCCGAGTCGATCGGCCTGGTGGTGGCCGGGGTGGTGCTGGTGATCACCCTGGGGACGCTGGTCGCGGCCGGGCTGCCGCTGCTGACCGCGTTGGTCGGCGTCGGTGTGGCGATGGCCGGACTGCTGGCGCTCACCGGCTCGTTCCGGATCATCACCACCGCGCCGGTGCTGGCCCTGATGGTCGGCCTCGCGGTCGGCATCGACTACGCGCTGTTCATCCTGTTCCGCCACCGTCGCCACCTGGACGAGGGCCTGGAACCGGAGGAGGCCGCAGCCCGGGCCACCGCGACCGCCGGCAGCGCCGTCGTCTTCGCCGGGCTGACCGTGGTCGTCGCGCTCGCCGGGCTGGCCGTCGCGGGCGTCCCGTTCCTCACCGTGATGGGCCTGGCCGCCTCCGCCGCCGTCGTGGTGGCCGTCCTGGTCGCGATCACGCTGCTGCCCGCGGTGCTGGGCCTCGTCGGCCGCGCCATCGACCGGCTGCCGGTCTGGAAGCGGGCGCTGCGCACCGGCGGCCGGGTCACCGTGGGCGAGCGCTGGGCCCGCTTCGTGGTCCGCCGCCCGCTGCCCGTCCTACTCGTCGGACTGGCCGGGCTCGGCGTCATGGCGGTGCCCGCGGCGAGCCTGGACCTCGGTCTGCCGGGCGGCGGCTCGCAGGCCGTCGGGACGGACGCGCGCAAGGCGTACGACCTGGTCAGCGGCAGCTTCGGGCCGGGCTTCAACGCGCCGCTGGTGGTGGTCGTGGACGCCCACGGCGCGTCGCGGCCCGAGCAGGCGGTGCAGGGCGTGGCGGCCGAGCTGCAGACCCTGAAGGGCGTCCGGACGCTGCTGCCGCCGCAGGTCGCCGAGGACGGCCGGACCGCGCTCGTCCCGGTCATCCCGCGGACCGGCCCGGACCACGGGGACACCAAGGCGCTGGTCAACGAGATCCGTGACCGGCGCGGGGAGTTGAAGGCGGCGACCGGCGCGGACATCGCCGTCACCGGCACCACCGCCGCCAACATCGACGTCTCCACCAAGCTGGGCCAGGCCCTGCCGCCGTTCGTCGCGGTGATCGTCGGCATCGCGCTGGTGCTGCTCGCGCTGGCCTTCCGCTCGGTGCTCGTGCCGCTCAAGGCGGTGCTGGGCTTCCTGCTCAGCATCGGGGCCTCGCTCGGCGCGGTGGTCGCGGTCTACCAGTGGGGCTGGCTGGACGGCCTGATCGACGTGCCGAAGGTCGGCCCGGTGGTCAGCTTCGTGCCGATCCTGCTGATCGGCGTGCTGTTCGGGCTGGCGATGGACTACGAGCTGTTCCTGGTCTCGGGGATGAAGGAGCAGCACGTCCACGGCAAGGCGCCGCGCGAGGCGGTCGTGGGCGGGGTCAAGGGCGGCGCCCGGGTGGTGACGGCAGCCGCGCTGATCATGGTCTCGGTGTTCGGCGCCTTCGTCTTCGGCCACGACCCGATCGTCCAGCCGATCGGCTTCGCCCTCGCGGTGGGCGTGCTGGTGGACGCCTTCGTGGTGCGGATGGCGCTGGTCCCGGCCGCGATGGCGCTGTTCGGCCGGGCCGCCTGGTGGTTCCCGAAGCCGCTGGAGAAGGTCGTGCCGAAGGTGGACATGGAGGGTGAGCAGCTGATCGCGCGGCTGGCGGAGCAGCCTGCGGAGGAGCCGGGGCAGGGGCCGGAGAAGACGCGGGCGAAGGAGTCGGCGGGGGTCTGACCCGGTCCGACACCCCTGTGCGGGCGTCCGGTGGGATCCCCCGCCGGGCGCCCGGTCGGGTTCCGGCGCCGTGCGGCCCCGTAGCCGCTTACGGCTGCGGCAGCCGCTGCTCGAACCAGACCACCTTGCCGGTGCCCAGCCGGGTCGCGCCCCAGCGGTCCGCGCACCGGGCCACGATCTGCAGCCCGCGCCCGCGTTCGTCCTCCGCGCCGGTCCGGCGCGGGCGCGGCAGCAGCGGGCTGTCGTCGCCGACCTCGCAGCGCAGCCGGGTGGTGCGCACCAGGCTCAGGGTGACCGGCCGGGTCGCGTGCTGGACGGCGTTGGTCACCAGCTCGCTGACCATCAGCTCGGTCGCCGCGCTGAGCTCCTCCAGCCCCCAGCGGCGCAGGGTGTGGACGGCCAGTCGGCGGGCCCGGCCCGGCGTCTCGTTGCGCGGCTGCAGGTACCAGTGCGCGACGTCCCCGGCCGGGATGCCGTCGAAGCAGGCGCCGAGCAGCGCGATGTCGTCGCCGCGGTCGCCGGGCGGCAGGATCCGCAGCGCCTCCTGGCACAGCTGTTCGGGGGACTGCCAGCGGGCGGCGGCGATCCGGGCGCGCAGCACCTCCAGGCCGTCGCTGATCGGGCGGCTGCGGGTCTCCACCAGGCCGTCGGTGAACAGCAGCAGTGCCGAGCCGGGCGGCGCGGGCAGTTCGACCGAGTTGAAGTCCACCCCGCCGACCCCGATCGGGGCCCCGGAGTCCAGCTCCACCAGTTCGGCCGTGCCGTCCGGGCGGACCAGCACCGGCGGGACGTGCCCGGCGTTGGCCATGACCACCCGGTTGGCGATCGGGTCGTAGACCGCGTACACGCAGGTGGCCAGGTGCTGTTCGCGGCCGAGCCGCTGGGCCTGCTCGTCCAGGTGGTAGAGCACCTCGTGCGGCGGCAGGTCGAGGGCGGCCAAGGTCTGTGCGCTGGTGCGCAGTTGGCCCATGATGGCGGCCGAGGTGAGCGAGTGGCCCATCACGTCGCCGACGATCAGGGCGACCCGGTTGCCGGGCAGCGGGACGGCGTCGTACCAGTCGCCGCCGACCTGCGCGCCGCGCTCGCCGGGCAGGTAGCGCTGGGCGAGCCGGACGCCGTGCGGCTGCGGCAGCCGCAACGGCAGCATGCTGCGCTGCAGTTCGTTGGCTATCTCCCACTCGCGGGCGTACCGCAGGGCGGTGTCCACGGCCAGCCCGGCCTGGGTGGCGAGGTGTGCGGCGGTCGCGGTGTCCGCGGGGTCGAAGGCGGGGCGGCCGGTGCGTTCAGGGGGGCGGCGGATCAGCACCAGCAGCCCGAGGACGGCCTTGCGGCCGCGCAGCGGAAGGGCGAGGACGGAGGTGCCCGCGGCCAGCCGGGCCACCCCGCGGGTGCCGTACAGCTCGCGCAGCAGCGCCTCGGTGCGCTCGGCGCCGGGCGTGCCGAGGACGGCCGCTTCGGCGGGGCGGCGGCTCAGCAGGGCGTGCGCGAGCGCCCCGCCGCGGGTCACCGGGGTGGCCGGCCCGCTGTCGGCGGTCGAGCGGCCGCCGTAGCGGGAGCGGCGCCGGTCGTCGAAGCCGCTGGGCCGGCCGCGGCGGCCGATCCGGGTGCCGGTGCTGTGGTGGATCCGCAGCTCCTCCGGGAAACCGGGCTCGCGTTCCACATTGGGCAGCGGGTCGCGCAGGTGGACCACGGCGGCGTCGGCCAGCGTCGGGACCAGCACCCGGCCGATGTTGCGCAGCGTCGCGCCCAGGTCGAGGGCGCTGTTGATCCGCCGGGTCGCCGAGTCGAGGTAGGCGAGGCGGTCCGCCACCTCGGCGCGTTCCGGCCGCGCGGCCGGCGGCTTCGCCGGAGCCTGCGCCCGGACCGGGACCTGGCGGCGCTGGCCCGGGACGGCGGACGGTTGCTCCGCCTCGGTCTTGAGCTGGTCGCGCACGGCTGCCTGTCCTGGATTCGGTGTGGTCGGTGGGTTTTCCGGTCGGTCGGTCGATCAGCCGACGCGTCGACAGCACAGGAACAGCTGTTCCTCCGGCGGCAGCGAGGTACTGGCCGGCGCGTACGGATGCCCCGAGCACTCCTCGACGGCGAAGCCGGCCGCGACCAGGACCCGCTCCAGATCCTCCCTCAGATACCCACTGATCCGCAGCTCTCTGCCAAGGAACGGAAGCGGAACGTGATCCAGGTCCGCCTCGACCATACCGAGTGCCAGCAGTCCGCCCGGCCGGAGGAGCTCGCGCAGCCGCCGGAGCACGGTCGGGATCTCGTCCTGCGGCAGCAGGATCAGCGAGAAGAACGCGGTGACGGCGGCGAAACCGCCGTGGCCGTCCGGGCCGAGCCCGGGGGCGTTCCAGACCCGGCCGGCGCGCTCGGTGGCCAGATCGTACAGGTCGATCCGATGGAACACCGGCGGGAATGCGCCGGGGAAGGCCGCCTGCCGGGCGAGGGCGAGCATCACGTCGGAGAGGTCCACGCCGGTCACCCGCAGGCCGGCCCCGGTCAGCTGGCGGACGGTCGGCTCACCGGTGCCGCAGCCCACGTCCAGCACCCGGGCCCCGGGTTCGAGCCCGGCCAGCAGCCGCAGGCCGCAGGCCAGCTGTCCGTCCTTGGCGGGAAAGGCCTCGCCGTACCCCGCGCCGATGGTGTCGAAGGCGACCGCCTGCAGGGCCCGGGCCGCCCGGCGCCGCCGTACCTCGGGCTCGTCGTCCCCCGCGTCCTCGCCGACGCCGAACGCGTCGGATATCTGTCCGGTCGTCACGTTGAGAGGCACCCTTCCACCCGTGGCCCCCGGCCGGCTCCGCGGCGGCCTCGCGAGCCGCTACCGGTGGCGGTGTGTCACGCTCCCCGCAGCACACGGACGGACTGCGCCCCGGCGCCTTCCCGGCAGACACTCGTGTGCGTACTGGAATCCGAGAATATGCGTGATCACTGCGTCATGGGGTCCCTTTCCGGCCAACTCGTCGCACTTGGGTCGATGTGGCCGGGGTTGCGGGAGCACGACGGTGCGGGCCGGGGTGGTGCGCGAGGCCCCGCACTCCGTACGGCGCGCTGGGGTGGCGTCGTCGACCTGCGGTTTCGTTGATCCGCAGACTGACTATCGGGCGTTTATCGAACGTCAATCGGCGGGGTGCACAGTGGAGTCCAGCGCCGGGGAAGCGTTGAGGGCGCTCCCGCAGCCGGGGGGCTGCGGGAGCGCCGACGCGCGGAACGGGGGAGGTTCTCCGTGGGGGGACGGAGGCCTCACGGCGCGGGGGGAGAGAGGGGCTCGGTGTGCTGCTTGGCGATGAGGTCCGCCACGGGGGAGGCCTCTGGCACACCGAGCCGCGTGAAGATCGCGTGCGCCTCCTGGAGGCACGCGAGTCCGCGTGCGGGCTGGGCGAGGGCCAGCAGTGCCTCGCCCAGCGCGGCGTTGGCCAGGCCCTGGCAGAAGGCGGAGCCCATCTCCTGCCCGATCGCCAGCGATTCGCCGGCCGCCTCGGCGGCCTCGGTGTGCTGCTCGGAGACGAGCAGGGCGGAGGCGAGCCGGGCCAGGGTGTAGCCCTCCCAGAGGGGGTTCCGCTGGGACTGGTAGAGCCGGTGGGCCTCGCGCAGATGGGGGACGGCCTCGATGCCGGAGAGCACCACGCCCAGCTGGTAGAGGGTCTGGGCGAGCAGCGGGCCGTTCTTGGACGTTCGTGCGGCGGAGACGCCGTCCCCGGCGGAGCGGATCGCCGTCTCGGTCATGCCGAGGCGGTGCTGCACCCGGGCTATGTTGCTGACGACCCGCGCTTCGAGGATCGGCGCACCGACGGCCTGGCTGGTGGCCAGGGCCTGCTCCAGGAACGGCAGGGCCTCGGCCGGGCGGTTGCCCACGCTCAGGATCACACCCAGCATGTTGGCCGTGGCCAGGAACATGACGGTCGGCTCGTCCGGCAACTGGTGTTCCAGGCTCCGGCGGAAGGACTGTTCGGACCCCTGGAAGTCGCTGGTGACGGACTGCAGGGTGCCGAGGGCGAAGTACGCCCGGGCGATCCCGGCCGAGTCGTCGCGCTGCTGAGCGTCCTCGCCGATGGCCTGGAGGACCCGGAGCGCGCGTGGGCCGCGGGTCGGGTCCGGGTCGATGCTGAACAGGTAGTTCAGCAGGTCGACGGCCGCGTGCTGGAGGGTGCCGGGGCCGCTCGCGGCGGCCTCGACGGCGCTGAGCAGCAGGGCCCCTTCGGTACCGAGCCAGTCCCGGGCGGTCTGGGGCGTCGGCAGGTCGAGACCCGGCGAGGTGAGCGTGGTCAGCAACTCCGGCAGCGGATCGTCCGGCTCGATGACCTGGGCCGCGTTGCGCACGGTCGGGATCAGCAGGTGGAGCAGCCGCAGTACCGCCCGCTCCTGCTCCCCGGCGTCCCCGATCCGCTCGTTCTGCCGCTGGGCGTAGAGCCGGAGCAGGTCGTGGTAGCGGTAGCGGCCCGGGGTGAAGCACTCCAGCATGTTCGCCTCGACCAGCGCCTCGGCGAGGTCCTCGGCGGTGTACTCGTCCACGCCGAGCAGCGCCGCGGCGGCGGCCAGCGGGATGTCGGGGGAGTCGATCAGGGCGAGGAGCCGAAAGGCGCGGGCCTCGTCCACGGACAGCTGCCCGTAGCCGAGGCCGATGGTGGTCTCCACGGCGAGGTTGCCGAGCTGGAGTTCGTCCAGCCGCCGTCGCTGGTCGGCTAACCGACTGGCCAGGTCGGAGACGCTCCAGCGCGGCCGGCTGGCCAGCCGGGCGGCGGCGATCCGGACGGCCAGCGGCAGGAAGCCGCAGGCGGTGACCACCTGCATGGCGGCTTCCGGCTCGGCGGCGACCCGCTGCTCCCCGACGATGGCCGAGAACAGCGCCAGCGCCTCGGACGGGGTCAGTTCCTCGACGTCGAACAGCTGCGCGCCCGGGATGCCGGCCAGCCGGGACCGGCTGGTGGCGAGCACGGCGCAGCCGGAGACGCCCGGGATGAGCGGCCGGATCTGCTCGGCGTCGCGCGCGTTGTCGAGCAGGATGAGCATCCGCCGGTTGGCGAGCAGCGAGCGGTAGAGAGCGGCCCGCTGTTCGAGCGAGTCCGGGTTCTCGGTGACGCCGAGCGCGTGCAGGAAGTCGCCCAGGACGACCACCGGGTCGGCCGGGGAGGCACCGGCTCCGCGCAGGTCGACGTACAGCTGCCCGTCCGGGAACTCGGCACGGACGCGGTGGGCGACGTGGACGGCCAGGGTGGTCTTCCCGACACCGCCGATACCGGCCAGCGAGGTGACCACCACGGCCTGGCCGGTGGCGTTCATCAGGACCGTCGAGAGGTCGCCCACCAGCTCGGTGCGGCCGCTGAAGTCCGAGACGTCGGCGGGGAGTTGGGCGGGGGCGGGGGTTCCGGCCGGGCCGTCCTCGCGGGCGGCGGAAGCGGGGGCCGCCGGGACCGCGAGCGTGGGATCGGCCGCCAGGATGCGGGTGTGCATCGTGGACAGGCCGGTGCCGGGCTCGACCCCGAGCTCCTCGATCAGCAGCTTGCGGGTGTCGGAGTAGACGCCGAGCGCCTCGGCCTGGCGTCCGCAGCGGTACAGCGCCAGCATCAGCAGTTCGCGCAGGCGCTCGCGCAGCGGGTGCTCGGCCGTCAGGCTGTTGAGCTCCCCGACGATCTCGGCGTGCAGGCCGACGTCGAGCGCGGCGGCGCACAGCTCCTCGGCGGCGGCGGCCTGGCGCTCGGCCAGCCGCACCCGCTGGGCTTCGGCGTAGGGGCCGGGGATGCCGGTGAGCGGACGGCCGCTGAACAGGTCCAGCGCCTGCGCCAGCAGCCGGTGCGCCTCGCGCTTGTCGCCGGCGGTCCGGGCGGCCGCGGCCTCGGCCGAGAGCCGCTCGAAGACCGCCAGGTCGAGGGATTCGCCCGGGATGCGCAGCGCGTAGCCGTCGGCGACCGAGACCAGCAGTTCGGCGGGCCGACGCACCTCCCGCCGCGGCTCGATGACGGAGCGCAGACGGGAGACGTAGGTGCGGAGCGCGGCCACGGCCTGGGCCGGAGGCCGTTCGCCCCAGAGCGCGTCGACCAGGTCCTGCGTGGTGACCGGGCGTCCGGAATGCAGCAGAAGGGCGGTCAGGACGGCCTGCTGCTGGGGGGAGCCGAGGGAGAGGGGTTTGCCGTCGAGCCAGGCCTGGACCGGACCGAGGACTTGGAAGCGCAGCGCAGAGGTCTGCGTCGTCTCCCGAAATTCCATGAAGTCCCCCGATGGCCTGTGGTGTCGATTCCGTGAATGGGCGCTCGGCGGTCCGCCGCGGTGCTTCAGCTTAGGCGGACGCCCGACTCTGCCGGACGGCAGCGCAAGCCACACGATGTTTATCGGACATTTAATCAAACCTACGATACTGTCCCCGCGCCCGCGCCACGGAGGCCGGGCTGGACACATTTGATGATCGAAAGGTGGCCGCCCCATGGCCAACGACCAGAGCGAGACCCCGGTGGCGTCGATGCCCGAGAACGTGGCGAAGACCGAGGCCCCGGCCGCCGCTGTGGAGGCGGGCAAGGCGGTCGAGGGCGCGGTCGCCGCGTCCTCCGACCCGACCGAGTACGCCGCGCCGTCGGACGCCCAGAAGACCGAGATCGAGGGTGACCTCTTCGGTGACGAGGCCGAGCACGTGGTGGAGCCCACCGCGCCGGCCACCGGCGACCCGGGCAAGAAGTACGTTCCGGAGAGCGTCGTCGGCGGCCACCCGTAAGTCGCGCCGCCCGAGTGCCCCCGTGCCCCCGTCCGGGCGCGGGGGCACTCCCGGTTATGGGCACGCCGGTTCGTGCGCCGGTGTGTCGGTGGCCGATTCCCGCCCCCGGTGCACGCATGGTGACGGGAGATATCCGTAACGTGCCCGACGGTCGATCCGGGGGCGTTCCGGAATTCCGGATTCATCGGGGGATTGCGGGTCCGAAATGTAGGTTTTCGCGTGGATTCTTCCGCAATTTCCTGTGCTGATCTCATTCCGCCGAATCGCGGGGCCCGGGAACGGGTGAGACGTGGTGCGGTTCGGCGGTCCATTCCCGGCCGCCGCCCTCGGGGCGCAGGTAGTGCTCGCCGCCGATGGTGCCCATGTAGATGCCGGTGCGTCCGGCCCTGCGGTCGAGGACGAGTTCGCCCACCTGTGGCAGGTAGGCCCGGGCGTCGTGCTGTCGAGTGCTCACCGTGCTGCTCCTCGCTCTGGTAGGCGACTGGCCAGCATCTCTAGAGAAGCTAAAATCTCTAGAGATGTCAACGGTCGTATCTGCTTACTGGCGGCCGCGGGCGCGCCTACGATTTGTCCGAGGCAGAGGGAGCGGCGATGACCGGCAGCAGTGGCGACAAGCAGCCCAAGTACCAGCGGATCGCCGAGGCGCTGAAGGCGGCCATCGACGCCGGCCGCTACCGCGCCGGTGACCGCCTGCCCGGCGAGAACGACCTCATGGACGAGTACGGCGTGGCCCGGATGACGGCCCGCCAGGCGCTGGGCGTGCTGCAGAGCGAGGGCATCGCCGAGGCGCGCCGCGGCGCCGGGGTGTTCGTGCGGGACTTCCGGCCGCTGCGCCGGCGCGGCATCCAGCGGCTGGCGCAGGGGCAGTGGGGGTCCGGCCGGTCGATATGGTCGGCGGACATCGACAACCGCAGCCTGGTGGTCGACCAGGTGTCCGTCACCGAGCAGGGCGCGCCCGAGCACGTGGCCCGGGTGCTCGGGGTGGACCCGGGCGCCCCGATGTGCGTACGGCACCGCCGCTTCGTCCTGGACGGCAAGCCGGTGCTGCTCTCCACCTCCTACCTGCCCGCCGTCCTGGTCGCCGGCACCGCCATCACCCGCGAGGACACCGGCCCGGGCGGCACCTACGCCCGGCTGGCCGAGATCGGCGCCAAGCCCGTGCACTTCCGCGAGGAGGTCCGCTCCCGGATGCCCGGCGGGGAGGAGGCCACCCGCCTGGAGCTGTCCGCCGGCACCCCGGTGATCCTGATCTGCCGCACCGCCTTCGCCGACGAGGGCCAGGTGGTCGAGCTCAACGAGATGATCCTGGACGCCGCCTCGTACGTCCTGGAGTACGACTTCGACGCCTGACCGCCGGGCGGTTGCTACTGGTAGTGGTAGCGGGCCTTGAGAACCTTCACTTCCTTCTCGTCGGCTCGGTACACCAGCCGGTGCTCGTCGTCGATCCGGCGTGACCAGTAGCCGGCCAGATCGCCCTTCAGGGGCTCGGGCTTCCCGATCCCGCTGAACGGATCGCGCTGGATCTCGCCGATCAGGCGGGTGATCCGCTGAGCCACCTTCCGGTTCGATCCGAGCCAGAACAGGAAGTCCTCCCAGGCGTCCGGGTCGAAATGAACGCTCCTCACACCTCACCCGCCAGGGCGTCCAGTTCCTCCACGGTCCTGGTGACGCCCGGGTGTCCCGCCCGGTCGCGGGCGACGGCCTCCATGAGCCGCCGGGCGTTCGCGGGGGAGCGCAGGAGGTGGATCGTCTCCTGCCAGGAGTCGTAGTCCTCGGCGGACATGAGGACCGCGTCGCCGCTCTTCGAGGTGATTCTCACGGGCGCGTGATCGTCGTTGACCTTCTTGATCAACGGGAAGAGCTGGGTGCGGGCCTCGCTCGCGCTGATCGCCATCGACGTGCCTCCATGTCAGTACTGAAAAGCCGTACTGTGATGGTACGGGATTTCCGTACCACATGCCATGAAAGAACCGCCCCGGTCGCGGGGGGCGGCCGGGGCGGTGAGGGGGCGTGCGGGGTGCGCGGCTACTCCTTGGAGCGGACCCGCAGGTTGGTGATCAGCGGGCCCTCGGTGGTCTCGCGGAAGAAGTCGTTGCCCTTGTCGTCCACCACGATGAACGCCGGGAAGTCCTCGACCTCGATGCGCCAGACGGCCTCCATGCCGAGCTCGGCGTACTCCAGCACCTCGACCTTCTTGATGCAGTCCTGGGCGAGGCGGGCCGCCGGGCCGCCGATCGAGCCGAGGTAGAAGCCGCCGTGCGCGGCGCAGGCGTCGGTGACCTGCTTGCTGCGGTTGCCCTTGGCCAGCATGACCATCGAGCCGCCGGCCGCCTGGAACTGGTCGACGTAGGAGTCCATCCGGCCGGCCGTGGTCGGGCCGAAGGAGCCGGAGGCGTAGCCCTCGGGGGTCTTGGCCGGGCCCGCGTAGTAGACCGGGTGGTCCTGGAGGTACTTGGGCATGCCCTCGCCGGCGTCCAGGCGCTCCTTGATCTTGGCGTGGGCGATGTCGCGGGCGACGACCAGGGTGCCGGTGAGCGAGAGACGGGTCTTCACCGGGTACTTGGAGAGCTCGGCGCGGATCGCGGACATCGGCTGGTCGAGGTCGATGCGCACCACGTCCTCGTCGAGGTGCTCGTCGGTGGTGTCCGGCAGGTACTTCGCCGGGTCGGTCTCCAGCTGCTCCAGGAAGACGCCCTCGGCGGTGATCTTGCCCAGCGCCTGGCGGTCGGCGGAGCAGGAGACGGCCATGGCGACCGGCAGCGAGGCGCCGTGCCGGGGCAGGCGCACCACGCGCACGTCGTGGCAGAAGTACTTGCCGCCGAACTGGGCGCCGATGCCGATCTTCTGGGTCAGCTCGGTGACCTTGGCCTCCAGCTCCAGGTCGCGGAAGCCGTGGCCGGTCTTGGCGTTGCCCGAGGTCGGCAGGTTGTCCAGGTAGTGCGCCGAGGCGTACTTGGCGGTCTTCAGCGCGAACTCGGCGCTGGTGCCGCCGATCACGATGGCCAGGTGGTACGGGGGGCAGGCCGCGGTGCCGAGGGAGCGGATCTTCTGCTCGAGGAACGAGAGCATGCTCGCCTCGTTCAGGATGGCCTTGGTCTCCTGGTACAGGTACGACTTGTTGGCGGAGCCGCCGCCCTTGGCCATGAAGAGGAACTTGTACGCGTCGCCGTCGGTGGCGTACAGCTCGATCTGGGCCGGCAGGTTGTTGCCGGTGTTCTTCTCGTCCCAGGTGGTCACCGGGGCCATCTGGGAGTACCGCAGGTTGAGCTTGGTGTACGCGTCGTACACGCCGCGCGCGATGGCGGACTCGTCGGCGCCGGAGGTCAGCACGTTCTGGCCGCGCTTGCCCATGACGATCGCGGTGCCGGTGTCCTGGCACATCGGGAGGATGCCGCCGGCCGAGATGTTGACGTTCTTCAGCAGGTCGAGCGCGACGAAGCGGTCGTTGGGGCTGGCCTCCGGGTCGTCCAGGATGCGGCGCAGCTGGGCGAGGTGGGCCGGGCGC
The DNA here is from genome assembly GCF_040685975.1 of Kitasatospora sp. NPDC086791. Taxonomy (NCBI): domain Bacteria; kingdom Bacillati; phylum Actinomycetota; class Actinomycetes; order Kitasatosporales; family Streptomycetaceae; genus Kitasatospora; species Kitasatospora sp. NPDC086791. The sequence continues at coordinate 358,129 of NZ_JBFBOC010000003.1, read as the reverse complement.
AGGTAGTGCGAGATGTCGTGCATCGCCTCGGCCGTCAGCAGCCGCAGCGCCTCGGGCTCGACCTGGAGGAAGGTGCGACCGCCCGCCTCGAAGGTGGAGACACCCTCGGAGGTGAGCTTGCGGTACGGGGTCGGGTCAGCGCCCAGGGGGAGCAGGTCGCTGTACTCGAAGTCTGGCGTGGGAGCCATCGGGGCGGTCCTTAGGTGTCCAGTGGTCCGGCTGCGTCGGCGAAGCACCATCCAGGGTAGGACCCGGCCGGAGGCGGGACGCGGACAGGTCAGCCTTGCGTGACCGGGCTCACTCGGGCACCAGTGCGAGCGACTAGGCTGGCCCCGTGGACAACTCGCCGTCGCACGACGATCCGGGGCAGCCGGTGCCGGCGCCCGTACCGATGACCAAGTCCGAACTCGGGCCGGAGGCAAAGGCCCAGGCAGAACCCGAGGTCACGCCCGGGTTCACGCCGGAACTCAAGCCCGAGCTCAAGCCCGAGCTCAAGCCCGAAGCCCAGCCGCTCCAGCCGCGACAGCCGCCCGCGCCGGTGGCGGACCTGGAGATGCGCGCCTCGGACGCCGACCGCGAGAAGGTCGCGGAACTGCTGCGGGACGCCTACGCCGAGGGCCGCCTGGACGCGGACGAGCACGCGGAGCGCATCGAGGCCGCGTACGCCGCCAAGACCTTCGGCGACCTGGTGCCGCTGACCCGGGACCTGCCGGCCCGGCCGCTGTCCTTCGAGAAGCCGCCGCTGGGTTCGGCGGTCGCGACGCCCCAGCCGCCCGCGCGCCAGGAGTCGCCCGCCGTGGTGGCGGTCTTCGGCGGCGCGGCCCGCAAGGGCCGTTGGCGGGTGGGGTCGCACCTGAGGGCCTTCGCCGTGTTCGGCGGGGTGGAGATCGACCTGAGCGACGCCGTCTTCGAGTCTCCCGAGGTGGAGATCGTGGTCATGGCGATGTTCGGCGGGGTCGATGTCCGGGTGCCGGAGAACGTCAGCCTGGAGGGAAGCGGGGTCGGCCTGTTCGGCGGTTTCGACGTCCGCGAGCAGACCGCCGCGGATCCGTACGCTCCGATCGTCCGGGTCAAGGGCCTTGCGCTGTTCGGCGGTTGCACCGCCAAGCCGCGCCGGGGCAAGAAGCTCAAGGAATGGGCACGCCGCCAACTCGGCGCCGAGTAAAACCCGTTGACCTTGCGTAGCGCCCGGCCGTGGATCAACTCCCGGTCGGGCGTTCGGCTTTGCAGCCGGGTGCACTCCGTAGTCGATTGCGTGCAGTGTGCATGAATCGCGGGCGGGCGGGGTAGTTCCTTCCGCACATCGCTTCTTGTACGGCTGCGCACCGGAGGCGGCCCAGCGGCCGTTCCGGGGGGTTGGACAGCGGGGGCTCGCAGCCGGGCAGGGGAGCGGGGTTCCCCGTGTCCGAGAGCCTCGTCAGGAGTACGGCCGTGCTGCATCCGATCGAGTCCCGCACCACCTCGCCAGTCGCCGCCGCGCAGCTGCTGGAACGCCGCCGCGACGTCCGCCCACAGCCGCAGCCCCCGGGCGGTCCGGCCGGCGCCCCGGCGGGCGAGGACAACCCCTGGCACACCGGTGCGGCGTGTCGGCGGGACGAGGCGGGGCTGTTCTTCGCTCCCTCCAAGGAGCCGACGGCGGCCCGGCTGTCCCGGGAGGAGCAGGCCAAGCAGGTCTGTGCCCGGTGCCCGGTGCTGCTGGAGTGCCGCGAGCACGCGCTGGCCCAGCCGGAGCCGTACGGGGTCTGGGGCGGGCTGACGGCCGCCGAGCGGCGGGTGGTGCTGGCCCGGCGCCGCCGCCGGGACGCGGAGCTGCGCGAGGCGGCCCGGGTGACGGCGGCCGCGCGGAGCCGGATAGCCGGGTGACGGCGGGCCGAAGACCCGGGGGCCGGGGGGCCGCGGGCCCGGGGCCGGACGCGCCGCGGCCCCGGCGGAGGGGGATTCCGCCGGGGCCGCTGCCTGCTGTCCGCAGGACGCGCCGTTCGCCGGGTGTCGGTCCGGGTGCCGGGCCGGGCGTCAGTTGGCGCGGTCGAAGTCGATCGCGCTGTAGGCCCGCAGCTTCGAGAGCTTGTGGGTGGAGTTGATCTCGCGGATCGTGCCGCTCTTGGAGCGCATCACCAGCGAGCTGGTGGTGGCGGTCTCCGAGCGGTAGTGCACGCCGCGCAGCAGCTCGCCGTCGGTGATGCCGGTGGCGACGAAGAACACGTTCTCGCCGCTGACCAGGTCGTCGGTGGTGAGCACCCGGTCCAGGTCGTGGCCGGCGTCCAGCGCCTTCTGCCGCTCGGCGTCGTCCTTGGGCCACAGTCGGCCCTGGATCACGCCGCCCATGCACTTCATCGCGCAGGCGGCGATGATGCCCTCCGGGGTGCCGCCGATACCCATCAGCAGGTCGACGCCGGTGCCCTCGCGGGCGGCCATGATGGCGCCGGCCACGTCGCCGTCGGAGATGAACTTGATCCGGGCGCCCGCCTCGCGGATCTCCCGGACCAGGCCGTCGTGGCGCGGGCGGTCGAGCACGACGACGGTGACGTCCTCGACGGCGCTGCCCTTGGCCTTGGCGACCCGGCGGATGTTGACCGCCGCGGGGGCGGTGATGTCGACGAACTCGGCGGCCTCCGGCCCGGCCACCAGCTTGTCCATGTAGAACACGGCGCTGGGGTCGAACATGGTGCCGCGGTCGGCCACGGCCAGCACGGCCACGGCGTTGTTCATGCCCTTGGCGGTGAGGGTGGTGCCGTCCACCGGGTCCACCGCGACGTCGCACTCGGCGCCGGTGCCGTCGCCGACCCGCTCGCCGTTGTAGAGCATCGGGGCTTCGTCCTTCTCGCCCTCGCCGATGACGACGACGCCGTTCATCGAGACGGTCGAGACGAGGGTGCGCATCGCCTTCACGGCGGCACCGTCCGCGCCGTTCTTGTCGCCACGTCCGACCCACCGGCCGGCCGCCATGGCGGCTGCCTCGGTGACCCGGACGAGTTCGAGCGCGAGGTTCCGGTCCGGAGCCTCGGGCGCGACCTCCAGGGCACTGGGAAGGTGGTGCGGGTACTGCGTGGTCATCGTCGTTACCTCTCTGTACGCGACGGCCAGTGAGCGCCCGACTACTGCCTGGTCGAACGCCGTGGTGAGGGTTCTGCGATCGTATCTGCCCACGAGATGACTGTCTGTGGCGCGGGTCGCCGTGCACCGGCGGAAACCACCGGTTCGTCCCGGTTCACCCGTTCGTGGACACCCCGGGTGGCACTGCCGGGACGTGCATGAGTCACCATGTGGGGGTGGCTGCAGAGAGCAAGGGCATGAGGGGCCGCCAGACCGTACGGGACATGGTCCTGTCGATGCTGGCGGTCGGTTTCGTCGTCTGGATCGGGTACCTGTTCCTCCCGCACGACGCCAACAGCGACCCGGTGCACGTGGTCGAGTACAAGGTGGCCGCGGCCACCGCCAAGCGTGCCGCGCCGTACCCGCTGCTCTCCCCGGACAGCCTGTCCGACAAGTGGCGGGCCACCTCGGTCAGCTACCGCTCGGCCGACCAGAGCAACGGCAAGGGCAACTCCTGGCACCTGGGCTTCGTGACGCCCTCCGGCCAGTACGCGGCGGTCGAGCAGAGCGACGCGCCGCGCGACTCGCTGCTCGCCGACAAGGTCGCGGGCGGCAAGCCGGACGGTGCCGCCGACGTGGCCGGCCGCACCTGGGACCGGGTCCAGGGCGAGAAGGCCCGCGCGCTGACCGCGCAGACCGGCTCCGGGACCACCGTGCTCGCCGGCACCGCCTCCTACGAGGAGCTGGCCGAGCTGGCGCAGGCGCTCAAGTAGCGCCGGCCCGCAGGAACGCCGAAGGGCCCCGCACCGGACGAACCGGTGCGGGGCCCTTGCGCACGGGGCGCGTCAGACGGTGGTGACGACCTCGTCGTAGGCCAGGCGCGGCGAACGCGGGAACCAGGCGTCGTCGCCCGGCTTGCCGATGTTGACCACGGCCAGCACCGAGTGCTCGCCGTCGCCGAAGAACTCCTTGTTGATGCCCTCGGCGTCGTAGCCGGTCATCGGGCCGGCGGCCAGGCCGGCGGCGCGCACGCCGATGATGAAGTAGGCGGCCTGCAGGGCGCCGTTCAGCGTGGCGGACCGCTCACGGACGCTGCGCTCCGAGAAGAACACGTCCTTCGCCTGCGGGAAGTGCGGGAACTGGGTCGGCAGCTCCTCGTGGAACTCGTTGTCCGCGGCCAGGATGGCGACCAGCGGGGCGGCGGAGGTCTTGGCCTTGTTGCCGTCGGCCAGGTGCTGGACGAGGCGCTCGCGGCCCTCGGCCGAGCGGACCAGGACGACGCGCAGCGGCTGCTGGTTGAAGGCGGTCGGGCCGAACTTGACCAGGTCGTAGATGGCCTGGACCTGCTCCTCGGAGACCGGCTCGTCGGTGAAGGTGTTCGCGGTGCGGGCCTCGCGGAACAGCAGGTCCTGAGCGGCGGCGTCGAGTACCAGGGCGTCGGTGGTCATGCTTCTGTACCTCATGCGGGAGGGGGTTCGTGGGCGCGACCGGCCGGGGCCGATCACTTCCTCCAACATAGGTGAATCTTCAACGATTCCCCAAGCGGATGTGAGCCGCCTCACTTCCGGGCGGCTCGCCCCGCCCTTGCCGCCGCGGCCCGGCTCACCAGGGACCCGGCTCACCGGGGGCCTGGCTTCACCGGTCGCCCGGGGCCCCGCCCTCCTCGGCGGCCAGCGCGGCGTCCAGCCGGGCCCGGGCGCCGTCCAGCCAGCGCTGGCACACCTTGGCCAGCTGCTCGCCGCGCTCCCACAGGGCCAGCGACTCCTCCAGCGACGTCCCGCCGTTCTCCAGCTGCCGGACGACGTCCAGCAGCGCGTCCCGGGCGTGCTCGTAGCCCAGCGCGTCGTCCGGGGTCGGTGCCGCCGCGTCCTGCTGCTCCTGCTGCTCTGCCATGCGTGCCAGCGTAGGGGCTCGGACCGACAGCGTCAGTCCCCGTCGGCGGCGGCGGTGACCCCGGTCGTGGCGGCATCGGCCGCCGTGTTCCCGGCCTCGGTGCTCCCGGCCTCGGTGCTCCCGACCGCGGTGACCCCGAAGCCGCCGCCCGCCACCCGGGCGTGCAGTCCCTCGCCGGGCGTGACCTGAGCCGGGTCGGTCACCACCGTGCCGTCCGCCCGCTGGAGGACCGCGTAGCCGCGCTCCAGGGTGGCCGCAGGCGAGAGCGCGACCACCCGGGCCAGGGTGTGCCCGAGGTCGCTCTGCGCGTGGTCCAGCCGGTGCCGCAGGGTGCGCCGGGCCCGCTCCAGCAGGCCCTCCACCTCCTGGCCGCGACCGTCCAGCATCCGCTGCGGGGCGGCCAGCGACGGGCGGCTGCGCAGCCCGTCCAGCCCGTGCTGCTCGCGCTCGACCCGGGACAGCACGTGCCGGCGGGCGCGGTCGCGCAGCTGGCGGACCTTGGCCAGCTCCTCGCCGACGTCCGGAACCACCCGTTTGGCGGCATCGGTCGGCGTCGAGGCGCGCAGGTCCGCGACGAAGTCCAGCAGCGGCTGGTCCGGCTCGTGCCCGATCGCGCTGACCACCGGCGTCCGGGCGGCCGCGACCAGTCGCACCAGTCCCTCGTCCGAGAACGGCAGCAGGTCCTCCACGCTGCCGCCGCCGCGGGCCACGATGATCACGTCCACCTCGGGGTGCTCGTCCAGCTCCCGCACCGCGGCGCTCACCCGCTCCACCGCGCTGACCCCCTGCACCGGGACGTTGCGCACCTCGAAGCGGACGGCCGGCCAGCGCCGCCGGGCGTTCTCCAGCACGTCCCGCTCGGCCGCCGAGCCGCGCCCGGTGACCAGCCCGACGCACTGCGGCAGGAAGGGCAGCGGCCTCTTGCGCTCGGCCGCGAACAGGCCCTCCCCGGCGAGCCGCCGCTTCAGCTGCTCCAGCCGGGCCAGCAGCTCGCCCAGCCCCACCGGCCGGATCTCCGAGGCGCGCAGCGACAGCTGCCCGCGCGCCGCGTACCACTCCGGCTTGGCGTGCACGACGACCCGCGCGCCCTCCTGCACGACGTCCGCGACCTGGTCGAACACCGAGCGGAAGCAGGTCACCGTGAGCGACACGTCCGCCTGCGGGTCGCGCAGGGTCAGGAACACCACGCCCGCCCCGGGCCGGCGGCTGAGCTGGGTGATCTGCCCCTCCACCCACACCGCGCCGAGCCGGTCGATCCAGCCGCCGATCAGCGCGGAGACCTTGCCGACCGGGAGCGGGGCTTCGGGGGAGCTGGTGTTGGCCATGCGTACGAGGCTAGCGGCGTCCGCCGACAGATCCCGGGGAACCCTGCACGCCGAGCACCACCAGACCGGCCGCCAGCCAGACCAGCCCGACCAGCTGCGCGGTGGGCGCGGCCGCGTAGACCACCGCGGCGATCACCGCGATCCCCAGCGCGGGGGCGACCAGGTGCCGCAGCCGGTCCCGGGAGCCGTGCCGCACCGTGTACCAGCCGATCACCGAGGCGTGCAGCAGCGCGAAGGCGGTCAGCGCGCCCACGTTCACCACCGAGGTCAGCTGGTCCAGCCCGTCGTCCCGGTTCGCCGCCCAGACCGCCGCCGCCATCGTGATCACCGCGGCCGTCAGCAGCGCCCGGCGCGGCACCGCGCTGCCCGGGTCGACCGAGCCGAGACGGCGCGGCAGCCGCCCCTCCCGCGCCATCGCGAAGACCAGCCGCCCGGCCGCCGCCTGTCCGGCCAGGGCCGCGAAGGCCGCGCCGATCGCCTTGCCGGCCGCCACCAGCACGTGCAGCCAGTGCCCGACGCCGATCTCCACGGTGTCGTAGAAGGCCGAGCCCTGCGCCACCGGGTCGGCCGCCAGCCGCCGCGGACCCATCGGCTCCAGCAGCGCCGCCAGGTAGGTCTGCACGACGAACAGCGCGCCGGCCAGCGCCAGGCACCAGAGCACCGCCCGGGCGACCGCCGCCGAGGCGCCGACCGCCTCCTCCACGAAGGTCGCGATCGCGTCGAAGCCCAGGTAGGAGAGCACCGCGACGGACACCGCCGAGATCACGGCGGTCGCCGAGAAGCCGCCGACGCCGGTGAACGGGGTGTCCCAGCCGCGCCGGGCGCCGTCCTGGACCAGCGCCACCACGGCCGCCGCCACGAACACCGCCAGCACCGCGAGCTCCATCGCGAGCACCGCGAAGCCGACCACCGCCGCCGTCCGCACCCCGATCAGGTTGAGCGCGGTGGTCACCACGACCGCGACCGCCGTCCACAGCCAGCGCGAGACGCCCGGCACCAGCGAGTGCAGCGCGATCCCGGAGAACAGGTAGGCCACCGCCGGGATCAGCAGGTAGTCGAGCATCGCCATCCACCCCGCGATGAACCCCGCCCCCTCGCCCAGTCCGGCCGTCGCGTAGGCGAACACCGAGCCGGTCCGCGGCACCGCGCGCACCATCTGGGCGTACGAGAAGGCGGTGAGGCCCATCGCCACCGTGGCGGCCAGGTACACCGTGGCGACGGCACCGTGGCTCTTGGCGTCCAGCACGCCGAACACGCCGACCGGGGCCATCGGGGCGATGAACAGCAGTCCGTAGACCAGCAGATCGCGGACGCCCAGACTGCGGCGCAGGCCGCTCGGGGCCGACCGCTCGCTCACAGCGCTCATAGACACCAGATTTGAACACCGGTGACCGGGTCCGTACGGAAAGTGCCCGCCGTCGGCGCGGCTCCCCGGTGCGGGCGGCGCCGCCCGCCGCCGCCCGTACGATGGAGCCATGTCCAACACCGCGCCGCGCCGTGTCCTGCTCGCCGCCCCCCGGGGCTACTGCGCGGGTGTCGACCGCGCCGTGATCGCCGTGGAGAAGGCCCTGGAGCAGTACGGGGCCCCCATCTACGTCCGCAAGCAGATCGTCCACAACAAGTACGTGGTGCAGACCCTGGAGAAGAAGGGCGCGATCTTCGTCGACGAGACGGAGGAGGTGCCCGAGGGCTCGATCGTGGTCTTCTCCGCGCACGGCGTCGCCCCGTCCGTCCACGACGAGGCGCGGGCCGGCAGGCTCGCCACCATCGACGCCACCTGCCCGCTGGTCACCAAGGTGCACAAGGAGGCAGTCCGCTTCGCCGACGAGGGCTACGACATCCTGCTGGTGGGCCACGAGGGCCACGAGGAGGTCATCGGCACCATGGGCGAGGCCCCGGACCGGATCCACCTGGTGGACGGCGCCGAGGACGTCGCCAACGTGCGGGTCCGGGACGAGTCCCGGGTCGTCTGGCTGTCCCAGACCACCCTGTCGGTGGACGAGACCATGGCCACCGTCGGCGAGCTGAAGAACCGCTTCCCGGCGCTGGTCAGCCCGCCCAGCGACGACATCTGCTACGCGACCCAGAACCGCCAGGTCGCGGTCAAGCAGATGGCCCCCGAGACCGACCTGCTGATCGTGGTCGGCTCCAAGAACTCCTCCAACTCGGTCCGCCTGGTCGAGGTCGGCCTGGAGTACGGCGCCAAGGCCGCCCACCTGGTGGACTTCGCCGAGGAGATCCGCGAGGAGTGGCTGGAGGGCGTCGGCACCGTCGGCCTCACCAGCGGCGCCTCGGTCCCGGAGATCCTGGTCGAGGGCGTGCTGGAGTTCCTGGCCGCGCGCGGTTACGACACGGTCGAGACGGTCAAGACCGCCGAGGAGCACCTGACCTTCTCGCTGCCCAAGGAACTGCGCCGCGACCTGCGCGCCGAGGCCGCGGGCAAGCTCTGACGCCTCCGGAGGACCCGGTACCCCCTCGCGGGGTGCCGGGTCCTCTGCTGTGCGGGCCCGTGCGCGCTCTCGTAGTTTTGTTCACAGGCTGTGGACGAACGGGTCCCGGTCACGGCGGAGGGCGGACGTGATGACGGCGGTATTCGGCGTGGACATCGGCGGCTCGGGCATCAAGGGCGCACCGGTCGACCTCGCCCGGGGCGTGCTCACCGAGGAGCGGCACAAGGTGCTCACCCCGCAGCCGTCCGCGCCCGAGGCCGTGGTCGCCGCCGTGCGCGAGGTGGTCCGCCACTTCGACCACCGGGGTCCGGTCGGGCTGACCTTCCCCGGCGTGGTGGTCGGCGGCCGGACCAGGACCGCGGCCAATGTGGACAAGGGCTGGATCGGCCTGGACGCCGAGGGCCTGTTCCGCGAGGCGCTGGACCTGCCCGCGACCGTGCTCAACGACGCGGACGCGGCCGGGCTCGCCGAGCTGACGCACGGCGCGGGCCGGGGGCAGTCGGGGGTCGTCCTGCTGCTCACCTTCGGCACCGGCATCGGCAGCGCGCTCTTCGTGGACGGCGTGCTGGTGCCCAACACCGAGCTGGGGCACCTGGAGCTGCGCGGCAAGGACGCCGAGCGCCGGGCCTCCTCGGCCGCCAAGGAGCGGCACGGGCTGAGCTGGGAGCAGTGGGCCGGGCGGGTCGACGAGTACCTGGACCTGGTGGAGATGCTGTTCTCGCCGCAGCTGGTCGTGATCGGCGGCGGGGTGAGCCGCAAGCACGAGAAGTTCCTGCCGCTGCTGAAGGACCGCGAGGCGCGGGTGGTGCCGGCGGAGCTGCGCAACGACGCGGGCATCGTCGGGGCGGCCATGGCGGCGGCCGGGGCGGTGGTCTGAGCCCGCCCGGCCCCGCCCGGCGGCGGAGCGCTCTCAGCGGGAGCGGTGGATCCGGCGCTGGGCGACGAAGCGGGCGAGCACGATCAGCGCGGCGAGCCCGGTGCCGGAGAACAGCCAGCCGGCCCGCAGCGCCAGCCCGGTCGCCAGCGAGACCACCTGGGCGGTGACGCCCGGGGAGCCGACCGGCGCGAGCAGCAGCAGCGCCGCGGCGAAGGCGATCGGCCCGCTGATCGGCGCGGCCAGCAGGTCGGCGTAGCGGACCCGGACGGCCAGCTGGAAGCAGACCACCAGGTAGCCGAGGCCGAACAGCCAGCCCAGGCCGCCGAAGAGCAGCCGGTCCAGGCCCGCCACCGCGAGGGTGGCCAGGACGGCGAGCACGCCGGTGCCGATGGCGGTCAGCCGGGTCGGCCGACCGGTCCGGCGGCGCCCGTACAGCTGTTCGTCGCCGCGTCCGCGCAGCGGCAGGCGCAGCCGTGGCCCGGGCGGGCGGGCGGTACCGGCGGCGCCGCCGGTACCGGGCGGGCGGGCGGTACCGGACCGGTCGGCCACCGGGCGCAGCCGGGAGGCGGGGGCGGACCCGGCGGACTCGGGAGCCCGGCCTGGACCGGGGACGGAGGCTGCGGTCGCGCCCTTCGGCGGACGACGTCTGGGCCCTGGCGGCTGGGTTCGGATGCTCTGCTCCACCTGCCCAACGTACGGTCCGATCATCGCCACACTGTGTAATGGACCGTTCAGGTCTTGGCCCGTGTCCCCGGACGGCGTAGTCATGTGATCGTCGTTCGGGCGAGCTGACCTGCTCGGCCGAGCCGACGGGCCGGCCGGGCAACCGACCGGAGTTCCCCGCGTTCCCGGCGTTCCGGGCGGCGGAGACCGAGGCGTGAGGCGGTCCGGGCGCTGCCCGTAGACTTGGGGGTCGGCCCGTACGGTGCCGACCCAACTCCTCCAAGCCCCCGGGACTGCGCTTCATGTCGCTCACGATCGGAATCGTCGGTCTGCCGAACGTCGGCAAGTCGACCCTGTTCAACGCCCTGACCAAGAACGACGTGCTGGCGGCCAACTACCCGTTCGCCACCATCGAGCCGAACGTCGGCGTGGTCGGCGTCCCGGACGAGCGGCTGGCCAAGCTCGCCGAGATCTTCGGCTCGCAGCGCATCCTCCCGGCGACCGTCGACTTCGTCGACATCGCGGGCATCGTGCGCGGCGCCAGCGAGGGCGAGGGACTGGGCAACAAGTTCCTCGCCAACATCCGCGAGTCGGACGCGATCTGCCAGGTCGTGCGCGCCTTCACCGACCCGGACGTGGTGCACGTGGACGGCAAGGTGTCGCCCAAGGACGACATCGAGACCATCCACACCGAGCTGATCCTGGCCGACCTCCAGACCATCGAGAAGGTCCTGCCGCGGCTGCAGAAGGAGGCGCGCCTCAAGAAGGACACCGCCCCGGTGCTGGCCGCCGCCGAGGCCGCGCAGGCGATCCTGGAGACCGGCAAGACCCTCTTCGAGGCCGGCTTCGACACCGCCCCGATCCGCGAGCTCCACCTGCTGACCGCCAAGCCCTTCCTCTACGTCTTCAACGTGGACGAGGACGAGCTGGCCGACGAGGACTTCAAGAACGCCCAGCGCGAGCTGGTCGCCCCGGCCGAGGCGATCTTCCTCAACGCCAAGATCGAGTCCGAGCTGATCGAGCTGGACGACGCCGAGGCCCTGGAGCTGCTCCAGTCGATGGGCCAGGAGGAGCCCGGCCTGGCGACCCTCGCCCGGGTCGGCTTCGCCACCCTCGGCCTGCAGACCTACCTGACGGCCGGCCCGAAGGAGACCCGGGCCTGGACCATCAAGAAGGGCGCCACCGCTCCCGAGGCCGCCGGTGTCATCCACACCGACTTCCAGAAGGGCTTCATCAAGGCCGAGGTGATCTCCTTCGCCGACCTGGTCGAGACCGGCTCCATCGCCGAGGCCCGCGCCAAGGGCAAGGCCCGCATCGAGGGCAAGGAGTACGTCATGCAGGACGGCGACGTGGTGGAGTTCCGCTTCAACGTCTGACGCCTGCTGACCGACCGGAACCGCCCGGCCCCCGTTTCCGTACGGGGCCGGGCGGTTCCGGTGTGCTGGGGGGCGGTCAGGCGATGGTGACGGTGAGCAGGCCGTCGGGGGTGGGGGTGATGGTGACGGTGGTGAGGTCGTCGGCGTGGGCGTCCGGGTGGTGGGCGGTGGCGCGGGGGCCGATGCCGACGACGCGGATGCCGGCTGCCCGGGCGGCCGCGATGCCGGCGCCGGAGTCCTCGAAGGCGAGGCAGTCGGCGGGGGTGAAGCCGACGGCGGCGGCGCCCTTGAGGAAGCCCTCGGGGTCCGGCTTGCTGGCGCCGACGGACTCGGCGGTGATCAGGACGGGCGGCAGCGGCAGGCCGGCGGCGTCCATCCGCACCCGGGCGAGCGGCTGGTCCGCGGAGGTGACCAGGGCGTGCGGGAGGCCGGTCAGTGCGGCGAGGAAGGCCGTGGCGCCGGGGACCGGGACGACGCCCTCGGTGTCGGCGCGCTCCTCGTCGAGCATCCGCGCGTTGTCGGCGAGGTTGACCTCGACCGGGCGGTCGGGCAGCAGGGCGGCCATGGTGGCGTGGCCCTGGCGGCCGTGGGCGACGGCGAGCACCTCGGCCGGGTCCAGGCCGTTCCGCTCGGCCCAGCGGCTCCAGCAGCGTTCGACCACGGCGTCGGAGTTGACCAGGGTGCCGTCCATGTCCAGCAGGAGGGCGCGGGCGATCAGCCGGATGGGGGCAGGCATGGGGCTCCTCGGGAGGCGGGGCGGCGGGCTTTTTGTTCCCTGATGATACAAAACATCAGCCCAGCAGGTGGGCGTTGACCGCGCGGGCCTCCTCGACCAGCTCCGGCAGCTCCACCACCTCGACCCCGGCCGCCTCCAGCAGGGCCGTGCCCTGGCAGTCGGCGACGAACAGGTCCGGCTCGCGCCAGGCGACCACCACCCGCGGCACGCCCGCCGCGATGAGCAGCCGGGCGCACGGCACCGGCCGCGAGGCGCGCTGCCCGCAGGGCTCCAGCGAGCTGTAGACCGTCGCCCCGCGCAGCCGGGGGTCGCCGGCCGGGAGCTTGGCCAGGGCCGCCTCCTCGGCGTGGTCGTGGTCGTCCGCCTCCCGGCTGTACCCCTCCGCCAGCACCCGGCCGTCCGCGCCGACGATCACCGCGCCGACCGAGAAGGCCGTTTCGGACGGCGGGCAGCGGCGGGAGAGCTCGACGGCCCGGCGCAGGTGGTCGAGGTCGGTGGTCGCGGGGCGGTTCACGGCGCGGGCTCCTTCGGGGCGTACCTGAGCAGGACGACGTCGCCCACGGTACGTGCCTCCAGCAGCCGCATCCGCCGGGCCGGGCCGCCCGGGAAGGCGGCCGGGCGGACGAACCGGGGCGCCTCGGCCTGACCGACCAGCAGCGGGGCGACGGCCAGCTGCAGTTCGTCCGCGAGCCCCCGGGCCAGGAACTGGGTGTGCACGCCCCCGCCGCCCTCGACCATCAGCCGGCGCACCCCGCGCGCGCCCAGGTCGTCCAGCACCGCGCCGAGGTCCACCGCGCCGCCGAGCGGGACCACCTCGGCCAGTCCGTCCAGCCGGGGGCGCAGCACCGCCGCCCCGGCGTCCGTGGTGTAGGCGAGCTTCCCGCCGCCGGTGTGCCAGAACCGCAGGTCGGCGGCGAGGTCGCCGCTCGCGCTGAGGGTCACCTTCAGCGGGTACTCGGGTCGGCCGGCCGCCAGACGGGCGGCCCGGCGGGCGGTGTCGTTGACCAGCAGGCGCGGGTTGTCGGCGCGCAGGGTGTTGCCGCCGACCAGGATCGCGTCGGCGGCGGCGCGCTCCTCGTCCACCCGGTCGAAGTCCGCGGCGTTGGAGAGCAGCAACCGGTCGGGCGAGGCGTCGTCGAGGTGGCCGTCGAGCGACACGGCGGCGCTCAGCAGGACGAAGGGGCGCTGGCCGGGCATGGGCGGGGGGACCGTTCTGTCGGGGGCCTCCACGGTACGGCGGCGGGGTGCGGTCGTGACATCGGAGGGCCGACATGTGAGACGGTTGTTCTCGGCATTCGGAATGCGGAGTAGCGTCGGGCGTCCGGGAGAACGGAACGCCGACCACGTCCAGGGGGACATCCCATGTCCGGACCACAGCCCTCCGCCGTCTACACCCACGGCCACCAGGAGGCCGTGCTGCGCTCGCACCGCTCCCGTACCGCCGCCGACTCGGCCGCCTACCTGCTGCCCGAACTGCGGCCCGGGCAGGCCCTGTTGGACATCGGCTGCGGGCCGGGCACGATCACCGCCGACCTGGCCGAGCTGGTCGGCCCGGACGGCCGGGTGGTGGCCGTGGACACCTCCGCCGAGGTGCTGGAGCAGGCCGCCGGGTACGTGGCCGGGCGCGGACTGTCCAACGTCGTGTTCGAGCGCGCCGACGTGCACCGACTGCCCTACCGGGACGGCGAGTTCGACGTCGTGCACGCCCACCAGGTGCTGCAGCACGTGGCCGACCCGGTGGCCGCGCTGCGCGAGATGCGGCGGGTGACGGCCCCCGGCGGCGTGGTCGCGGCCCGGGACGTCGACTACGCCTCGATGACCTGGTTCCCCGAACTGCCGGAGCTGGAGCGGTGGCTGGAGCTGTACCGCCGGACCGCCCGCGCCAACGGCGGCGAGCCGGACGCCGGGCGGCGGCTGCTGTCCTGGGCCCGCGCGGCCGGCTTCGCCGAGGTCACCGCGAGCGCCACCACCTGGACGTTCGCGACGCCCGAGCAGCGCGCCCGGTGGGGCGGGATGTGGGCGGACCGGCTCACCGGCACCGCGCTGGGCCGGACGGTGGTCGAGCGGGGCTACGCGGAGCGGGAGGAGGTGGAGCGGATCGCGGCCGGCTGGCGGGAGTGGAGTGCCGCCGGGGACGGCTGGTTCTCGATGCTGCACGGCGAGGTGCTGGCCCGCGGCTGAGCGGTCGGGCGGGGGCGCCGACCTGGGCGGGCAAGCGTTCGAAAAGATCGGGTACAGTCGCGCGACCGTTCACATCGGGCCCGTTCGGGTCCGAGCCGCGGTGCCGAGTGCCGAATGCCGAGCCGATGCCCGCTCGGGCGGGTTGGGGGAGTCCACGTGTCCAAGCCTGAGTCCGAGCTGCCCGCCCCGGGGTCGGAGCCCCCCGCGCGGACCGGGACGGACCCGGGGACGGACCCGGGGGCGAACCCGGGGGTGGACACCGACAAGGCCGGGGCCGCTCCGGCGACGGGTCAGGACCCGCGGGTGGACTTCCGCAAGGAGGTCGACGCACCCGCGGCCGCGCCTGCCGCACACGATCCCGTGCCGGCCGCACCGGCTGCACCGGCTGAGCCCGTGTCGACCGATCCCGCGCCGGTCCCGGACGCCGCGCAGCCGTCGGTCCCTGCGGCCCCCGCCGACCCCTGGGCCGCGCCCGACTTCACCGCCGCGCCCCCGCCCACCGCCGCCGTGCCGTCGGCCGCCCCGCCCCCGCCGCCGCACCCGCTGCCCGCCGGCGGCTGGGCCTCCGTCACCCCCTCCGCCCAGGCCGGCTTCCAGCCGAACCTCCAGCCCGCCCTCCCGCCCGGCTTCCAGGCCGGCCACCCGTACCCGTTGCCCGTCGGCCCCGCCCCCACCAACGGCTTCGCGGTCGCCGCCCTGGTGACCGGTCTGATCCTGATGGCGCCGCTGGCCCTGGTGTTCGGCATCGTGGCGCTGGTCCAGATCAACCGCACCAGGGACCGCGGCTTCGGCATGGCGGTGACCGGCGTGGTGCTCGGTGCGATCGGCACGCTGCTGCTCCCGCTGCTGCTGGTCGTGGGGGTCTTCACCGCCGCGCACGACGGCCGGTTCGCCCAGGTCCCGAAGGCTCCGGCGGGTTCCGTCCGCTGGTCCGCCCTCAAGGCGGGCGACTGCTACAGCTCCCCCGCGGGGGGATCGGTGACCGACGGCAGCGGCGACGAGACGGTGTACTGGGTACGCCGGGTGGCCTGCGCCGACGCGCACCACGGCGAGGTGGCCGGCACCGCCAAGATCCCCGCGGGCAACGGGCCCTACCCGGGCGAGAGCGAGGTCCGCGAGTCGGCCGCCCGGCTGTGCCGCAAGGTGCTGGACGACTACGCGCTCGACCAGTGGGCCGTCCCGGACGGCATGGACGACGTCTACCTCTACCCGACCGCGAGCAACTGGGCGGCCGGCGAACGGTACGTCACCTGTGCCTTCGAGGACCGCGAGGACGCGCACCGGGGCACGGTCCACACCGACCGGAACAGCCTGACCGCGCCTCAGCTGGTCTACCTGGACGCGGTCCGGGCCTTCGACGACGTCTACCTGGACCCGCCGAAGAAGGGCGCCTCCGACGCCGGGGCCGACGACCGGGACTGGGCCCGCCGGATGGCCGCCGCCTCCCGGGCCGAGGCCGCCGCGCTGGGCGCGCCGACGGCGAACTGGCCGGCCGACGTCCAGCCGAAGATCGCCAAGCTGGTCGAGGCCCAGTCGCAGGCGGCCGCCGCCTGGGACGCCGCGGCCTCCGGCGACGACCCGGCGGGCGGCATCCGCCGGGCCCGGGCGCTGGTGGCCAAGACGGCGCCGGTCACCGTGGACGTCCGGCGCGCGCTGGGCCTGTCCACCGGCGAACAGGCGCCCGACCTGCGGGTCTGATCCGCCGCGCCGCCGGTTACCCGCCGTTAACGACGTCCGTACCTGCTGGTAGCGAACGGCACGTAGCCTCGCGGGTGTGCCCCCGGCCCGACCCCCACGCGAGCCGGAGGCACGACGGCGTCCGGCCGCGCGGCCCCGCTCGGGCAGACCCTGGCGGCGCGGCCCCGGCCGGGCGCCCGGAGTCCCGACGCCCGGGGTGCCCCGGATACCCTCCCGCCATGGGCACCTATCGGGTGATGCGACAGGACGACAACGGCAACCGCTTCCTGGTCGCCAAGGACCTGGACGGCGCCGAGGCGCAGCGGCTGGCCGCCGAGTTCGAGGCCCGCGGCCACAAGCAGCTGTACTGGGTCGAAGCCGCCGAAGCCGCCGGAGCCGCCGGAGCGTCGGCGCCGTCCGAAGTAGCGGAGGCGCCCGAAGCGCCATAGGCACCCCAGCGCCCGAGGGCCGGAACGGCGCACCCCAAGTGCCCGAGGCCGTAGGGTCGGGCCCATGGACGTCACGCACGCCGCACACCCCACGGACCGGCCCGCCGACGGCCCCGCCGAACCCCGGATCGTGGTCGGCGGCGCGCTGGTCCACGACGGCCGGGTGCTGGCGGCCCGGCGCAGCGCGCCCGAGGCGGTGGCCGGCCGCTGGGAGTTCCCCGGCGGGAAGGCCGAGCCCGGCGAGACCGAGGCGCAGGCGCTGGAGCGCGAGTTGCTGGAGGAACTGGGCGTCCGGGCGCGGGCGCTCACCCGGCTGCCCGGCGCGTGGGCCGTGCGCCCCGGCCTGGAGCTGCGCTTCTGGGCCGCCGAGCTGCTGTCCGGCGAACCGCGCGCCCTGCAGGACCACGACGCGCTGCGCTGGCTGGGCCCGGACGAGCTGGACGCGGTCGACTGGATCGATCACGACCGGGACGTGCTGCCGTACGTCGCCCGGCTGCTCACCGGGACGGGGACAGGGACAGGGACAGAGACGGGGACGGGGACGCGGGCGGAGGCCGGGACGGGCGCGGCGGGCGACGCGCAGTCCGCCGGGTAGGTCAATCGGACAAGACGACCCGGCGGCCGGGATAGCCTGGGTTCTGCTGGGTATGTCGCTTTTCGGCACTATTCGTCACCATCGGTGAGCCGCTCCCAGCCGGCGACGCCGATCCCGACCAGAGCCGGAGGCCCCGTCGGTGTCGAGTACCGGGAACGGTGGCGGGGGAGAGTGGCGGGCAGGAGCCGCAGGCAGCGCCGCCGCCCGCGCCCGACTGCGTCGCGCCGCCCGTCCGACCGCGCCCCAGCCGTCGGGCGGCCGCCGCCGCGGCACCGTCACCGCGCCCGACGCCGAGCGGCCCGCCGAGCCGGCGCCGACCCTGGCCCTCCCCGAGCCCGGGGACCGGTCCGGACTGCGCAGCCGCCCCGGCCGGCCGTTCCCCGGCGGTCCGGGCGACGCTCCGAGGAGCCTCGGCGCGCCGTCCGAGGGCGGCCTGCTCGACATGCTCAAGGTCGCCATCGCGATCCTCGACACCGCGGGCCGGGTGGTGCTCTGGAGCCCCGCCGCCGAGGAACTGCTCGGCTGGCCGAACGAGCTGCTGGTCGGCCGCCGGATCGACGAGCTGATCCCCGACCAGGAGCAGGTCGTCCGGATCCGGGCCGCGATCCAGGACACCCTGCGGCACGGCCGTTGGGCCGGCTACGCGGAGCTGCGCGACCGCGACGGCGCGCCGGTCGCCGTGGAGGTCCGGATCTCCCTCCTGGTGGACGGCGACGGCACCCCGTTCCTGCAGGTCAGCATGGCGGAGGCGGCCGCGGTACGGGCCGTCGAGCGGGATCTCGCGGTGCGTGACGCGCTGTTCGAGCAGTCCCCGCTGGGCATCGCCATCCTGGACACCGACCTGCGCTACACCGCCGTCAACCAGACCCTCGCCGAGATGAACGGCATCGTCCTGGAGGACCACGTCGGCCGGACCACCGGCGAGACCCTGCCCGAGCGGGCCGCCGACGAGATCACCGCCATCCAGCGCCAGGTGCTGGCCACCGGCGAGCCGGTCATCGACGTGACCCTGGCCTCCCCGGTCACCACCCGGGCCGGCTACCGCTCGATCTCCTACAGCCGGATGACCGACCGCTCCGGCCGGGTGCTCGGCATCTCCGGCACCGTGATGGACGTGACCGAGCGTTACCGGGCGGTCGCCAAGGTCGAGCACGCCCGGCGCCGGCTCTCGCTGCTCAACGAGTTCGGCTCCCGGGTCGGTGACCTGCTGGACGCCTCCCGGATCGCCCAGGAGCTGGCCGGCGCGGTGGTCCCGCGGCTGACCGACCACTCGGCGGTGATCCTGCTCCAGGCCGTCGCGCACGGTGACGACCTGCCCCGGCACGGCCACGACCGGCGCACCTCGCTGCTCCAGCTCGGCACCGCCTCCGTCCAGGACGGCCCCGAGGTCGACGTGATGCTGCGCCGCGGCGCCCGGATCACCTTCGCCGAGGACTCCGCCTGCGGCCGGGTGCTGCGCACCGGCGTGCCCGAACTGCTCTCCGGCGCCGACCAGCTGGACGACGTCACCTACCCCGGCGACCCGAAGATGCAGGCCGGCCGGGACCTCGGTGTGCACTCGATGCTGGTCGTCCCGCTGCGCGCCCGCGGCATCGTGATCGGCCTGCTGCTGGTCAGCCGGGCCGGCTACCGCGAGGGCTTCGACCGGGACGACCTGGCCTTCACCGTCGAGCTCGCCGACCGGGCCGGCAGCTCACTGGACAACGCCCGCCTCTACGCCCGCGAGCGCACCGCCGCGCTCACCCTCCAGCGCACCCTGCTCCCGCAGCAGGTCCCCCAGCCCACCGGCGTCGAGGTCGCCTACCGGTACGTGCCCGGCAGCAGCGGCACCGAGGTCGGCGGCGACTGGTTCGACGTCATCCCGCTGCCCGGCGACCGCACCGCGCTGGTGGTCGGCGACGTGATGGGCCACGGCCTGCGGGCCGCCGCCACCATGGGCCGGCTGCGCACCGCCGTCCGGGTGCTGGCGGCCCTCGACCTGCCACCGGACGTCCTGCTGCGGCACGTCCACGAACTGGCCGACGACCTCGCCCAGGGCCCGGACGAGGCGCTGCTCGCCACCTGCGTCTACGCGGTCTTCGACCCGGCGACGGCCCGGCTGACCGTCGCCAAGGCCGGGCACATCCCGCCGGTGCTGGTGGTGCCGGGCCGGGAGACCGAGGAGCCGACCCGCACCGGCGGCCCGCTGCCGGGCGGTGCCGGCCGGATCCTCGACCTGCCCTCCGGCGCCCCGCTGGGCGTGGGCGGAGTCCCGTTCGAATCGGTCGAACTGAAGATCCCCGAGGGCAGCCTCCTCGCGCTGTGCACCGACGGCCTGGTGGAGTCCCGGGACAAGGACCTGGACGTCGGCCTCGGCCGGCTGATCACCGTCCTCCAGGAGCCGTACGCCTCCATCCAGGCCGCCTGCGAGGCGGTCCTCGACACCATGGAGCAGGGCCGCGAGCCGGATGACGTCGCCCTGCTGCTGGCCCGGCTGGGGCACGGCCAGGCCGGCACCCCGACGGCCGGCTGGACCCTGCCGGCCGAGCCCACCGCCGTCTCCCGGGCCCGCCGGCTGGTCCGCTCCGCGCTCGCCGAGTGGGGCGTCGAGGCGCTCACCGACACCGTCGAGCTGCTGGTCAGCGAGCTGGTCACGAACGCCGTCCGGTACGCCAGCGCCCCCATCGGGGTACGGCTCACGCTCGGCGAGACGCTGCTGGTGGAGATCTCCGACCCGCTGCCCGACCCGCCCCGGGAACGGCACGCGGCCGAGGCCGACGAGGGCGGCCGGGGCCTGGAGCTGGTCCGCCGACTGGCGCTGCACTGGGGTGCCCGGGCCGAGGGCATCGGCAAGGTGGTCTGGTTCGAGCAGGCGCTGCCGGGTAATGAGCCCGACGAGTCGTGACTCGATCGAACACCGGAACGAACGCCAGGGAGCGGTGCCGCATATGCCATCGGGAGCCCGGGGGGAGCGCGCGCCCCGGAAGGGGGCGCGAGCGTGGCATTGTGGTTGCGCGGGCGGTAGGACAAAAACCTTCGCCCGATCTGATGTTGTGATGTTGAGGGCGTGTGAACGTACCCCTCGATGATGAATACTCGGTCTTCTCGACATCCGGACGGTCGCGGGTTGGAGGGGTCGGTCCGTTGAACAGCACTCCGGCGCGGAACGCGCCGAGCAGCAGCGGTCATGCCGCTGTGCCCGGGCAGGCCGGCTCGTGGCACCTGCCAGTACCGGCGGCCCCGCCGGGCGGAGACCTCGCGAGCCGCGGCGCCCACCCCGTCGCCGAAGCCCGCCCCTGGGGCGCCGGCGACCCCGGCACGATCTACGACTACATCCGGGTCGCGACCTTCGCGATCGGCCCGGACGGGCGGATCAGCCAATGGAGCGAGCGCGCCGCCGAGTTCTTCGGCATCCCGGCCGTCGAGGCGGTCGGCTCCGACCCGATCACCACCTTCGTCCCCCGCGAGCTCTGGCAGCGCGGCCGCGCCCGGCTGGAGCGCACGCTGGCCGGCGAGGAGTGGGTCGGCACCACCCCCTACCGGGACGCCGACGGCGGCGAGGGCCTCGCCGAGCTCTACCTGATGCCCGACAGCGCCCTGCCCACCGCGGGCGCCACCTGTCTGGCCGTCGACCTCGGGCGGCTGCGCCGGATCGAGACCGACCTCGCCGCCTCCGAGGCCGTCTTCGGGCAGACCCCCACCGGCTTCGTGCTGTTCGACGACCGGCTGCGCCTGCAGCGGGTCAACGACGCCTTCGCCTCCGGCATGGGCCTGGTCCCCACCGACCTGGAGGGCCTCACCCCGCACGACCTCTTCCCGCCGTCCGAGGCCGACCGGCTCTCCGCGGCCCTGCGCAAGGTGCTCGCCACCGGCGAGCCCGTCTTCGACCTCCGCTTCCACGGCGCCGTCCCGACCCGCGAGGGCAACCGGCTCTGGGCCGTCTCGCTGTACCGCCTGAACGGCGTCGTCGGGCAGCCGATGGGCGTGGCCGGGCAGGTCTCCGACGTCACCAGCCGGCACGTGGCCGAGCGCGAGGCCGACGGCGTGCGCCGCAACCTCGCCCTGCTCAACGAGGCCAGCGCGCACATCGGCTCCACGCTCGACCTGGAGACCACCGCCAAGGAACTGCTGGACGTCGTCGTCCCGCCGTTCTGCGACCTCGCCACCGTCGACCTCTACACCGCGCTGCTCTCCGGCGAGACCGTCCCCAGCGCCGGCCGGCTCGGCGACACCGTGCTCACCGACGGCAGTGGCGAACTGCGCCGGGTCGCCGTCTCCAGCGTCATCGGCGGCGCCTCCTCGGTGCTCGGCTCGGTCACCGGCCTGCCGATCGCCGAGGCCGGCGGCACCCTCTGCTACCCGCGCCGCTCCCCGCACGCCCGGGCGCTGCGCACCGGCCGCAGCGTCGTCCCTGAGCCCGGCCGCGACCCACTGCTGCGCTCCACCCTGATCGTCCCGCTGGTCGCCCGCGACCAGGTGCTCGGCCTCGTCCAGCTCTCCCGCGCCATCGGCAGCGAGCCGTTCGACGCCCGCGACGTCGCGATCGCCGAGGAACTCGTCGCCCGGGCCGCCGTCTGCATCGACAACGCCCGGCTCTACCGCCGCGAGCACGAGCGCGCGCTGATCCTCCAGCGCAGCCTGCTGCCCCCGGGCAACCCGGCCGCCAGCGGCCTGGAGATCGCCTGCCGCTACCTGCCCAGCAACAACAACACCGAGGTCGGCGGCGACTGGTTCGACGTCATCCCGCTGCCCGGCAACCGCACCGCGCTGGTCATCGGCGATGTGATGGGCCGCGGCCTGCGCGCCGCCGTCGCCATGGGCCAACTGCGCACCGCCGTCCGCACCCTGGCCATGCTCGACCTCGACCCCGCCGAGGTGCTCACCGCCCTCGACGAGATCGCCCGCGGCCTCGGCGACGACTCCGTGCCGGCCGGCCCGCCCACCCCGTACGGGCGGCTCACCTCGACGGCCGACGAGGAGGCCCGCGAGGTCTACCTGGCCACCTGCGTCTACGCGGTCTACGACGCCGTCACCCGCCGCTGCCTGATCGCCAACGCCGGCCACCTCCCGCCGGTGCTGCTCAGCCCCGGTGAGGGCTCCCGGATGCTGGACGTGCCGCCCGGCCTGCCGCTCGGCGTCGGCGGCGAACCCTTCGAGGAGGTCGAGTTCGACCTCCCGGACGGCGCCGTGCTCGGCCTCTACACCGACGGCCTGGTGGAGAGCCGCAAGCACCAGCTGGACGAGGGACTGCGGGCCTTCCGCGCGGCGCTCTCGGTCGAGGGCAAGGCCCTGGAGGACCTCTGCGACCACGTGCTCGGCGAGCTCAACCCGCACCACGGCGAGGACGACATCGCGCTGCTGATGGCGAAGGTGCACGCCTTCCCCGAGGACGCCGTGGGCAACTGGTTCCTGCCGCCCGAGCCCACCTCCGTCGCCAAGGCCCGCGAGCTGGCCTGCAGCTGGCTGCTGGCCCGCGGGCTGGACGAGCTGGTCGACACCACCGAGCTGCTGGTCAGCGAGCTGGTCACCAACGCGCTCAAGCACGGACGCGGTGAGATCCGGCTGCGGCTGCTGCGCGAACGCGGCCTGGTCTGCGAGGTCTGGGACGACGGCTACGCCCAGCCCCGCCAGCGGCGCGCCCAGGAGACCGACGAGGGCGGGCGCGGCCTGCAGCTGGTCAGCCTGCTGGCGGAGCGCTGGGGCAGCCGGCGCACGCCGAAGGGCAAGATCGTCTGGTTCGAGCTGGCGCTGTAGCCGATCGCGCCGGGCCGGGCCCGGCAGGGCCGCAGGGGGCGGTCCGAACGGGGCCGATCCGTACCGGACTGGTCCGAAAGGGTGCAGTCGCCCCCGGCCCGCCGTGTCGGCGCCGGCCGGGCCGCGCGGGCGGCGTTCGATGGCCGCCATGCGCGTCCGCCAGCTCCCCGCCGCAGCCGCCGCGCTGCTGCTCGCCGCCGGTCTCGGCGGCTGTTCCGACGACCCCGCCCCCGTTCGCACCCCCGCCCCCGCGCCCGCCTCGGCCGACCCCACCACGGCCACCGGGGACGTCCGGCCCGCGGACCGCACCGCCGTCCGGGACGGCGGCACACTGCGCTGGGCGGTGGACGGCGTCCCGGCCACGCTGAACGTCTACCAGGGCGCGGCGACCGCCGACTCGGCGCTGCTCGCCCACGCGCTGTACCCCTCGCTGTTCCGGCCCGACGAACACGGCCGGCTCGTGCCCGACCCGGACTACCTGGAGGGCGCGGAGTCCACCCCGCCGGGGCAGCTGCCGCAGGTGGTCACCTACCGGCTCAACCCGCACGCCGTCTGGAGCGACGGCACCCCGCTGTCGGCCGCGGACCTCGCCGCCCAGCGGGCCGCCCTCTCCGGTCTGGACCCGGCCTACCGGGGCGGGCACCCGGCCGGGTACGACGCGGTCGACTCGGTGGCCCAGGGCACCGACCCGCACGAGGTGCGGGTCACCTTCCGGCAGCCGTACGCCGAGTGGCGCTCGCTGTTCGGGCCGCTCTACCCGGCGGCCGAGACGGGCACGCCGACCGCCTTCGACCGGGCGCTGACCGGCGGCCGCCCGAGCGCCGGGCCGTACACCCTCGCCCGCTACGACGCCGCGGGCGGACTGGTCACCCTGACCCGCAACCCGCTCTGGTGGGGCGACGTGCCGAAGACCGACCGGATCGACTTCCTCGCCGTGCCGCCCGAGCAGCGGCTGGACGCGCTCGACCAGGACCGGCTGGACATCGCCCCGCTCACCGCGGCGGTGGACCGGGCGGTGCCGGCGGCCCCGGCGGCCACCTCGACGACGGCGCCGCCCGCGGCCGCACCCCCGGCGGCCGCACCCGAGACCGCGGCACCCGAGGCGGCGGCACTGGCGCTGCGCCGGGCCGCGTCGCTGCCCGGCGTCACCGTGCACCGGGCGGCCGCGGCCTCGCTCACCCAGCTCACCGTCAACGCCGCCCGCGGCCCGCTCACCGACCAGGCCGTGCGGCGCGCCCTCGGCCGGGCCGTCGACCGGCGGAGGATCGCCGACGCCGCGCTCACCCCGCTCGGCCTGCCCGCAGCGCCGCTCGGCAGCCACCTCCTCGCCGGGGACCAGGAGGGCTACCGGGACAACAGCGCGGCGGCCGGCCCGGCGGACGCGGCCCGGCTGCTGGACGGGGCGGGCTGGAAGCGGCCCGGAGGCCGGGGCACCCGGACCAAGGACGGGAAGGAGCTCGCCCTCACCCTGCTCGTCCCGGCCGGTTCGGCGACCGCCAGGCGCACCGCCGACGCGCTCACCGCCGATCTCGCGGAGTCCGGGATCGCGCTGAAACCGGTGACCGCGCCCGCCGAGACCTTCGTCCGGGACCACCTGGCCCCCGGGGACTACGACCTCGCGCTCTTCTCCTGGCCGGCCGGCCCCAGCCCGGCGAGCGAACAGCGCCCCGCCTACGCCAAGCCCCGGCCCGACCCCGACGGCGCGCTCGCCGCCGGCACCAACTACGGCCGCAGCGGCACCGAGGAGATCGACCGGCTGTTCGACCGGGCCTCCTCCGAACTGGACCCGGCGGCCCGGCTGGACCTGCTCCAGGAGGCGGACGTACGGATCTGGCAGCTCGGGCACTCGGTGCCGCTCTACCAGCGCCCGGAGCTGGTCGGAGTCCGCTCGGACATCGCGGGCGCGGGAGCCTTCGGCTTCGGCTGGCCCCGCTTCCAGGACGTGGGACGGACCCGGCCCTCCTGAGCACGGCCCCCTGAGCACGGCCGCCGGCACCCGGGCGCCGGCAGGCGTTCCACGCCGGCGATCCGGGCACCCGGGAGCCGGTGGGGGAGCGGGAACCAGTGGAACGTCGGGTGAAGAGCGTGTGGCCGAGCTGTGATCTTGATCCCGCCCGACCTGCTCGTTTCCGCCCACCTGGGCCCTTCCCCGTACGATAGGAGGAAGCCGAGGCATGTCCTTTGCCCGGCGGGTGGACCGGTAGTAGCAGGCGGAACGGGCGGCGGCGATCGACAGGGATCGCAAGTGCGCGTCACGCAGCCGGGCGCCGCAACCCACGATTCCGGGAGAATCCGCAAGGCATGCCCACGCGCAACGACATCCGTAACGTCGCCATCGTCGCCCACGTCGACCACGGCAAGACCACGCTGGTCGACGCCATGCTGAAGCAGGCCGGCGCCTTCGCCGCCCACCAGCAGCTCGACGACCGCATGATGGACTCGAACGACCTGGAGCGCGAGAAGGGCATCACCATTCTCGCGAAGAACACCGCGGTCAAGTACCACCCGAAGGACGGTGGCGCGCCGATCACCATCAACATCATCGACACCCCGGGCCACGCCGACTTCGGTGGCGAGGTCGAGCGCGGTCTGTCGATGGTGGACGCCGTCGTCCTGCTGGTCGACGCCTCCGAGGGCCCGCTGCCGCAGACCCGCTTCGTGCTGCGCAAGGCGCTCACCGCGCGGCTGCCCGTCATCCTCTGCATCAACAAGACGGACCGCCCGGACTCCCGGATCGACGAGGTCATCAACGAGACCTACGACCTGTTCCTGGACCTGGACGCGGACGAGGACCAGATCGAGTTCCCGATCGTCTACGCCTGTGCCCGTGACGGCGTCGCCTCGCTGACCAAGCCGGAGAACGGCACCGTCCCGGCCGACAGCACCAGCCTGGAGCCGTTCTTCTCCACCCTGCTGGAGCACGTCCCGGCCCCGAGCTACGACGCGGACGCGCCGCTCCAGGCCCACGTCACCAACCTGGACGCCGACAACTTCCTCGGCCGCATCGCGCTGCTGCGCGTCGAGCAGGGCGAGCTGCGCAAGGGCCAGACCGTGGCCTGGATCAAGCGCGACGGCTCCATCTCGAACGTCCGCATCTCCGAGCTGCTGATGACCGAGGCGCTCACCCGCAAGCCGGCCGAGGTGGCGGGCCCGGGCGACATCTGCGCCGTCGCCGGCATCTCCGAGATCATGATCGGTGAGACCCTCGCCGACCCGGAGAACCCGGTCGCGCTGCCGCTGATCACGGTGGACGAGCCGGCCATCTCGATGACCATCGGCACCAACACCTCGCCGCTGGTCGGTCGTGGCGGCAGCGGCAAGGGCGCGGACGCGAAGTCCGGCGCCAAGGTGGACCGCAAGGTCACCGCCCGCCAGGTGAAGGACCGCCTGGACCGCGAGCTGATCGGTAACGTCTCGCTGCGCGTCCTGGACACCGAGCGTCCGGACGCCTGGGAGGTGCAGGGCCGCGGTGAGCTGGCGCTGGCCATCCTGATCGAGACCATGCGCCGCGAGGGCTTCGAGCTGACCGTCGGCAAGCCGCAGGTGGTCACCAAGGAGGTCAACGGCAAGACCCACGAGCCGGTCGAGCGCCTCACCGTGGACGTGCCGGAGGAGCACATGGGCGCGGTCACGCAGCTCATGGGCATCCGCAAGGGCCGGATGGACAACATGTCCAACCACGGCTCGGGCTGGGTCCGGATGGAGTTCGTCGTGCCGTCCCGCGGCCTGATCGGCTTCCGGACCGAGTTCCTGACCAACACCCGCGGCACCGGCATCGCGCACTCGATCCACGAAGGCCACGAGCCGTGGTTCGGCCAGCTGACCACCCGCAACAACGGCTCCCTGGTCGCCGACCGGGCCGGCGTGGTGACCGCCTTCGCGATGACCAACCTGCAGGAGCGCGGCGTGCTCTTCTGCGAGCCGGGCACCGAGGTGTACGAGGGCATGATCGTCGGCGAGAACTCGCGCGCCGACGACATGGACGTCAACATCACCAAGGAGAAGAAGCTCACCAACATGCGTTCCTCGAACGCTGACGTGGCCGAGTCGATCGTCCCGCCGCGCAAGCTCTCGCTGGAGCAGTCGCTGGAGTTCTGCCGCGAGGACGAGTGCATCGAGGTGACCCCGGAGACGGTTCGCATCCGTAAGGTCGTCCTGGACCAGAAGGACCGCGGACGCACTGCCTCGCGCGCCAAGAAGGCGTGATCCGGACGCACTGAACGGCCATTGGCCGGAATGATTCGCCCCCCTTTCCGATGGAGAGGGGGGCGAACTTTTTCAACTACTCCAAGTTGTCGGGGCCGCTATTAACGGAATAGCGCTCATCACATCGGGGTGTCCGCTGAGCGGACACGACGGTTCGTCATGCATGACGACTGTCCGTTTGGTACCTGTCTGGCTATGTCTCAAATGTCCGGTTTTCGAAACTTACCGACTGTTCATGTGACCTAATTGAGATCGTCACTG
The DNA here is from genome assembly GCF_040685975.1 of Kitasatospora sp. NPDC086791. Taxonomy (NCBI): domain Bacteria; kingdom Bacillati; phylum Actinomycetota; class Actinomycetes; order Kitasatosporales; family Streptomycetaceae; genus Kitasatospora; species Kitasatospora sp. NPDC086791. The sequence continues at coordinate 330,674 of NZ_JBFBOC010000003.1, read as the reverse complement.
GTCACTTTCGTGTCCGTGCGTGACGGATAGTGGGTGCAGTCAGGCTCGGGTCAAGGGTGAACGCGCAGGGGTGCGCGCCGAAACCACGAGCGCGGACGGCACGGCGGGTCCGGTGACAACCGTTCCGCAGTGCTCTCCTCGTTGCAACGTCGAATTCAGGAGGCACACCGATGCGTGGTGGGAGCCAGGCCAAGTGGGTTGTCGCAGCTGTTGCGGTCGCCCTTGCCGCGACTGCTTGTAGCAGCAGCAACTCCTCCAGCGGGGGCAGCTCCGATGGTGCGGTCAACGCCCAGGGCGTCTTCAGCTACCAGAGCGGCGAGCCGCAGCGTCCGCTGCAGCCGGCGAACGCCATGGAGAACCAGGGCGGCCGTATCGTCAAGCAGCTCTTCATGGGCCTCGTCGACTACGACCCCGCGACCGGTGCCCTGCGCAACCAGGTGGCCGACAAGATCGAGACCACCGACGCCCAGAACTACACCGTCACGCTGAAGTCCGGCTGGACCTTCCACGACGGTACGCCGGTCACCGCCCAGTCCTTCGTCAAGTCCTGGAACTGGTCGGCCAACCCGGCCAACAACCAGATCAACTCGGACTGGTTCTCGGACATCGCCGGCTACGACGCCGTCCACCCGGACAAGGACAAGGGCGCCCCGACCGCCACCGAGATGTCCGGTCTCAAGGTCGTCGACGACACCCACTTCACCATCCAGCTGAGCAGCCCGGTCTCGTACTTCACGTACAAGCTCGGCTACTCCGCCTTCTACCCGCTGCCCGAGGGCTTCTTCGCGGACCCGAAGGGCTACGGCGAGAAGCCGGTCGGCAACGGCCCCTACAAGTTCGTCTCGTGGGAGCACAACAAGGCCATCACGCTGGCCGCGTACGACAAGTACACGGGCACCAACAAGGCGAAGAACGGCGGCATCGTCTTCCGCAACTACACCTCCGGTGAAGCTGCGTACAAGGACCTGATGTCCGACACGCTGGACGTCCTGGACCAGGTCGACTCGACCGACCTCCCGAAGTACAAGGACGACCTGGGCAAGCGCGCGGTCGACCAGGCGCAGGGCGCCATCCAGAACATCTCGTTCGCGCTGTACAACGCGGACTGGAGCGCCCCGGAGAAGGCCAAGGTCCGCCAGGGCCTGTCGATGGCCATCGACCGTGACACCATCACCAAGACCGTGCTGAACAGCAGCCGTCAGCCCGCCGACTCGTTCGTGGCGCCCGGCGTCATGGGCTACAAGGCCGGCTCCTGCGGCGACGCCTGCAAGTACAACCCGGAGAAGGCCAAGCAGCTCATCCAGGAGGGTGGCGGCGTCCCGGGCGGCAAGATCACCATCCTGTACAACTCCGACGGTGGTCACAAGGAGTGGGTGGACGCGGTCTGCAACTCGATCCGCCAGGCGACCGGCGTCGAGTGCCTCGGTGACCCGAAGCCGGACTTCAAGACCTCGCGCGACATCATCACCAAGAAGACCGTCCCGAGCATGATGCGTACCGGCTGGGTGCAGGACTACCCGCTGAACGCCAACTTCCTCCGTGACGTCTACGGCACCGGTGCCGCCGCGAACGACGCCGGCTACTCCAACCCGGAGTTCGACAACCTGTCGAAGCAGGCCGACGCCGCCACCTCGGTCGAGAAGACCGCGGACCTGTACCAGCAGGCCGAGGCCGTCCTGGCCAAGGACATGCCGGCGATCCCGCTCTGGTACTACAAGACCAACTCCGGCTACTCGAACAACGTCCAGAACGTGAAGTTCGACTCCTTCGGCAACCCGGTTTACACCGACGTCGAGGTCAAGAAGAAGTAATCGGTCGGCACCGCCTGACCCGGTGACAACGGCCGGTGCCCGTCCCATCCCCACAAGGGCAGGACTGGCACCGGCCGTTGGCACGCCGACTTATCTCTGGCCGGGTTGACGGGCCCGGCAGAGTCATACATGGAGGCACGATGGGGCGCTTTGTCGCGAGGCGACTGCTCCAGATGATCCCGGTGTTTCTCGGAACGACCGCGCTCATCTTTTTCATGGTGCATTTGCTGCCCGGTGATCCGCTGGCAGCGCTGTGGGGCGACAAGGCGCCGGACCCGGTGCAGCTCGCCGCGCTGAGGCACCAGCAGGGCTTCGACAAGCCGCTTGTCCAGCAGTACCTCGACTACATGGGGAAGCTGTTCACCGGCGACTTCGGCACGGCCCTGGACGGCCGACCGGTGATCGACAAGATCACCGAGGCGCTGCCGGTCACCATCCGGCTGGCGCTGTTCGCGTTCGTCATCGAGATCGTCCTGGGCGTCACCATCGGCCTCTTCAGCGGTCTCCGCCGCGGCAAGGCCTTCGACAAGGGCACCCTGGTCTTCACCCTGCTGCTGATCTCGATCCCGGTCCCGGTGCTGGGCTTCGTCTTCCAGACGGTCTTCGGGCAGAACCTGAAGTGGGTCACCCCGACCGTCCAGGACAGCAACGACATCACCCAGCTGGTGCTGCCGGCCCTGGTGCTCGGCTCACTGTCGCTGGCCTACGTCGCGCGCCTCACCCGTACCTCCATAGCCGAGAACATCAAGGCCGACTACGTCCGCACCGCGGTGGCCAAGGGCCTGCCGCGCCGGAAGGTGATCGGCACCCACCTGCTCCGCAACTCGATGATCCCGGTGGTCACCTTCCTCGGTACCGACCTCGGCGCCCTGATGGGCGGCGCGATCGTCACCGAGGGCATCTTCAACGTCAAGGGTGTCGGCAACGCGCTCTTCCACGCGATCAACATGAAGGAGGGCGCGACGGTCTCCGGCTTCGTGGCCTTCCTGGTGCTCGTGTACCTGGCCGCCGGACTGATCGTCGACCTGCTTTACGCGGTCCTGGACCCGAGGATCCGTTATGCCTGACCTGACCGACAAGAAGACGGCCGAGGAGATCCCGGCCCAGCGCACCGCCCCCGCGGCCGCCAAGCCGGAGAAGGCCCGCAGCCTCGGCTCCGACGCCTGGCACGACCTGCGCCGCAAGCCGATCTTCGTGATCTCCGCGCTGCTGATCCTGCTGCTGGTCGTCATCGCCATCGCCCCGGGCCTGTTCACCTCGGTGGACCCGCGCGCCGGTGACCTGCGCCTGCACTACCTGACGAAGCCGAACTACAGCCACTTCTTCCAGGCGGACTGGTTCGGCTACGACCTCCAGGGCCGCAGCATCTACGCCCGCGTCATCTACGGCGCCCGCGCCTCGGTCGTGGTCGGCATCTGCGTCACCGCCGGTGTGACCATCGTCGGCGGCCTGACCGGTATGCTCGCCGGCTACTTCGGCGGCTGGGCCGACACCATCATCTCGCGCGTCACCGACATCTTCTTCGGCATCCCGCTGCTGCTCGGCGCCCTGGTGATCCTGAACGCCTTCACCTCGCGCACCGTCTGGAGCGTGGTCTTCGCCCTGGTCGCCCTCGGCTGGACCCAGATGACCCGCGTCATGCGCGGTTCGGTGATCACGGTCAAGCAGGCCGACTTCGTGACCGCCGCCAAGGCGCTCGGTGCCGGCACCGGCCGGATCCTGTTCAAGCACATCCTGCCGAACGCGATCGCCCCGGTGATCGTCGTCGCGACGATCTCCCTCGGCGGCTACATCGCGACCGAGGCGACGCTGAGCTTCCTCGGCATCGGTCTGCAGGACCCGACCATCTCCTGGGGCATCGACATCAACTCGGCCCAGAAGGTGATCCGTACGGCGCCGTTCGCCCTGTTCTTCCCCGCCGGCATGCTGAGCCTGACCGTGCTGGCCTTCATCATGCTCGGCGACGCGGTGCGCGACGCCCTCGACCCGAAGCTCCGCTGAGAGAAGAGGTGACGACGCGATGACCACCGTGATCGAGAACAACCAGAAGAACGACCGTCTCGAAGTCGGAACCCCGCTCCTGGAGGTCAAGGACCTCCACGTGGAGTTCCACACCCGGGACGGCGTCGCCAAGGCCGTGAACGGCGTCAACTACTCCGTGGCGGCCGGCGAGACCCTCGCCGTGCTCGGGGAGTCAGGCTCCGGCAAGTCCGTGACGGCGCAGACCATCATGGGCATCCTGGACATGCCGCCCGGCAAGGTGACCCAGGGCGAGATCCTGTTCCGCGGCCAGGACATGCTCACGATGAGCAACGAGGATCGGCGCAAGATCCGCGGCCAGAAGATCGCGATGATCTTCCAGGACGCGCTCTCCGCCCTCAACCCCGTGCTCAGCGTCGGCTACCAGCTCGGCGAGATGTTCCGGGTGCACCAGGGCGCCTCCAAGAAGGAGGCGAAGGAGAAGGCCATCGAGCTGATGGACCGGGTGCGCATCCCCGCCGCCCGGCAGCGGGTGAACGACTACCCGCACCAGTTCTCCGGCGGCATGCGCCAGCGCATCATGATCGCCATGGCGCTCTCCCTGCAGCCCGACCTGATCATCGCGGACGAGCCCACCACCGCCCTGGACGTGACCGTCCAGGCCCAGGTGATGGACCTGCTCGCGGAGCTCCAGGCCGAGTACAACATGGGCCTGATCCTGATCACCCACGACCTCGGCGTGGTCGCCGACGTCGCGGACAAGATCGCGGTCATGTACGCCGGCCGCATCGTCGAGACCGCCCCGGTGCACGACCTGTACGCCAACCCGGCGCACCCGTACACCAAGGGCCTGCTCCGGTCGATCCCGCGCCTGGACCAGAAGGGCCAGGACCTGTACGCGATCAAGGGCCTGCCCCCGAACCTGCTCAAGGTTCCGGCCGGCTGCGCGTTCAACCCCCGCTGCGACGTCGCCACCGACCTGTGCCGCACCGAGATCCCGGCGCTGCACCACGTGACCGACAAGGACGGCAAGGAGCTCACCGGCCGCCGCAGCGCGTGCCACCTCTGGAAGGAGACCCTCCATGGCTGAGAACATCCTGGAGGTCAAGGACCTGGTCAAGCACTACCCGCTGACCCAGGGCATCCTGTTCAAGAAGCAGGTCGGCGCCGTCAAGGCGGTCGACGGCATCTCCTTCGACCTGAGGAAGGGTGAGACGCTCGGCATCGTCGGCGAGTCCGGCTGTGGCAAGTCCACGCTGGCCAAGGTGCTGATGAACCTGGAGCGGGCCACCTCAGGCCAGGTGCTGTTCAAGGGTGAGGACATCTCCAAGCTGTCCGGCCAGGCCCTCAAGGCCGTCCGCCGGAACATCCAGATGGTGTTCCAGGACCCGTACACCTCGCTCAACCCGCGCATGACGGTCGGCGACATCATCGGCGAGCCGTTCGAGATCCACCCCGAGGTGGCGCCCAAGGGCGACCGCCGCAAGGCCGTCCAGGACCTGCTGGACGTCGTGGGTCTGAACCCGGAGTACATCAACCGGTACCCGCACCAGTTCTCCGGCGGCCAGCGCCAGCGCATCGGCATCGCCCGCGGTCTCGCGCTCAAGCCCGAGATCATCATCTGCGACGAGCCGGTCTCCGCCCTGGACGTGTCCGTCCAGGCGCAGGTGATCAACCTGCTGGAGCAGCTGCAGGGCGAGTTCGGCCTGTCGTACATGTTCATCGCGCACGACCTCTCCATCGTCCGGCACATCTCCGACCGCGTCGGCGTGATGTACCTGGGCAAGATGGTCGAGATCGGCACCGACGAGCAGATCTACGAGAACGCCACCCACCCGTACACCCAGGCGCTGCTCTCCGCGGTGCCGGTGCCGGACCCGACGGCGCGCGAGTCCCGCGAGCGGATCATCCTGAGCGGTGACATCCCCTCGCCGGCCAACCCGCCGTCCGGCTGCCGCTTCCGCACCCGCTGCTGGAAGGCGCAGGACCGCTGCGCCGAGGAGATCCCGCTGCTCGCGGTGCCCTCGGTGCTGAAGGGCGCGGCCGCGCACGACTCGGCCTGCCACTTCCCCGAGGTCCGGGAGCAGGCCGCGGCCTGATCCCCGCTCTCCCCGGAAGGGCCCGTGGCTTCCCGCCACGGGCCCTTCCGTCGTTCTGGCGATTCGGCGCCGCGTCAACTCCGCAGCCGGTCACGGCACCCATCCGGGTGCACCCGGCTCGCGCCGTCGGCGGGGCGCGCTTCTCATGGGGTGTGATGCGACACACACCTTGAGGAGGGACCTTCATGCCCGTAGCCGCCCGTGCTCGCTGGGTCCTCGCCGCTGCGACGTCCGTGGCTCTGGTGGCCACCGGGTGCAGCAGCAGCGGTGGGGGAGGCAGCAGCAGCAGCTCGTCGGACGCCAGCAAGACCTTCAGCTACCAGAGCAACGAGCCGCAGAACCCGCTGCAACCCGCCAACGCGAACGAGGTCGGCGGTGGTCGCATCATCCAGAACCTCTTCAAGGGGCTGGTCGACTACGACCCCAGCAACGCCAAGATCCGGATGCAGGTCGCGAGCGCGATCGACACCACCGACTCCCAGACCTTCACCGTCACGATGAAGGACGGCTGGAAGTTCCACGACGGCACCCCGGTGCACGCCAAGAACTTCGTCGACGCCTGGAACTGGGCCGCCAACCCGGCGAACAACCAGATCAACAGCTCCTGGTTCTCGGACATCGAGGGCTACCAGGACGTCCACCCGGCCACCGGCAGCCCGACCACCGACAAGCTGTCCGGTCTGACCGTCACGGACGACCTGCACTTCACCATCAAGCTGAACCACAAGGTCTCGTACTTCGAGTACAAGCTCGGCTACATCGCCTTCTCGCCGCTGCCGGACGCCTTCTTCAACGACCCGGCCGGGTACGGGCAGAAGCCGGTCGGCAACGGCCCGTACCAGTTCGTCAGCTGGGCGCACAACAGCCAGGTGGTCACCAAGACCTACCCGGACTACCAGGGCGTGGACAAGCCGAAGAACGGCGGCATCGTCTTCAAGATGTACACCACGTCCGAGGCCGCCTACGCGGACCTGCAGTCCAACAACCTGGACGTGATGGACCAGGTGCCGCCGTCCGCGCTGGCGACGTACAAGAGCGACCTCGGGGACCGGGCGGTGGACTCCCCGCAGGGCGCCATCCAGAACATCGGCTTCACGCTCTACCAGGCCGACTGGGCGGCGCCGGAGAAGGCCCAGGTGCGCCAGGGCCTGTCGATGGCGATCGACCGCCCGACCATCACCAAGACGGTGCTGCAGGGTTCCCGGGCGCCGGCCAGCGCCTGGGTGGCCGAGGGCGTCGAGGGCTACAAGGCCGGTACCTGCGGGGACTTCTGCACCTTCGACCCGGCCAAGGCCAAGCAGTTGATCCAGCAGGGCGGCGGCGTCCCCGGCAACAAGGTGCTGGTCACCTACAACGCGGACGGCGGCCACAAGGAGTGGGTCGACGCGGTCTGCAACTCGATCCGGCAGAACACCGGCGTCGACTGCCTGGGCGATCCGAAGCCCGACTTCAAGACCGCCCGCCAGGCCATCACCTCGCACCAGCTCAACGGCGCCTTCCGCACCGGCTGGGTGCAGGACTACCCGCTGAACGCCAACTTCCTGGCGGACGTCTACCGCACCGGAGCCGCCTCCAACGACACCGGGTACAGCAACCCGCAGTTCGACCAGCTGTCCACGCAGGCCGACGCGGCCCCCAGCGTGGCCGACACGGTGACCGGCTACCAGCAGGCCGAGGCGGTGCTGGCGAGCGGGATGCCCACCATCCCGCTCTGGTACTACCGCACCAACTCGGGCTACTCGACCAACGTGCAGAACGTCACGTTCGACTCCTTCGGCAACCCGGCCTGGACGCAGGTCGAGGTCAAGGGCTGATCCCGGGACCCTGATCCCCCGCGCCGGCCCCGCCCTCCCCGCACGGGGGGCGGGGCCCGGCCTCCCGGCCGACCGGCCCGGCCGGTCGGGTACCTAGGAAGGAGGCTCGGATGGGCAGTTACGTGCTGCGGCGGGTGCTGCAGATGATCCCGGTGTTCTTCGGCACCACGTTCCTGATCTTCGTGATGGTCTACACGCTGCCGGGCGACCCGGTGGTGGCGTTGTTCGGCGAGAAGGCCGCCGACCCGACCGTGGTCGCCAGCATCAAGCACACGTACTACCTGGACCAGCCGCTCTGGAAGCAGTACCTGCACTACATGGGGAACCTCTTCCAGGGGGACTTCGGCACCAGCTTCACCGGCCGCCCGGTCGCCGACATCATGGCGGACGCCTTCCCGGTCACCATCAGGCTGGCGCTGCTGGCCTTCACCTTCGAGCTGGTCGCGGGCCTCGCCCTCGGTGTGCTCTCCGGCCTGAAGCGCGGCAGCATCGCGGACACCCTGGTGCTGGTCCTGACCCTGGTGGTGATCTCGATCCCGGTCTTCGTGCTCGCCTACATCGCCCAGACCGTGTTCGCCACCAACCTGGGCTGGGTCACGCCCACGGTGCAGGACAGCTACGACCTCACCCAGCTGATCCTGCCGGCGATCGTCCTGGCCTCGCTCTCGCTCGCGTTCGTCGCCCGGCTCACCCGGACCTCCATCGGCGAGAACCTGCGGGCCGACTACATCCGCACCGCGACCGCCAAGGGCCTGCCCCGGCGGACCATCATCTCCCGCCACCTGCTGCGCAACTCGCTGATCCCGGTGGTCACCTTCCTCGGCACCGACCTCGGCGCGCTGATGGGCGGGGCGATCGTCACCGAGGGCATCTTCAACGTGCAGGGCATCGGCAACGTCCTGTACCGGGCGATCAACCAGAAGGAAGGCCCGACCGTGGTCGGCATCGTGACCGTCCTGGTGATCATCTACCTGGTCGCCAGCCTGCTCGTCGACCTGCTCTACGCGGTCCTGGACCCGAGGATCCGCTATGCCTGACATCCACGACGAGGACTCGTACGAACCGCACCCGAAGCCGGGCGTCGCGCGCCTCGACTACGCCGGGGAACAGGGCATGGCGGTCGAGCAGGAGACCCTGGTCGAGGCCGACGTGGAGAAGCGGGAGGAGGCCCGCAGCCTCTGGGGCGACGCCTGGCGGGACCTGCGGCGGCGGCCGATCTTCCTGATCTCGGTGCTGCTGATCGTGTTGCTGGTGCTGATGGCGATCTTCCCCTGGGCCTTCACCGACGCCAATCCGCGCAAGGCCGACCTGGTGCACGACTACCTCAAGCGGCCGGACTGGACGGACTTCTTCGGCGCGGGCTGGTTCGGCTACGACGCCCAGGGCCGGTCCATCTACGCCCGGGTGGTCTACGGCGCCCGCGCCTCGATCACCGTCGGCATCGTCGTGACCGCCGGGGTCACCCTGCTCGGCGGGCTGACCGGCATGGTCGCCGGGTACTTCGGCGGGGCCGTCGACGCGGTGATCTCCCGGATCATCGACATCTTCTTCGGCATCCCGCTGCTGCTCGGCGCCCTGGTGCTGCTGAACGGTTTCGCCAGCCGTACGGTGTGGGCCGTGGTCTTCGCGCTGGTCGTCCTCGGCTGGACCCAGATCGCCCGTGTCATGCGCGGTGCGGTGCTGACCGTCAAACAGTCCGACTACGTGATGGCTGGCCGGGCGCTCGGTGCCGGGACCGGGCGGCTGATGTTCCGGCACATCCTGCCGAACGCGGTCGCGCCGGTGATCGTGGTGGCGACCATCGCGCTCGGCGGCTACATCGCCACCGAGGCGACGCTGAGCTTCCTCGGCATCGGCCTGCAGGAGCCGACCATCTCCTGGGGCATCGACATCTCCTCCGCCCAGAAGGTGATCCGGACCGCCCCGTACGTGATGTTCTTCCCGGCCGCGGCACTCTCCATCACCGTGCTGGCCTTCATCATGATGGGCGACGCGGTGCGCGACGCCCTCGATCCGAAGCTTCGCTGAGCGAGGGGAGCACATCGTGAGTACAGCGGCGGAGACCACCGAGCGCGATCGGGGCACACCGTACGAGGGACCACTGCTCGACGTGCGGGACCTGCACGTCGAGTTCGTCACCCGGGACGGCGTCGCGAAGGCCGTCAACGGGGTGAGCTACGCGGTGTCGGCCGGCGAGACGCTGGCCGTGCTGGGCGAGTCGGGCTCCGGCAAGTCGGTGACCGCGCAGGCGATCATGGGCATCCTGGACATGCCGCCGGCCCGGATCCCGCGCGGCGAGATCCGCTTCCGGGGCCGGGACATGCTCACGATGAGCAAGGAGGAGCGGCGGAGGATCCGCGGCGGGCGGATCGCGATGATCTTCCAGGACGCGCTGTCCTCCCTCAACCCGGTGCTGTCGGTGGGCTTCCAGCTCGGCGAGATGTTCCGGGCCCACCGGGGGGTCTCCCGGGCGGTGGCCAAGGCCAAGGCCGTCGAGCTGATGGAGCGGGTGCGCATCCCGGCGGCCGGGGAGCGGGTGAACGACTACCCGCACCAGTTCTCGGGCGGCATGCGCCAGCGCATCATGATCGCGATGGCGCTGGCCCTGGAACCGGACCTGATCATCGCGGACGAGCCCACCACGGCGCTGGACGTGACCGTGCAGGCCCAGGTGATGGACCTGCTGGCCGACCTCCAGGCCGAGTTCCACATGGGGCTGATCCTGATCACCCACGACCTCGGCGTGGTCGCCGACGTCGCGGACAAGATCGCGGTGATGTACGCGGGCCGGATCGTCGAGACGGCGCCGGTGCACGAGCTGTACGCGCGGCCGGCGCACCCGTACACCCGGGGCCTGCTGGACTCCATCCCGCGGCTGGACCAGAAGGGCCAGGAGCTGTACGCCATCAAGGGGCTGCCGCCCAACCTGATGCGGATCCCCAAGGGCTGCGCCTTCAACCCCCGCTGCCCGCGCGCGCAGGACGTCTGCCGGGCCGAGGTGCCGGAGCTGTTCCCGGTCGCCGAGGACGACGGAACGCCGGTGGAGGGGCGCGGCAGCGCCTGCTTCTTCTGGAAGGAGACCCTCCATGGCCGTTGACGGGGCCGGTGCACCGGGCGCGGCGGTGCCGGAGGAGGTCGGCTTCGCGCAGGAGGTGCCGCGCGGCGAGCCGATCCTCGAAGTCCGGGACCTGGTCAAGCACTTCCCGCTGACCCAGGGCGTGCTGTTCCGGAAGCAGGTCGGCGCGGTCAAGGCGGTCGACGGGGTCAGCTTCGACCTGATGCAGGGCGAGACGCTCGGCATCGTCGGCGAGTCCGGCTGCGGGAAGTCCACGCTGGCCAAGGTGCTGATGAACCTGGAGCCGGCCACCGGGGGCTCGGTCCGGTACAAGGGGGAGGAGATCTCCCGGCTCTCCGGCGCGGCGCTGAAGGCCGTCCGCCGGAACATCCAGATGGTGTTCCAGGATCCGTACACCTCGCTCAACCCGCGCATGACGGTCGGCGACATCATCGGTGAGCCGTTCGAGATCCATCCCGAGGTGGCACCGAAGGGCGGCCGCCGCAAAGCCGTCCAGGACCTGCTGGACGTGGTCGGGCTCAACCCGGAGTACATCAACCGGTACCCGCACCAGTTCTCCGGCGGCCAGCGCCAGCGCATCGGCATCGCCCGCGGTCTCGCGCTCAAGCCGGAGGTCATCATCTGTGACGAGCCGGTGTCGGCGCTGGACGTGTCGGTGCAGGCGCAGGTGGTCAACCTGCTGGAGCAGCTGCAGGGCGAGTTCAACCTGTCGTACATGTTCATCGCGCACGACCTCTCGATCGTCCGGCACATCTCGGACCGGGTCGGGGTGATGTACCTGGGCAAGATGGTCGAGGTCGGCAGCGACGCGGAGATCTACGACCACGCGACCCACCCGTACACCCAGGCGCTGCTCTCCGCGGTGCCGGTGCCGGACCCGACGGCGCGCGAGTCCCGGGACCGGATCGTGCTCACCGGGGACGTGCCCTCGCCGGCCAACCCGCCGTCCGGCTGCCGCTTCCGCACCCGCTGCTGGAAGGCGCAGGACCGCTGCGCCGAGGAGATCCCGCTGCTGGTCTCGCCGTCCTGGCTGCAGGGGGCGGCGGTCCACGCCTCGGCGTGTCACTTCGCGGCGGAGCGCGAGATCGGGCAGAGCGCGGCGGAGCGCGAGATCGGGCAGAGCGCGGCGGAGCGCGAGGAGGGGCGGGGCGGTCCGGAGTAGCGGGCCGGCGTTGTGCCAGGGCGCGCCCTCGGTCGGGGGCGCGCCCTGGCCCGTGATGGAAACGAGATCTGCCGCAGGCTCGCCAAGTGCGGCCCGGTCCTTGATAGTTGCTCTGCGCCTATCGGTGGTCGCTGCTGCGCTGGGGAGGGCTGCTCACATGGACGTGGTGGAGGTGACCGGCGGCGACCGGGAGGGCCTGGTGCCCGGGACCCCGCTGCTGGAGGTCGACGACCTGCACGTGGAGTTCCACACCCGGGACGGCGTCGCGAAGGCCGTCAACGGGGTGAGCTACGCGGTGTCGGCCGGCGAGACGCTGGCGGTGCTGGGGGAGTCCGGTTCGGGCAAGTCGGTGACGGCGCAGGCGGTCATGGGGATCCTGGACATGCCGCCGGGGCGGATCACCTCCGGACGGATCCTGTTCCGCGGCGAGGACCTGCTGACCATGAGCGCCAACGCCCGGCGGGCCGTCCGGGGCCGGCGGATCGCGATGATCTTCCAGGACGCGCTGTCCGCCCTCAACCCGGTGCTCAGCGTCGGCTACCAGCTGGGCGAGATGTTCCGGGTGCACCATGGTGTCACCCGCAAGGAGGCCCGGGAGAAGGCCGTCGAGCTGATGGAGCGGGTGCGCATCCCCGCGGCCCGGCAGCGCGTCGGCGACTTCCCGCACCAGTTCTCGGGCGGCATGCGCCAGCGGATCATGATCGCGATGGCGCTGGCCCTGGAGCCGGACCTGATCATCGCGGACGAGCCCACCACGGCGCTGGACGTGACCGTGCAGGCCCAGGTGATGGACCTGCTGGCCGACCTGCAGCGCGAGTTCCACATGGGCCTGATCCTGATCACCCACGACCTCGGCGTGGTCGCCGACGTCGCCGACCGGATCGCGGTGATGTACGCGGGCCGGATCGTCGAGACGGCGCCGGTGCACGAGCTGTACGCGCGGCCGGCGCACCCGTACACCCGGGGCCTGCTGGACTCCATCCCGCGGCTGGACCAGAAGGGCCAGGACCTGCACGCCATCAAGGGCCTGCCGCCGAGCCTGCTGCGGATCCCGGAGGGCTGCGCCTTCAACCCCCGCTGCGACCGGGTGCGGGACCGCTGCCGGAGCGAACTCCCGCCGCTGGTCCCGGTGGTGGGCGAACACGGGGAGGAGCTGGCGGGCCGCCGCAGCGCCTGCCACTACTGGCGCGAGACGCTGCACGGCTGAGCCCGCCCGGCGGCCGCCGCGGCTACTTCAGGAAGCCGACGTTCTCCCAGACGATGTCGGACAGGCCCTGCGCGCCGATGTTGGCGAGGTCGGCGCGGGCGCCGTACAGCTGCGGGCGCTGGTAGAGCGGCAGGACGCCGGCCACCTTCCAGAGCTCGCCGTCGGCCTGGTTGATCGCCTCGGAGGTGGCGGCCGCGTCGGCCGCGCCGGCGGCCCGGTCGAGGGCGGCGTCGACCGCCGGGCTGCCCGCGCCGACGTGGTTGGTGCCGCCGTTCTGGGCGAAGTTGGCCCGGTTGCCGCTGGCCGGGAACGGGGTGCCGAGCAGCGAGTAGGCGGTCAGGTCGAAGTCGTTGCGATTGATGTACCGGTCGAAGAACTCGTTGGCGGGGGCGGTCACGGTGCTGACCTTGATCCCGACGTCCTTGAGCATCTTGGTGGTGTTCGCGGCCTCGTTCTGGGCCTGGGTGACACCGGCCGGGATGACCATCCGCAGGTTCAGCTCGCGGCCGTCCTTCTTGCGCACGTCGCCGTCGAGCTTCCAGCCGGCCGAGTCCAGCTTGCGGGCGGCCTCGGCGGGGTCGTAGCGGGCCAGGCCGAGCGAGTTGTCGCGGTAGCCGTTCTGGTTGGCGACCAGCAGGTGGTTGTTGAGCGGGACGGCGGGCCAGTCCAGGCCGTTGAGGTCGGAGCGGATCAAGGCGTCCCGGTTGAGGGCCTGGAACACGGCCTGGCGCACGGTCGCGTCGCTCAGCGCGGGGGTGCGGGCGTTCAGGGTGATCTGGCGGAAGTCCGGACCGCCGGCCCGGCGCACGACGGCGCCCTTGGTGCTCCGGATGATCTGGTAACCGGCCACGTCCGGGCCGTTGTTGACGAGGTCGAGCGCGCCCTTGGCGAAGGCGGCGGGCATCCCGTCGGGGAGCATCGCGTGGAAGACGATCCGGTCCAGCATCGGCTTGTCGCCCCACCACGCGGGGTCGGCGACCAGGGTGACGGTCTGCGCGGCGCGGTCGAGCTGCTCGACCTTGAACGGGCCCGCGGTGACCGGGATCGCGTCCAGGTAGGCGGTGTTGAACAGCTCCGGGGTGGAGATCCGGCCGGCCGGCAGCAGCGGCGCGTTGCCGGCGCCGTTGAACATCGACTGCCACTCCGAGAACGGCCGGTCGAAGGTCATCACGGCCTGGAAGTCGTCCTTGCCGCGCTCGACCGAGGAGACCAGCTCGAAGCCGGTGCTGCCGGCCGGCTTGTAGGCCGGGTCCTTGCCGTTCAGGGCGCGCCAGTTGGCCTCGATGTCGCGCCAGGTGATCGGGGTGCCGTCGGACCAGTGGGCCTTCGGGTTGAGCGTCCAGGTGACCACCTGCCGGCCGTCCTTGAGCTCGGCGTGGGCTTCCTGCAGGTAGGCGGGGTTGACCGTCTGGGTGCCGGCGGCGTCCGAGCGGAAGAAGGTCGGCAGCAGCGGCTTGGTGACGGCGATGGTCGAGGACTCGCTGCCGTCGGTGTGGATCGGCGACCACTGGTGGGAGAACTGGGCGATCGCCAGGTTCAGGGTGCCGCCCTGGCGTAGCTGTCCGCGGTCGTGGGGGTTGATGTCGACCGACGTGAGCTTGGGCGTCGCGGGGGCGGACGGCAGCGCGTCGGCGCCGGCCTCGCCCTGGCCGGAGCTGCAGGAGCAGAGCGCGAGCGAGAGGGTGAGGGCGGTGAGGCCTGCGAGCAGAGCCGTCCCGTGGTGCTGGAGGCGGCGGCTCATTCGGCGTGCTCCCCGGGGTGGATGTGGCGGAAGGTGTGGCGTCACATCTTGCTGATCGGGAGGGGGAGTTGTCGAGGGGCGGGGCCGGATGCGGCCCCGCCCCGACGGGAGGCGGCGGGTCAGACGACGAACTTGAAGGTGCGGTCCTTGTCGCCGGTCTTGTCGAAGACCGAGGCGATGCCGTCGGCGACGTCCTGCGGGGTGATCGTGACGACCTGACCGTTCTTCTTGATCTTCACCTTGTCGAACACGCCGCCCAGCTGCTGGGAGAGCGCGTCGAGGTCCCACTTGGGCACGATCTTGCCGGAGGCGTCCGGGACGAGGGTGAGCGCCTTGGCAGCCGTTTTGCCGCCGAAGTCCCAGGACTTGGTACCCGCCACGACGTGCACCTTGCCGGCGGCCACCTGCTTGCCGAGGCTGTCGGCGGCGGCCTGGAGGGCCTGGGTGGAGACCTTCGGCTGGGCGGCCGTGACGGCCAGGGCGACCGGCTGGTCGGGCTTGCCGTCGGCGCGGTCGCGGTAGGCCTGCACGACCGTGTCCAGGGCGTTCGCCGAGTCCACCGCCTGACCGGCCCGGCCGGGGACGACGATCGGCTCGCCGTTGGGCTCGCCGAACTTGACGTAACCCTCCTGCAGGCCCTGGCCCGAGCCGGCCGTGAGCGAGTCGAGGGCGGCCTTGAGCTTGGCCCGGTCGACCTTGACGTCCGGCGCGACGGCCTTGCTGCCGCCCTGGAGGGACTTGATGACGTCGACCGGGTTGTAGCTGTGCTGGGCCAGGTCGTCCACCGTGGCGGTGGTGTCGAAGCTCAGCCCGGCGACCGTCGGGTCGAGGTCCACGGTCTGGTCGCCGATCTTCAGCTTGAGCGGCTGCTGCCCGGCCTTGCCGACCGAGGCGTCCAGCGAGTGGATCGCCTGGTCACGGCTGTTGCCGCCGATGTCGGTGCCGAGCACCACGGTGCCCTTGGGGACGTCGGACTGGTTGAGCATCAGGCCGGTGCCGTACGCGGCGGCGCCGAGGAACAGCACACCGCCGATGCCGTAGACACCCAGCTTGACCAGCTTCTTGCCGCCGCCCTTGGCCTTGCCGCCCTTGCCCTTGGCGGGCGCGGACCCGGCCTTGGCGGGAGCCGGGGCCGGAGCGGGCGGGGGCGTGCCGTGGGGACCCTGGGCGGCCGGGGGCCGGGGGCCGGGACCGGGCAGCGGCGTGACCTCGGTGGCCTCGGGGTCGCGGCCGGGCTGCGGGGAGCGGCCGGGGGGCTGCTGCGCGCGGCCGGGCTGCGGGCCCGCGCCGGGTGCGCCCGGGAAGAGCCCGTTGGCGGCCGCCGGGGCGCCCGGGCCGTCCTGGCCGGGGGCGGCCGGGCGCTGGATGGCGAACGGGTCGGCGCCGGTCGGCGCGGAGGCGAACAGGCCCGGCTGCGGACGCTCGTCGCCAGCGCGCGGGGCGCCGTTGTGCGGGAGACCGGATATCGCGGCGGGCGGCGGGGTGTTCTCGCGGATCGGCTTGAAGCCGTCGACCGAGGTGTCCTCCGGGTCCGGCCGGCCGGCCGGCGCACCCTGCGGGAGCGGGCCGTTCGGGTGACCGTTCGGCTGGAAGCCGTTCTGCGGGCCGCCCTGGGGCATTCCGCCCTGCGGCATCCCGTTCTGCTGCGGGCCACCCTGGCGGGGGCCGTTCTGGCGGGCCCCGTTCGGCCGGGCGCCGTTCTGCTGGGGCCGGTTCTGCGGGGCGCCGTTCTGCTGCGCGCCGTTCTGCTGGGGCCGGCCGCCGCGCGGGCCGCGGGTGCCGGCGTCGGGCCCGGGGGTCGGGCCGAACGGGTCGGCGACGGGCGCGAAGGGGTCGGCGGCCTCGTAGACGCCGGGCTCCTCCGCCGGGGCCTCGGCGCGGTTGCGCGCGGCGGGGGCCGTCGGGGCACCGGGGTTCCGGGCCTTGCCCTGGGCGGGCACCGGGCGGCCGTTCGGCGCGCCGTTGGCGCGGGCGGCAGCGCCCCCGGCCGGGCGGGCGCCCTGCGGCCGGGGCTCGGCGGCGGCGCCGGGCGCGGACTGGGCCGCCGGGGCGCCGGTCGGCACCGCGGCCGGAGCGGCCTCGGCGGCCGGGGCCTTCTTCTGACGCGGCCGGAACCAGGCGCCGGTGGACTCGGACTCCGAGGTCGCCGGCGGGATCGGCGGGATCTCCCACTCCGGCGGCAGGTTCGGCGCGGCCGCGCCGCTGCCGCCGTCCATCACGCCGAGGACGGGGGAGGCCGGCGCGGAGCGGTGTCGCGCACCGCCCTGCTCGGCGGCGGCCGCGGCCTCCTCGGCGGGCCCGTCCTCGTTCTTGACGGTGCTGCGGACGACGACCGGCGGGATCGGGCGCGAGCCGGGGATGTTGATCCGGACCCGGGTGGTCAGGGTGGTCTCGGTCTTCGGGCCGTCGTCCTCGCCGCCCTGGCCTGAGCCGGCCGCGGCGCGGTCGCCGCCGGGGAGCCCGGGCGTGCCGTAGGGCGGGGTGCCCGACGGGTAGGCGTCCGGACCCGTACGCCGTGGCGTCGGGTGGGCGTTGTCAGATTCGCGGCTGCTCAATGCTGCTGTGCTCCGGGTTCGCGGGCGGGCCGTGCGGCGCGACCGCGGTTCGTGGTCGCCGGGCCCGGCTGGGGCGGGCGGCGGTCGGTTACGGCGTTCTGCGGGACCACCATACTGGGAAGGACCGAGCGGTGAACGGCTTCGGACAGATCCTGATACGTCCGGTTCCTCCTGTATGAGACCGAGGCCGTGTGCTCCTGACTGCGCGTCGTACGCGGTACCGTACGCCGCGCCCGGTCGAGGTCAGCGAGGTGGGCCGGGCACACCGGGGAACCAGCTGGTGCGGGTCGGCAGGGTGGCGCAGATCACGCCCAGCACCGAACCGGCGAACAGCCAGGCCAGCGAGGTCGCGTTGGACCACAGGACGTTGTCGCCCTCCGGCCGGGGCACGATCAGCAGCAGCATCGCCAGGAACCAGCCGGCCGCGGGCGCTCCCGCGCCGAGCCGGGTGCCGGTGATCCGCAGGCCGGCGTAGAAGGTGGCGGCGGTCGCGGCGAGCGCCAGCAGGATTCCCACGGGCGGCCACAGGGCCTGCACAAAGGATCCGCAGACCGACACCGCGATGCCCAGCAGGAAGAACAGGACATACACCGCGATCCGGGCGGCGCGCGGGGGTTGGGGCTCGGCCAGCCGCTCCTCGCGGGTGCCGAGGACGGCCGCCGGGATCGAGCGGCGCGGCGGCGGGGCAACGGGCTTGGTCATCGCACGCCCTCCTCGGCGTCCACGGCGGCGTCGGCGAGGCCCGCGAACAGGTCGTCCTCCGGCTCGCCCGGTCCGGCCTGGCCGCGCACCAACTGGTAGTACTCGGTGGCGAGCAGCGGCTGGCCGAGGTCGTTGGAGAGCGCGAAGAAGGCGCCGTCCACGGTGATCTGGGTGGCGTGCGCGGCCATCGCGGCGGCCTTGCGGCCGGCGTGCGCGGCGCCGTCCAGCACGGTGGTGACCATCTCGTCGGCGACCACGCCGGGGACGTCGGACGGCCGGGCCACGCCCGGGAAGGGCGCCTTGGCGGCGGTCTCGGCGAGCCCGGCCTCGATCACCGAGCGGGGCATCCGGTTCCAGTACACCTTGGCGATCCGCCAGGCCGGGCCCAGCTCGGGGCGGTGCGCCGGGTCGGCGGCCAGCTCGTGCGCGCGCATCGCGACGCGGTGCGCCTGGATGTGGTCCGGGTGCCCGTAGCCGCCGTTCTCGTCGTAGGTGACCAGGACCTGCGGCCGCACCTCGCGGATCACCGCGACCAGGTGGCCGGCCGCCTCGTCCACGTCCGCGCGCCAGAAGCAGCCGGGCACGTCGTTGTCGGGCACGCCCATCATCCCGGAATCGCGGTAGCGCCCGGGACCGCCGAGGAAGCGGACGTCGGTGACGCCCAGGGCGCGCGTCGCCTCGGTGAGCTCGCCGATCCGGTACGCGCCGAGGGCGTCTCCCCCGGCCTCCGGCCGCGGGTACCCCTCTCGACCGCCCGTCAGATCGGCGGGGTCGCGCGGGATCACCTCGCCGCCTTCGCCGAGGGTGCAGGTCACCAGCGTGACCCGGGCGCCCTCGGCGGCGTACCGGGCCATGGTGGCGCCGTTGCCGATCGACTCGTCGTCGGGGTGCGCGTGCACCAGGAGGAGTCGGCGGCCGGTAGTCGCGGTCATGGGAGGAAGCCTAACCACCGGCCGGGTGGGGCTAGAGCCGCAGGCCGTTGATCATCCCGGCGAGGTTGCTGGTGACCTGGCTGATCGACGGGGCGATCGAGCTGGAGGCCAGGTAGAAGCCGAGCAGCGCGCAGACGATCGCGTGCGCCAGCTTCAGGCCGGAGCGGCGGATCAGCACCACCACGATGACCAGCATCAGCACGGCGGCGGAGATGTTCATGGCCATGTCGGCTCACACTCCTTCTCGGGCGCGCCGCCCCCTGGAGGAGGGCGGCGGTGGGACGGTGCGGAACTGGGGCTGCGAGGGGCCGGGGCCCGGGGCGGGGCCGACGATCACTCGCCCGACAAGTCATACCCGATGGGTGAGGGGAGCGTTACGTTCGGTGAGTCCCCGCGTGCCGGGCGGCGTGGCGCCGACGGGGCGCACGGGCCGGTCGGAGGGGGTTCGGGGGCCTTTGGGGCGCGCTCGGGGACGATGCTCCGAACGAGTGATCACCAGCCTCCCGGCAACGGCAGTTCGGCGTCGTAGGGTCTGGTGTCATGACCTCCCACACCCCTGCGGACACCTTCCCCCGGCAGTACGCGCGGACCCTGCGCTACACCGTCGGCGCGCCCCGCTCGTTCTCCGTCGCACCGGACGGCTCGCGGGTCGTCTTCCTCCGCTCGCTCCCCCAGCCTCCGGCCGGGGGGACCCCCACGGGCAGCGGCCGGGCCAACCTGCTCTGGACCCTCGACACCGCCACCGGCGAGGAGCGGATCGCCGCGGACCCGGCGGTCCTGCTCGGCGGCGGCGAGGAGGACCTCTCGCCGGCCGAGAAGGCCCGCCGCGAGCGCAGCCGCGAGGGTTCGGCCGGCATCGTCGGCTACGCCCTGGACGCGGCCGGCGCACGGGCCGCCTTCGCCCTCTCCGGTCGCCTCTTCACCGCCGACCTGGTCGCCGGAACCACCGCCGAACTGCCCGCCCGGGGGCCGCTGTTGGACCCGCGACTGTCCCCGGACGGCGGCTCCGTCGCGTACGCCAACACGGCCGGCGAGCTGCGGCTGACCCGCACCGACGGCAGCGGCGACCGGGTGCTCGCCGAGCCGGACGGCCCGAACGTCACCTGGGGGCAGGCCGAGTTCATCGCCCAGGAGGAGATGGACCGGGACCGCGGCTTCTGGTGGTCCCCGGAGGGCGACCGGCTGCTGGTCGAGCGCGCCGACGACAGCCCGGTGCGCCGCTGGTGGATCGCCGACCCGGCCAACCCGGACCGCGAGCCCGCCGAGGTCGCCTACCCGGCGGCCGGCACGGCCAACGCCGAGGTCGGCCTCTGGGTGCTCGGCCTGGACGGCGGGCGCACCGAGGTGGTCTGGGACCGCACGGCCTTCCCGTACCTCGGCCGGGTGCACTGGTCGAAGGGCGGCGTGCCGCTGCTGCAGGTGCAGTCCCGCGACCAGCGCAGCCAGCGGATCCTCGGCCTGGACGTGGCCACCGGCGCCACCGAGGTGCTGCACGCGGAGGAGGACGCCGTCTGGCTGGAGCTGTTCGGGGGCGTCCCCGCGTGGACCCCGGACGGCAAGCTGGTGCGGATCTCCGACCAGGGCGGGGTCCGGGCGCTGGTGATCGGCGACCAGACCGTCACCGGGGCCGACCTCCACGTCAGGTCGGTCGTCACGGTCACCGAGGACGAGGTGTTCTTCACCGCCTCCGGCGGCGCCGCCGAGACCGACCCCGAGCCCGGCTGGATCGCCGTCGGCCGGATCAGCCACGACGGCAAGCGGCTCGGCTGGGAGTCCGCCAACGGGCGGCCGTTCACCTCCGTCACCAGTGCCGTGCACGGCGGCGGGATCACCGTGCGGGCCACCGCCGAGCCCGACCTGCCCGGCACCCTCGTCACGGTCGCCCGCGACCTGCCCGAGGGCGTGGTGGTCGACGACGTCGCCACCATCGCCTCGTACGCCGAGACCCCGGTCATCACCGCCCGCCCGGTCTTCCGCTTCGCCGGCGAGCGCCGCATCCCGGCCGCCGTCTTCCTGCCCACCGGCTACGACCGCGAGCGCGACGGCCTGCTGCCCGTCCTGATGGACCCGTACGGCGGCCCGCACGGCCAGCGCGTCGTCCAGGCGCACAACCCGCACCTCAACTCGCAGTGGTTCGCGGACCAGGGCTTCGCGGTGGTCGTCGCCGACGGACGCGGCACCCCCGGGCGCGGGCCGGCCTGGGAGAAGTCGATCGCCTTCGACTTCGTCGGGGCCACCCTGGACGACCAGGTCGAGGCGGTGCAGGCGCTCGCCGGGGAGTTCCCGCTGGACCTCGGCCGGGTCGCCATCCGCGGCTGGTCGTACGGCGGCTACCTCTCCGCGCTCGCCGTGCTGCGCCGTCCGGACGTCTTCCACGCGGCGGTGTCCGGCGCGCCGGTGACCGACTGGGCGCTGTACGACACCCACTACACCGAGCGCTACCTGGGCGACCCGGCCGAGCGGCCCGAGGTGTACGCCGCCAACTCGCTGACCGGGTACGCGGCCGGGCTGGAGCGCCCGCTGATGCTCATCCACGGGCTGGCCGACGACAACGTGGTGGCCGCGCACACCCTGCGGCTCTCCTCGGCGCTGCTCGCCGCCGGGCGCCCGCACACCGTGCTGCCGCTGTCCGGCGTCACGCACATGACCCCGCAGGAGGAGGTCGCGGAGAACCTGCTGCTGCTCCAGGTCGACTTCGTGAAGCGCGCGCTGGAGGCGTGACGCCGTCGGGCCCGGCGGTGGGTGACGAGGCCCGGAACCACCCCTGACCTGCCCTTTCGCGGCCGGTACCCGTGACGCGGGTACCGGCCGCCGGCATGACATCCGTCATACCGGAGGCACGACGGCGGACACTGCCGCCGGCCCCCGCCCGCGCGGGACTCTGAGGTGGTGCGAACAGCACCGGACACGACACCACCAGGAAAGAGGAGCCGGGCGATGGACACCGAGGTGGCCGCCTTCCGCGGCGTGGGCAAGAGCTACGGGCGGGTGCGCGCCGTGGACGGACTGGACCTCGTGCTGCGGCCGGGCGAGACCGTCGCCCTGCTCGGCCCGAACGGCGCCGGGAAGTCCACCAGCCTGGACCTGCTGCTGGGGCTGCGCGAGCCCGACCAGGGCAGCGTGACGCTCTTCGGCGGCACCCCGCGGGCGGCGATCGCGGCCGGCCGGGTCGGCGCGATGCTGCAGAGCGGCGGGCTGATGTCCGACGTCAAGGTGCGCGAGCTGGTCCGCCTCGCCTGCGACGTGCACCCCCGCGGTCGGTCGGTCACGGGGGTGCTGGCCGACGCGGGGATCACCGAGCTGGCGGAGCGCCGGGTCGACAAGCTGTCCGGAGGCCAGGAGCAGCGGGTCCGCTTCGCCCTGGCGATCGCGGGCGACAACGACCTGATCGTGCTGGACGAGCCCACCACCGGCATGGACGTCGGGGTCCGGCAGTCGTTCTGGGCGAGCATGCGGGCGCAGGCCGACGCCGGGCGCACGGTGCTGTTCGCCACCCACTACCTGGAGGAGGCCGACTCGATCGCCGACCGCGTCCTGGTGCTGCACCGGGGCCGGCTGATCGCCGACGGCAGCTCCGCCGAGATCAAGGCGCGGGCCGGTGTCCGCAGGGTCGCCTTCGAGCTCCACGACGGCGACGGGCAGGCCGACGAGCGCCTGCTGCGCACCCTGCCGGGCGTGCGGTCGCTGGACGTCACCGCCCGGGTCCCGGGGGTGCGGACGGTGCGGATCCGGACCGCGGACGCCGACGCGAGCGTCGCCGGGCTCTACCGGGCGGGGCTGTACCCGCGCGGGCTGGAGGTCACCGGCGTGGGCCTGGAGCAGGCCTTCCTGACCATCACCGGCGAGCTGGACCGCGAGGACGGGCCCGGCAGCGCCCGCGAAGAAGGCGCCGAGAACGCCGAGAGCACCCGGAACGCCGACAAGGAGAGCGTGCGATGACCACCCTGATCCAGCTGGAGATCCTGCGGAGCCTCCGCAACCGGCGCTACCTGTTCTTCACCGTGCTCTACCCGGCCCTGATGTACGTCTTCTTCATCCACGCCTACGGCGCCGCCAACCAGGCCGGCGGACTGCCGGTGAAGACCTACTTCATGGTCTCGATGGCCACCTTCGGCGCGGTCGGCGCGGTGCTGACCGGCAGCGCGCAGCGGATCTCGCTGGAGCGCAAGAGCGGCTGGACCCGCCAGCTGCGGCTGACCGCGCTGCCCGGCCGGGCGTACACCGTCGGCAAGATCGCGGCGAGCGCGGTCACCACGCTGCCGGCGATCCTGGCGGTCTTCGCGGTCGGCGTGGTCCAGGGCGTCTCGCTCACCGTGCCGCAGTGGATCGGGCTGGGCGTCGCGCTGTGGCTGGGCAGTTTCGTCTTCGCGGCGCTCGGCGTGGCGCTCGGGTACGCGGCGGCGCCGGACGCGGTGCAGCCGATCGTGATGATCACCTACATGGCGATGGCGCTGCTCGGCGGGACCTGGTTCCCGGTCAGCGGCTCGCTGGAGAAGTTCGCCCGGTTCAACCCGGTGTACCTGTACAACCACCTGGCGACCTTCACCCAGCCCGGGCACTCCCTGGACACCGTCGCGGTCGCCGGGCTGGCCGGGTTCCTGGTGGTGTTCGTCGTCGCCGCGGCGGCCCTGTACCGGCGCGACACCCGACAGGCATGATGATCCACATGAGCGATGCGCGCCGCACCCACCGCCCCGACGAGTCGCCGGAGGCGGGTGCGGCGCGCACGTCGTTCATGAACGTGCCCGGCTCCCCGGTGGAGACCAGGCGGCAGCTGCTGGTCAAGGTCGCCTGGATGCTGCTGTGGATGACCTATCTGGCCTACCCGGCGGGCGACCTGGTGAACGGGGCCCACGGCGGACCGGCCAGGGTGTTCGGCTGGTGCTGCCTGGCCGGGTTCGTGGTGGCGTACGTCCTGCTGGTGATCTTCCGCTCGCAGGGCGGGATGCGGCCGCGGGCCTGCCAGGTGATCGTCGCGACGATGACCGTGCTCGCCGTCACCGCGCCCTTCGTCCTCGGCGACGCCTTCCTGACCCTCTTCATCTACGCCTCGGTGTGCGTCGCGATCATCACACCGGCGGCCTACGCGCTGCCCGCTCTCGGCGGCATGGCCGGGCTCGCCGCCGCGGTCGGCCTGCTGAGCCACTCCGACACCGGCGACACCGCCACCTTCGCGATCAGCGCCTTCCTCTCCGGCATCGCGATGACCGGCCTGCAGCGGCTGGTCGCCACCATGAAGGAACTGCGCGAGGCCCGGGCCGCCGTCGCGCACCTGGCCGCCTCCGAGGAGCGGCTGCGGCTCGCCCGCGACCTGCACGACCTGCTCGGGCACTCGCTCTCGCTGATCACCCTGAAGAGCGAGCTGGCCGGGCGGTTCATGGACGCCGGCAAGGACGAGGCGGCGCGGGCGCAGGTCGCCGACATCGAGCAGGTCGCCCGGCAGTCGCTGATCGACGTCCGGGAGGCGGTGACCGGCTTCCGCCGCCCGACCCTGCCGGTCGAACTCGCCGCCGCCCGCACCGCGTTGGCCGCCGCCCAGGTCCGGCTGGAGGCCGCGCCGGAGCTGGTGGACAGCTGGCCGGGGCTGGCCGACGAGGAGGCGGGCGCGCTGGCCTGGGCGCTGCGCGAGGCCGTCACCAACATCGTCCGGCACGGCGAGGGCGCCACCGTCTGCACGGTGACGACCGACCGGAGCTGGGAGGCGGACGGCGGGAGCCACGCCGTGCTGGAGATCGCCGACAACGGGCGCGGGCCGGGCAAGTCCCAGCCGGGGAACGGGCTGTCCGGGCTGCGGGAGCGACTGGCGCTGGTCGGCGGACGGCTGGAGACCGGGCCGGGGGAGCGGGGGAAGGGCTTCCGGCTGCGGGCCTCGGTGCCGCTGCGGACGGTCTCCGTCGCGCCCGGGTCCTCGCCGACCGGTTAGGAATTCGGGGACGGGGCCCGGCAGGCCCGCTCGGCGGACGGCAGCTCCAGCACGAAGCGGGCGCCGCGCGGGGCGTGGGCGACGCGCAGGGTGCCGCCGTGCCGGGTGGCGACGTCCGCCGCGATGGCCAGGCCCAGACCGCTGCCGCCGGCGTCCCGGCTGCGGGCCTCGTCCAGCCGGGTGAACGGCTCGAAGATCCGCTCGCGGTCCTCCGGCGGCACGCCCGGGCCGTCGTCCCGGACCTCCAGGACGCAGCCGTACGCGCTCTGCCGCGCGGACATCGCCACCTCGGTGGCCGCGTGCCGCTGGGCGTTGTCCAGCAGGTTGCGCACCAACCGGTGCAGCCGGATCCGGTTGCCGTGCACCGGCACCTCCTCGGTCGCGTCCACCCGCAGGGCGAGCCGCGCGCCGAGGACCGGCCGGTACTGGTCGGCGAGCTCGCGCAGCACGGCGGACAGATCGACGGTGCTGAGCCGGCCGGCCGTCGCCGGGTGCGTGCCCCGGGCCAGGAACAGCAGGTCCTCGGTGAGCTGTTGCAGGCGCTCGACCGAGGTGAGCGCCTCCAGGGTGGCGGCGGGCCAGTCGGTGCGCTCGGGGTGCGCGAGCGAGACCTCCAGGTTGGTGCGCAGGGCCGCGATCGGGCTGCGCAGCTCGTGCGAGGCGTCCGCGACGAAGCGCTGCTGCTGGGCGGCCGAGCGCTCCAGCCGGTCCAGGGTGGCGTTGGTGGTCCGGGCCATCCGGGTGATCTCGTCGCCGGAGCGCGGCACCGGGACGCGGCGGTCCAGCCGGTGCTCGCCGATCTCGGCCAGCTCGGCGCGGATCGCGTCCACCGGGCGCAGCGCCCGGCTGGTGGCGATCCAGGCCGTCAGCGCGACCAGCAGGGCGGCGGCGGGCACCCCGACCCGGAGCGCCGGGTCGATGGTGCGCAGCGAGGCCTCGGCGGCGAACGGGGTCGCCAGCACGTACACCGTGAACGGGCCGACCGTCGGCTTCACCTGGGCGCCGTCCTTGCGCAGCAGCGGGCTCCAGCTGCCCATCGCGGTGAAGGCGCGCCCCGAGTAGCGGTTGGCGGCGGCCTCGCCCGCGGGGCCGATGGTGATCCGCTGGACCGTCTGCCAGTCGTCCGGCGCCAGCTGCGGTACGGCGGCCGGCAGCGGCCCGGCCAGGTGCTGGGTGGTCAACGGGCCGCCCATGATCAGCACTTGGCCGTCGCTGCCCAGCACCACGTACGGCAGCTGCCAGCTGTTCGTCAGCTGCTGGCCGTACTTGAAGCCGTTGCTGATCTCCCGGGCCTGCGCCTTCGCCTCCGTGTCGGCGGCCGCCAGCTGGGCGTCGTACATGTGGCCGCGCAGCCACCAGGCGCCGCCGCCGAGCAGCAGCAGCGCCGCCAGGCCGGCCGCCGTCGAGGTGCGCAGACGGGTGGAGAGGCGGCTCAGCACGGTCAGGACTCCATTCGGTAGCCGGCACCGCGCACGGTGGTGATCGAGCGGACCCCGAACGGGGTGTCCACCTTGCGGCGCAGCATGCTGACGTACACCTCGACGATGGACTCCTCGCCGTCGAAGGCGATGTCCCACACCTCGTCGACGATCCGGCGCTTGGACAGCACCTCGCCGGGGTGCTCGACCAGGCAGCGCAGCACGGCGAACTCGCGCTCGGTGAGGGTGATCTCGGCGCTGCCCCGGCCGCAGCGGCGGCCCGCCGGGTCCAGCCAGAGGTCGCCCGCCCGCAGCAGCGGGCCGGGGGTCTGGCTGCGGCGGATCAGGGCGCGCAGGCGGGCCAGGAAGACCAGGTAGGAGAACGGCTTGGTGAGGTAGTCGTCGGCGCCGGTGTCCAGGCCCTCGGCCTCGTCGTACTCGCCGTCCTTGGCGGTCAGCATCAGGATCGGGGTGGTCACGCCGTCGGCGCGCAGCGCCTCGCACACCTTGTAGCCGTTCAGGCCGGGCAGCATGATGTCGAGCACGATCGCCCGGTAGGCGTGCCGTCGGGCCAGCCGCAGGCCGGTGAGGCCGTCCGGGGCGAGGTCGACGGTGTAGCCCTCGGCCTCCAGGCCGCGCCGGACGGCCGCGGCGACCTGGGCGTCGTCCTCCACCACCAGAATCTCCATGCGGATCAGGATGCCACCGGCGCCGGATCCGCTCCTTAAGCGGTCTTCAGCTTTCTCAGCGTCGCTTCAGGGGGTTTGACGCATGCTCTCGCCGTTTTCGCCGGCCTGTTCGGGTCGGTGCCCGGAGCGAGAGGGGCTGGCGGATGACCGTTCTCCAGGAGGCCGTCGGGGCCCGTGAGTTCGGGCCGCGGCCGGCGGAGTCGGCGTCCGCCCGCCACCGCAGGCCGCGGCGCGCCGTTCCGCCCGGCCTGGTGATGGCGGCGGGGACGGTGGTGTCCCGGGCCACCGGCTTCGTCCGCTCGGCGGTCCTGGTGGCCGTCCTCGGCTCGGGGGTGCTCGCGGACGGGTACAACGTGGCGAACACGGTGCCCAACATCCTGTTCGTGCTGCTGATCGGCGGCGCGCTGAACACCGCGCTGGTGCCCCATCTGGTGCGCGCCGCCAAGGAATCGGCGGACGGCGGGGCCGCCCACGTCGACCGGCTGGTGACGGTGCTGGTGACGGCCCTGCTGGTGCTGACGGCGGTGGTGGTGCCGGCCGCACCGCTCGTCGTACGGGCCTACACCTCGTACGACGGTGCGCAGTTGGACCGCACGGTGCTGCTGGCGTACCTGTGCCTGCCGCAGGTGTTCTGCTACGGGCTGTTCACCGTGCTGGGCCAACTCCTCAATGCCCGGGAGAGGTTCGCCCCGATGGCGTGGGCTCCGGTGCTCAACAACGTGGTCGTGATCGCGGTCTTCGGCGGGTACGTCGGACAACGGTCCCTCTCCGCCGCCGACTTGACCGTGCTCGGGGCCGGCACCACGGCGGGCGTGGTCGCGCAGAGCCTGGTGCTGCTGCCGTGCCTGCGGGCCGCCGGGGTGCGGCTGCGCCCGCGCTGGGACTGGCGGCGGGCCGGGCTCGGCGAGCCGCTGCGGGCCGCCGGGTGGACACTGCTGCTCGTGCTCAGCGACCAGGTGAGCTACTGGGTGGTGACCAGGCTCTCCACGCTCGACGGCGCACGGGCCGCCGCGGCCGGGCTGCCCGGCGTCGGGTACACGGCGTACAGCAGCGCGTACCTGCTGTGGATCGTGCCGCACGGCGTGATCACGGTGTCCCTGGTGACCGCCGTCGTCCCCGCGCTCAGCGCGGCCGCCGACACCCCGCACGCCGTCCGCCGGATGCTCGCCCGGACCGTCCGCAGGATCGGGGTGGTCACCGTCCCGGCGGCCTGCGCGCTCGCCGTCCTCGCGCCGCAGCTGTGCGCCCTCGCCTTCGGCCACGGCCGTACCGGCGCCGCCGACGTCCGGGCCATCGCGGGCATGCTGACCGCCTTCGCGCCCGGGCTGGTCCTCTACTCGGCCTCGTACGCGCTGACCCGCGCCTTCTACGCGCTCGGCGACAGCCGGACGCCCTTCCTGCTCAACCTGCTGCCCGTCGCCGCCACCGCACTGGGCGCCCTGCTCTGCCACCGGCTGCTGCCGCTGCGCTGGGCCGTCACCGGGATGGCCGGCTGCTACGGCGGCTCCTTCCTGCTCACCTGCGCGGCCGCCCACCTGCTGCTGCGCCGCCGCCTCGGCCCGCTGCCCGTGCTGGGCGCGCACCTCCGACTGCTCGCCGCCGCGCTCCCGGCCACGGCCGCCGCCTGGTGGACCACCCGCTACGGCCTGCTGCCCGCCGGCGCGGCCCTCGCCGCCGGCTACCTGCTGCTCGCCCACCTCCTGCGCGTCGAAGAACTGACCGCCCTCACCTCGCGATCGCGCCGCCGATGAACCCGATGAAGCCGATGAAGCCGACGAAGCCGATGAAGACGATGAAGCCGACGAAGGCGATGGAACCGATGATCCCCGTGACCCAGCTGCCCGCCGACGTCCGGCGCACCCTCGACGCCCTGCTCCGTTCGGGCCATCCGCTGCGCGCCCAACTCCCGCACCTGCGCATCGAGTCCCGCTGCGCCTGCGGCTGCACCGTCCACTTCACCGGCCCCGGCACCGCCCCGCGCGCGGAGATCGTCGCCGAGGCGGGCCTCGGGGACGACGGCGAGGTACTGCTGTTCGCCGAGGCCGGGCGGCTGTCCTGGCTGGAGGTGTGCTCCTGGACCGACCCCAAGCTCACCCTCGCCGAAGCCGACCGCTTCTTGCGCGGGGAACCCCTCGACCCCCGCTGATCGTCCTTCCCGACATGCCCACCGTTCTCGTTCTCGGCTTCGACCCGCACACCGTCCCCGGCATGGACGGCGACGGCGTGCGGGCCGTCCTCGACGCCGAACTCGCCCGTTTCGCCGACCACGGCATCGACGCCGCGATGACGCTGGTCGCCCCCGACGACACCGCCGAGCCCGCGATCGTCGCGGCGCTCGACGGCCGCGGGTGGGACGTGGTCGTCATCGGCGGCGGCATCCGCAAGCCCGAGCCGGCCCTCCCGTTCTTCGAACTCGTCGTCAACCTGGTCCGCCGGCACGCGCCGCAGGCCGCCATCGCCTTCAACACCAGCGGCGCGGACAGCGTCGAAGCCGTCCAGCGCTGGCTCTGACGGCCGGCCCGGGCCGGGCCGGGGTCGGGGACGGCCGCCCCGCCCCGGCTACCGCGTCGGGCGCGGGCCGGTCAGGTCGCGGCGGTAGGAGAGGGCCGGGCGGCCGGAGAGCAGGACCTCCTGCCGGAACCGGAAGCCGTTGCGGGCGAGCACGGCCCGCGAGGCGGCGTTGTCGACGGTGGTGGCCGCGGTCAGGAAGCGCAGGCCGTACAGGTCGGCCGCGAGCCGGCAGACCTCGGCGACGGCGGCGGTGGCGATCCCGCGGCCGCCGGCGGACTCGGCGACGCGGTAACCGAGTTCGGCTCCGCCGTCGGCGATGTCGACCAGGTTGACCCGGCCGACGAGCTCGCCGTCCGCGTCCCGGACGACGTGGAACAGGCAGGTCCCCCCGGATTGCTCGGCGAGGAGCGCGGAGTGCCGGGCCGGGAACTCGGAGAAGTAGGCGTCCCCGCGGTCCGGCACGCTGCGGGCGAAGTACGCGCGGTTGGCGAGTTCGAAGGCGAGCAGGGCGCCGGCGTGGTCGGGGCGGAGTGGTTCCAGGCTCAGCATCCCACCAGTCTGGCCCGCAGGGCCGCGGTGAACCACTCGAACACGTCCCGCAGGCTCTCCTGGACCGGCCAGCCGTTGATGACCGCCATCAGTTGCCAGTAGCGCTCAGCGCGGGGGTCGTTCGCCGTCCCGAGGCGGTCGAACAGCCATTGCCGCAGCTGCTCGTCGTCCGGGCGCCCGAAGGCCTCGGCGTAGGCGGCGGTCAGGGCCGCGACGACGGGGTCGGCGTCGGGGGAGGTGGGGGCGATCCCGGCGGCCAGCGCGGCACGGACCCGGGACGTCACGGTCCCGGTCAGCGCGATGTGCAGGCCGCTGCGGTCCCCGTCCGCCCGCTCGGCGGCCTGGTGCTCGGCCATCTTGCGCACGGCCGCACGGAAGTCCCGGTCCTGGACGAGTTCGCCCAGCTCGACCCAGGCCTCGACCTGCTCCGGCCGCGGCTCGTCGGGCAGTTCCGGCATCGCCGAGCGCATCATGGCGACGAACTCGGGGTTGGCGTCCAGGCCGCCGAAGGTCTCGTCGATGAAGTCGTGGACGAGACGCCGGCGTTCGGCGTCGGAGAGCTTGGCGAGTTGGTGCATCAGTCTCATCTCCTCTGGGGTGGAACCGTGTTGGGCGACGGCGAGCAGCACCGCCCGGCGCAGCCGCAGGGTGCGGATCTGCACCTCCAGCGCCTCGGCGTGTGCGGCGGCGACCTCCTGCAGCGGGGACTGCCGCTCCAGCACCCGGCGGATCGCGGGCAGGTCGAGCCCGAGCTCGCGCAGGGTGCGGACGAGGTCCAGCCGGGCGAGCGCGTGCACGTCGTACAGCCGGTAGCCGGCCGGGGTGCGGTCGGTGGGCGGGACGAGCCCGGTGTCGGCGTAGAACCGGATGGTCTTGACCGTGAGCCCGGTGCGCCGGGCGAGGTCGCCGATCGAGTACCGGATGTCGTCCGCAGTGCTGCCGTCCATGGGCACCACTGTGGACTCTCCCCCTACCGGAGACTCAAGCCCGTTGTGTCCGCCCTCTAAGGTCATGGCCATGGACGACACTGACAACGGGGCCTCGATCCGCGTGCTGCTCGCCGAGGACCAGGGGATGGTCCGGGAGGCGCTGGCCGCGCTGCTCGGGCTGGAGGGGGACATCGACGTCGTCGCGCAGGTCGGGCGCGGGGACGAGGTGGCGGCGGCGGTGCTGGCGAACGAGGTGCAGGTCGCCGTGCTGGACATCGAGATGCCGGGGATGACGGGCATCGAGGCGGCCGCCGAACTGCGCCGGCAGGCGCCGCGCACCAAGGTGGTCATCGCGACGACCTTCGGGCGCCCCGGCTACCTGCGCCGGGCCATGGAATCGGGCGCGGACGCGTTCCTGGTGAAGGACGCGCCCGCCTCCGAGCTGGCCGAGGCGATCCGCCGGGTGCTGCGCGGCGAGCGGGTGATCGACCCGGTGCTGGCGGCCGCCGCGCTGGCCGAGGGCGCCAACCCGCTGACCCCGCGCGAGCGGGACGTGCTGGGCGCGGCCGCCGACGGCGCGGTGAACGCCGACATCGCCAGGCGGCTGCACCTGTCCGAGGGGACGGTCCGCAACTACCTGTCGATGGCGATCCAGAAGACCGAGGCCCGCAACCGCACCGAGGCGGTCCGGATCGCCCGCGAGAAGGGCTGGCTGTAGCCCCGGCGCGGATCAGTTCAGCCGGTGGCGGGCCGCGCGTGCCTCC
This sequence comes from Kitasatospora sp. NPDC086791, assembly GCF_040685975.1. Classification (NCBI taxonomy): domain Bacteria; kingdom Bacillati; phylum Actinomycetota; class Actinomycetes; order Kitasatosporales; family Streptomycetaceae; genus Kitasatospora; species Kitasatospora sp. NPDC086791. Next base: position 298,812 of record NZ_JBFBOC010000003.1, on the reverse strand, counting down.
TGCCGGACCTTGGCGGCGCCGTCCGGGTCGAAGGCGTCCAGGATCTGCGCGTACGCGTCCATCTCCGCCGAGCCGCCGAGGAAGTCGCCGGTGCGGACGAGGAGTTCGGCCCGCTCCAGGCGGAGCTGGGCCGGGTGGCGGGGCAGCAGCAGGGCGAGTTCGGTGGCCCACAGTTGGGTGCGCGCGTGCTCGGGACGGTCGGAGGCCCAGGCGCGGATGTTGCCGAGCACCCGCAGCACGATGTCCAGCGGCTGGGCCGGGGTGAGCAGCGAGGGCGTGAACTCCTGTCCGGCGGCGGCGACCAGGTCCTCGACGTCCCCGGGGTCGAGCAGTCGTCCGCCGTGGAACGGGTCGGCCAGGACGTAGTCGTCACCGCCGCCCGGCCCGCCCACGGCGACGATGAAGTGCCCGGGCAGCGCGACGCCGTGGACGGTGAGTCCGGCCCGCCGTCCGACCGCCATCCACACCAGCGAGAGCATGATCGGCAGCCCGCGCCGCCGCCGCAGCACCTCGGGCAGCAGCGAGGACTCCAGCCGCCGGTAGTCGGCCGGCTGCCCGTGGAAGCGCTCCCGCCCGCCGAGGACGGCCGCGAGCAGGGCGGCGGTCTCCTCCGGCCCGGCGGGCGCGCGCTCGGCGACGGCCAGCCGGACGGCGGCCGCGTGCCGCTCCAGCGCGGCCTCGCAGGCGGCGAGCAGGGCGTCCACCCCCGGCGGATCGCCGGGATCGCCGGGGTCGAGCGCCGGGCCGTGTTCGGCGGCGGCGAGCAGGCAGAGCAGCACCGGGTCGGGCTGCTCCGCGCGGGCGGCGGTCCGGAAGCGGTCTCTGCTCTGCTCGGTCACGGTGACGACGACGGCTTTCGTACGGCGGACGGACAAGGCGACGGACGGGTCGGGCGGCTGATCGGGTGGCGGACGGACCGGGCGGGGGAACGGGCCGGGCGACCGACCGGTGCACGGACGGAACGACCCGCCGCTACCCCTGGGGAAGAAGCGCGTAGTGGTAAGTGTGACTGGTCGTGAAGCCGAGTTCGTCATAGAGCGCGATCGCCCCCGCGTTCTCCGCCTCGACCTGCAGGTAGCCGCCGCTCGCCCCCTCCTCGGCCGCCCGCGAGGCGAGCACCGCCATGACCGCCGTCGCCAGCCCGGCCCGCCGCGCGTACGGCTGGACCTCGATCGCGCCGAAGCAGGCCCACGGCCCCTCGATGACGCAGCGTCCGATCGCCAGCGGCGGCTGCCCGGGCGCTCCCGGCACCGCGGCGAACCAGACCGACGGTCCGCCGTGCAGCACCCGCAGCGCCGCCTCCTCGACCGCCGGGTCCCCGGTCACCCGCCGGTAGAGCGACAGCCACGCCGCGTCCGCCGTCCGCGACAGCCGCACCCGGTCCTGCCCGCTGCCCGCCCGCGCGAGCCCGGCCAGCGGGGCGGTGCGGACCAGCGTGCGCGCGTACCCGGCGCCGAGCCGGTCGAGTTCGGTGCGCAGCGCCTCCGGCGACCCCGGGCTGATCACCTCGACGTACGCGGGCAGCCCGCGCTCCGCGTACCAGGCCCGGACGGCCGCCAGGGCCCGCGGCAGCGGCAGCCCGGGGTCGCCGAGCGCCTGGACGGAGTTGGCCCGCCGGGTGAAGCCGGCCGAGGCGCGCAGCGTCCACTCGCCGAGCGGCTCCTGCTCGACGGCCGGCCAGCCGCGGCCCGCGATCCGCTGCAGTTCGACCGGCGCGGTGACCGGCAGCGGAGCACGCCGGGCGGGGAACGGCGGCACGACCTTGCCCGCGACCAGCAGCTCCTCCGGCAGGAGGACCGGATCCCCGGTCCGCGGCACGATCGTCAATCCGTGGTCGTCCCACGATGTGAGCACGCCGATCGAATCCCGGAACACCGGCCGGTCGTCCACGAACTCGGACAGGCGCCGGACGGACACGCGTCGTCCCACGTCAGAGCGGTCTATCCGGACCTCCGGACGGTCACCGACCGGGTTGCCCGTCGCCATGTGGCCACCTCCTGTGCATTTGCGGTCTCCGACCCGCGATACTAGGGGCGGGCATCGACGACGCCGCGCTCACCGCGCACGCGAGCAGAACAGAACGGGCCGCCAGGCCCTTCCTAGGAGGAACGACAGCGTGACCTACGTCATCGCGCAGCCTTGTGTCGACGTGAAGGACAAGGCGTGCATCGAAGAGTGCCCGGTTGACTGCATCTACGAGGGCGAGCGATCGCTCTACATCCACCCGGATGAGTGTGTCGACTGTGGCGCGTGCGAGCCGGTCTGCCCGGTCGAGGCGATCTTCTACGAGGACGACACTCCCGAGGAGTGGAAGGACTACTACAAGGCGAACGTCGAGTTCTTCGACGACCTTGGTTCGCCCGGTGGCGCCTCGAAGCTGGGCCTGATCGAGCGCGACCACCCGTTCATCGCCGCTCTGCCGCCGCAGAACGCCGACCACTGACGATCGGTGGCATCGAAGCTGTGAGCAACGACAGCACGCGCGCGCCGTTCCCGGGCCACCCGGGGGCGGCGCGCCGCGTTTCCGACCTCCTGCCGGTCTTCCCCTGGGACAAGCTGGAGCCGTACAAGGCGACCGCCCTCGCCCACCCGGGCGGCCTCTGCGACTTCTCCGTCGGCACCCCGGTGGACCCGGTCCCCGAGGTGATCCAGAAGGCCCTGGCCGCGCACACCGACACCCCCGGCTACCCGACCGTCTGGGGCCCGCTGGAGCTGCGCGAGGCGATCGCCGGCTGGCTGCACCGCCGTCTCGGCGCCGGGATCGGCCCGCAGGCCGTCCTGCCGACCGTCGGCTCCAAGGAGCTGGTGGCCTGGCTGCCGACCCAGCTCGGCCTCGGCCCCGGCGACCAGGTCGCCTACCCACGGCTGGCCTACCCGACGTACGAGGTGGGCGCGCTGCTGTGCGGCGCCGAGCCGGTCGCGTACGACTCGGTGGACGAGCTGGACGGCTCCCGGGTGCGCCTGATCTGGGTGAACTCGCCGTCCAACCCGACCGGCCGGGTGCTGGGCGCGGCGGAACTGCGCCGCGCCGTCGCGTGGGCCCGTGAGCACCGGGCGCTGCTGGTCAGCGACGAGTGCTACCTGGAGCTGGGCTGGGAGGCCGACCCGGTCTCCGTCCTGCACCCGGAGGTGTGCGGCGACGGCCACGAGGGCCTGCTGGCCGTCCACTCGCTCTCCAAGCGCTCCAACCTGGCCGGCTACCGCGCCTCCTTCGTCGCGGGCGACCCGGTGGTGGTCCGCGAGCTGCTGGAGGTGCGCAAGCACGGCGGCATGATCGTGCCCGCCCCGGTCCAGGCCGCGACCGTCGCCGCGCTCGCGGACGACGCGCACGTGACCGAGCAGCGCGAGCGGTACGCCGCCCGGCGCTCGGCGCTGCGGGCCGCGCTGGAGGCGTACGGCTTCCGGATCGAGCACTCCGAGGCGAGCCTCTACCTGTGGGCGACCCAGGACCGGCCGTGCTGGGAGACCGTGGCCGAACTGGCCGGGCTGGGCATCCTGGTGGCGCCCGGCGACTTCTACGGGCCGGCCGGCGAGCGCTTCGTGCGGGTCGCCTTCACCGCGACCGACGAGCGGGTCGCCGCGGCCGTGGAGCGGCTGGCAGCGGCGCGCTGACCGCACGTCGAAGGGCCGGCGTTCCCCGCTCGGAACGCCGGCCCTTCGGTACGGGGGCTGCCGCCTGCCGACCACCGCTCGCGGATCACGGCTCACGGCTCGCGGACCACGCCACGCGGATCACGCCACGTGGCACGCGGCCTACAGCGGCAGGCCGCTGATGCTGCCGCCGTTCACGCCGCCCAGCAGCCCGCCGATCGGGCCGAGCGCGCCGGTGAGGCCGGACAGCGGGTTGTTCGGCCCCAGGTCGGCGCCGCCGAGGCGGTTGGCCGAACCGTGCTCGGCCAGGCCGAGGACGTCGGCGCCGGGCAGGCCGGCCGGCAGGGTGTGCTCGACCGAGCCCAGCGGCAGCGCGCGCCCCACCGAGCCGAGCGGGAGCGCGTCGGTCACGGCGTTGGTGCCGGGGACGGCGCCGGAGAGCTTGTCGGCGCCCGGCAGGGCCTGGGCGACCGAGCCCGCCTGGGCGAGCCCGCCGACCGGGCCGGCACCGGCGTCGGCGCTGCGGGTGGCCGAGCCCTTGCCGGTGACGGCCTCGCCGAGCTTGCCGGCCAGGGCCGAGGCGACCTTCGGGGTGACGGCGGAGAGCTGGCCGGCGGTGGCGGCCGTCTGGTCGACCGGCGCGGTCAGCGAGCCGGCCTTCTCGTTCGCCTCGGGGAGCTGGTGGGCGACGATGTTCCCCGCGGCGTCGGCCGAGGCCGGTACGCCCGCGGCGACGGTGGCCGCGCCGGTGGTGCCGGCGGCCTGGCCCAGCTGGTGGGTGGTGTGCTGCAGGGTGGAGCCGGTGTCGGTGTTGGTCAGCTGGCCCAGTGGCGCCGCGAGGTCGCTCTTGGGCAGCAGGGCGTCCCCGCCCAGGGCGGACGCCGAGCCGGCCGCGACCAGCGGGGTCGCTCCGGCGGCCACGACGAGCGCGGCCTGAGCGATCCGGCGCGTGAGGGGGTGAGACATGGGGCTCCTCGAAGGGGTTCGGTTCCGTCCCGTCCGCCCGTGGACGACCGGGCGGACGACGTTGTTACCGTTTGAGAAGCCAGAAGGTTTCGGCCGGTGCAAGGAAAGTGTCTGACCGACCATCGGATCGTACGACCGCAGCGCTGGCGCCCACCGGGCCCCGCAGGGTCCCGCCGGACCTCGCCGAACCGGCCCGGCCAAGGGAAGTGACGGTTCTCCGTCCGGGGTCGCCGGAACCGGGGGCCGGTCCACCGGAGTTGACCGGAATCACCCGTCCGGCGGCAACCCGCACGTCTGTTCGTCAGCCCTTGTCGGGCGGTGCCAGGGTCACCTGCACGAGCTTGGTCGAGGTGCCCGAGGGCTGCGTCTGCCAGCCGTCCTCCGAGGAGGTCTTGCGCCAGATCTTCCCGTCGTAGGCGACCGTCGCGATGCCCAGCTGCTGGGCCTGGGCGACCGCCCAGTGGGCCACCTCCCAGCCGCTGGCCCGCTCGGCGCTCACCCCGCCGTCGGTGCCGCCGTCCGCGGCGGAGGTCAGCGCGGCGGTGGCCGGGTCCGGGGTCAGCGACACCGCGTTCTCGGCGCCCTTGATGGTCGAGGTGTAACCGAGCGCCGGGGTGACCGTGCGGCCGAACTCCCGGCGGACCCGGTCGGACAGCACCTGGGCGCGGTCCGGCGCCGCGGCCGGGGTGGCGGTCGCGGTGGCGCCCGCCGTGGCGGTCGCCGCGGGGGTCGCCGTGGGGGAGGAGGAGTCCTCCGGGTCCGGCTTGGCGTAGTCGTGCACGATGCAGGAGAACGAGGCGGGCTCCCGGCCGGCCAGCGCCGAGGTGAGCAGGGTCGCCTTGGTCTCGTGCTTGGCGTAGGCCTGCGGGTAGCCGCTCTTCTGCACCGCCTGCGCGGCGTCGGTCAGCGGCAGCCGGGTGTAGCCGGGGACCTTGACCAGGCCGTCCAGGAACTTGTTGGTCGCGTACACCGGGTCCGCGATCTGCGCCGGGGTGCCCCAGCCCATCGAGGGCCGCTGCTGGAACAGGCCGATCGAATCCCGGTCGCCGCCCGCGAGGTTGCGCAGCTTGGACTCCTGCATGGCGGTCGCCAGCGAGATCGTGGCGGCCCGGTCCGGCAGCCCGCGCGAGCGCGCCACCGCGGCGATCGTCGCGGCGTTGGCGGCCTGCGGCAGCTCCAGGGTGCCGTTGCCGGCCGCGGTCTTCACCGTGCAGCCCTCGGACTCGCCCTGCCTGAAGCCGAACCACCAGATGCCGACCACGCCCAGGCCCGCGACCAGCGCGAGGCCGAGCAGCCCGACGATCACCATCAGCAGCGCGCGCAACGGCCCGCGGCGGCGGGCGGGCGCCGTTTCGTCGCCCAGCTCCTCGCTGCTCCTTCTCCTGGCCACCGTCGCCCCTCTCGCACCTGCTCCTTGATCCGACACCGTACCCACTCGGACGGATGTGCGGCGCCCCCCGGTTGCCCGATCCACGCTATTCCGTGTCACCGGGCGACCACACAGGGCACCTGCGGCGCGCACTAGGCTGGCGCCATGAGCAGCCCGAACCCGACGCCCCTGGACCTCACTCTCGACGGTGGCGCGCTGACCGCCCGGCTCGTCGACTTCCCCTCGGTGAGCGGCGACGAGCAGGCGCTCGCCGACGCCGTGGAGGCCGCCCTGCGCGGCTACCCGCACCTCACCGTGGACCGGTACGGCAACAACGTGGTCGCCCGCACGAACCTGGGCCGCGCCGAGCGGGTCGTCCTGGCCGGCCACCTGGACACCGTGCCGATCGCCGACAACCTGCCCTCCTACGTCGAGGGCGACCTGCTCTACGGCTGCGGCACCTCGGACATGAAGTCCGGCGTGGCCGTCCAGCTGCGGCTCGCGGCCACCCTGACCGAGCCCAACCGCGACCTCACCTTCGTGTTCTACGACTGCGAGGAGGTGGAGGCCCACCGCAACGGCCTCGGCCACCTCGCCAAGGAGCGCCCGGAGTGGCTGGCCGCCGACTTCGCGGTGCTGATGGAGCCCAGCGGCGCGATGGTCGAGGGCGGCTGCCAGGGCACCCTGCGGGCGCAGGTCCGGCTCACCGGCGTGCGCGCCCACGCGGCCCGCAGCTGGCTCGGCGACAACGCCATCCACCACGCCGCCGAGGTGCTCACCCGGCTCGCGGACTACCGGCCGCGCCGGGTGGAGATCGACGGCCTGGAGTACCGCGAGGGCCTGAACGCGGTCCGGATCGACGGCGGCGTGGCCGGCAACGTCATCCCGGACGAGTGCGTCGTCACCGTCAACTTCCGCTACGCGCCGGACCGCAGCGAGGCGGACGCGGAGAAGCACGTGCGCGAGGTCTTCGACGGCTTCGAGCTGACCGTCACCGACTTCGCCCCGGGCGCCCTGCCCGGGCTCTCCCAGCCGGCCGCGCAGGCCTTCCTGGCGGCCACCGGCGGCCAGGCCCGGGCCAAGTTCGGCTGGACGGACGTCGCCCGGTTCAGCGCGCTGGGCGTCCCGGCGGTCAACTACGGCCCCGGCGACCCGAACCTCGCGCACAAGCGGGAGGAGCACTGCTCGCTGAGCGCCATCGCCGAGACCGAGGCGCGGCTGCGCGCCTGGCTGACCAGCTGAGCCCCCGCCCGCGGAAACCGCCGGACGGCTGATCCGATCAACGGTCGAACGCCACCTTCCGGTTGCCCAACCGACCTTCCCCCGTTGCCTGAAAACCGGGGAAGGTCGGCGTAGGGTTTCGTCATGACAGGCACAGGAGACGAGAAGCAGTACGGGCACGGACCCGAGCAGGTCGGCGTGCCGCGGAAGAAGAAGGCCTGGCCCGAGAAGCAGAAGGGCCCGGTGCTGGTGCGCCGGGACCAGGTCGGTACGAGCACCACGGACCAGCGCCTGCTGGACACCACCGGCCCCACCGACTGGCTGCACACCGACCCGTGGCGGGTGCTGCGGATCACCTCCGAATTCGTCGAGGGCTTCGGCGCCCTCGCCGAACTCCCGCCCGCGATCAGCGTCTTCGGCTCCGCCCGGACCCCGGCCGACTCACCCGAGTACGAGGCCGGGAGGGCCATCGGCCGGGCCCTCGCCGAGGCCGGCTACGCGGTGATCACCGGCGGCGGCCCGGGCGCGATGGAGGCCGCCAACCGCGGCGCGTCCGAGGCCGGCGGCCTCAGCGTCGGGCTCGGCATCGAGCTGCCCTTCGAGCAGGGCCTCAACGAGTTCGTCGACCTCGGGCTGAACTTCCGTTACTTCTTCGTCCGCAAGACGATGTTCGTGAAGTACGCGCAGGGCTTCGTCGTCCTGCCCGGCGGCCTCGGCACCCTGGACGAGCTGTTCGAGGCGCTCACCCTGGTGCAGACGAAGAAGGTCACCCGCTTCCCGGTGATCCTCTACGGCACCGCGTACTGGGGCGGCCTCTTCGAGTGGCTGAAGGACACCCTGGTCGCGCAGGGCAAGGCGGCCCCGCACGACCTGGAGCTGTTCCACATCACCGACGAGGTCGACGAGGTCATGAAGATCCTCGCCGACGCCCGCCGGCCGGTGAACGAGATCTAGCGCGGGCCGGGCGTCGCCGTCCCGCGGCGGCCCCTAGGCCAGCCCCCGGCGGGCGACCGCCGGGGGGCGGGTGCCCCGGATCGAGGCGACCATGTCCAGCACCTGGCGGGTCTCCGCGACCTGGTGCACCCGGTAGACCCGCGCCCCCAGCCAGGCCGAGACCGCCGTGGTCGCCAGGGTGCCGAGCAGCCGCTCGTCCACCGGCTTGTCCAGCGTCTCGCCGACGAAGTCCTTGTTGGAGAGCGAGACCAGCACCGGGAAGCCGGTCGCGGTCATCTCCGGCAGCCGCCGGGTGGCCTCCAGCGAGTGCCGGGTGTTCTTGCCGAAGTCGTGCCCCGGGTCGATGATCACCGCGTCCCGCCGCACGCCGAGCTCCACCGCGCGCTCGGCCAGCCCCACGGTCACCCGCAGGATGTCCGCCATCACGTCCTCGTACCCGGTCCGGTGCGGACGGGTGCGCGGCTCGGCGCCGCCCGCGTGGGTGCAGACCAGTCCGACGTCGTGGCGGGCGGCCACCTCGGCGAGCTTCGGGTCCACCCCGCCCCAGGCGTCGTTCAGCAGGTCCGCGCCCGCCTCGCAGACCGCCTCGCCGACCTCGTGCCGCCAGGTGTCCACGCTGATCACCGCGTCGGGGTGGCGCTTGCGCAGCTCGGCCACGAAGGGCACGGTCCGCCGCAGCTCCTCCTCGACCGTGACCTCGTCGCCCGGCCCGGCCTTGACCCCGCCGATGTCCAGGATCGCCGCGCCCTCGGCCATCGCGCGGTCGGCGGCGGCGAACGCGGCCGGGTCGGCGAAGGTGGCGCCCTTGTCGAAGAACGAGTCCGGCGTCCGGTTGACGATCGCCATGATCACCAGTTCGTCGTCACCGAATTCCCGCGGTCCCAGGCGCAGTGCCACCGATGTCTCCTCCAGAGCTCCTGCGGGTGCGATGATGGCCCCCGGCCTCACTAAGGGACCATGCTGTCATGATCAGTCTGGTTCCCTGGCACCTCGACGAAGGCCGACCGGGAGTTCGGGAGGACAGCTCGTGTTCTGGGTGATCGTGGTCGCCATGGCCGTGGTGGTCGGCGGCGCCGCCCTGGTGGCGCTCGGCGGGGGCGGCTCGATGCCGGAGGCGGTACCGGACCGCGTCTCCGCACGGCTCCCGCAGGACCGCCCGCTGGGCAAGGCGGACGTGGACGAACTGCGCCTGCCGATGGCGCTGCGCGGCTACCGGATGGACGAGGTGGACGACGTCCTGGACCGCCTCGGCGCGGAACTCGCCTACCGCGACGCGCGGATCGCCGAGCTGGAGGCCGCCGCCCACCTGCGCGGCGCGGTCGAGGCGACCAACGGCCCCGACCCGGCGGCCGAACCGCTGCCCGGCCTGGAGCAGTTCGCCCGGGTCGTCGAGCCGGCCGTCGCCCTCACCAAGCCGGCGGCCGAGGCACCGGCGCCGGCCCAGGCCCAGACCCCGGCGCCCGAGGACGCGAAACCGGTGAAGGACCAGTGACCTCCCCGGCCGACGGCGCGGTGCTCGGTCCGGACGGGCTGCGCCGCTGCGCCTGGGGCGACTCCACCGACGACTACCGCGTCTACCACGACACCGAGTGGGGCCGCCCGGTGCACGGCGACGACGCGCTGTTCGAGCGGGTCTGCCTGGAGGCCTTCCAGTCCGGCCTGTCCTGGCTGACCATCCTGCGCCGCCGCGAGGGCTTCCGGGCCGCGTTCGCAGGCTTCGAGATCGGCGCGGTCGCCGCGTTCGGCGAGGCCGACGAGGAGCGACTGCTCGCCGACACCGGCATCATCCGCAACCGGGCCAAGATCCGGGCGGCGATCGCCAACGCGCGGGTCGCCCGCGACCTGGAGGGCGGTCTCGACGCGCTGATCTGGGGGTTCGCCCCGGAGCCGGGCCGGCCGGCCCCCCGCCGGATGAGCGAGGTGCCGGCCGTCACGCCGGAGTCGACGGCGCTGGCGAAGGCGCTGAAGAAGGCGGGCTTCCGCTTCGTCGGCCCGACCACCGCCTACGCCCTGATGCAGGCCTGCGGCCTGGTGGACGACCACCTGGCGGACTGCCACGTCCGCACCGGGGCCGAGGGCTGACCGGACGGGCTCAGCGCCCGACGTACGTCGGCTTCTCCTTGGCGACGAAGGCGCGCACCGCGATCCGGTGGTCCTCGCTGTCGCCGGCCAGCGTCTGCAGCTCGTCCTCCTTGTCGAGGAGTTCGTCCAGCGAGTGCGAAGCACCGTACGCGAGCGACGCCTTGATGGCGCCGAACGCGACCGTCGGGCCCTCGGCCAGCTCCCGGGCGAAGACCCGTGCGGTGGCGGCGAGTTCGTCGGCCGGCACCACCTTGGTGGCCAGGCCCAGCTCCATCGCCTCGGCGGCCTTCACCGTCCGGGGCAGCATCAGCAGCTCGGTCGCCTTGGCGTGCCCGACCAGGCGGGGCAGCGTCCAGGACGCGCCCGAGTCGGCGGTCAGGCCGATCCCGGCGAAGGCGGTGTTGAAGCCGGCCCGGTCGGACAGGATCCGGAAGTCGCAGGCGAAGGCGAGCGAGGCGCCCGCGCCGGCCGCCACCCCGCCGACCGCGGCGACGGTCGGCTTGCGCATCCCGGCCAGCGCCCGGGTCAGCGGGTTGTAGTGCTCGGCGACGGTCCGCAGCGCGCCCTCGCCGGTCTCCTCGGCCCGCTTCAGCATCGCCAGGTGCTCGTTCAGGTCCTGCCCGACGCAGAACGCGCGCTCGCCCGCCCCGGTCAGCAGCACGGCCCGCACCGCCGGGTCCTCGGCCGCGGCGACCACGGTGTCGCGCAGCGCGACCTTGGTGGCGACGTCGAGGGCGTTCATCGCCTCCGGACGGTTGATGGTGATGACGGCCAGGCCGCCGTCCAGCTCGTACAGCACGGAATCGGACATGGGCGAGGGCTCCCCGGGTGATCGTCGTGGTGTCGGTGTCGTGTGCCAGGATGCCGGAGCACGCGGTGGCCTGGGGAGTGTGAGGTATCGCACCTTCCGGTGGCGTCCGTGCCGTCGCCACGCCGGGGCTTATGACGTGAATTGCGGCGGTTGGGGGCGGTCCGGTCGAGGTTGCACCGAGAGTGATGTTGGTCATCAGCCCGTGGCATGCGGGATAATGGCTTCCGATCAATGCGTTCGATACCGGCGGTGGACGGACTGCCGGTGCGTAGCTGAGCGGTTGCAGGAAGGGGAACGAGCATGGCGGCCATGAAGCCGCGGACGGGTGACGGCCCGCTCGAAGTCACCAAAGAGGGGCGGGGCATCATCATGCGCGTTCCGCTCGAAGGCGGCGGACGCCTTGTGGTGGAGCTCACGCCTGACGAGGCCGACGCCCTCGGCGAGGCCCTGAAGAAGGCCTGCGGCTGACCGCAGCGGGTGCTCGCCATCTCCTGGAGATGCACTGCCGGGCCCGGGTACGACGTCATGTCGGCCCGGGCCCGCGCGTTTTCCCCGCGGGCTCCCGCCGTCCGCCGTCCGCCGGTCGGCGTCCGGGGTCGTTCCTAGCGCTTGACGGCGCAGAGCAGCCCGTCCGAGACCGGCAGCAGCGCCGGCAGCAGGGCCTCGCTCTCCCGGACGTCCCGGACCAGGTCCCGCACCGCGCCGGTCTGCGGGTCCTGCAGCTCCGGCTCGGCCAGCCGGCCCTCCTGGAAGACCCCCTCGAAGCAGACCATCCCGCCTGGCCGCAGCAGCCGCAGCGACTCCAGCAGGTACTCCCGGGACTCGGCCGGATCGCCGTCGCAGAACACCAGGTCGTACTGGCCGTCGGCGAGCCGGGGCAGCACCTCCAGCGCCCGGCCCGGTATGAACCGGGAGCGGTTGGCCGCGAACCCGGCCGCCTGGTACGCCTCGCGGGCCAGTTGCTGGCGCACCGGCTCCGAGTCCACCGTGGTGAGCACGCCGTCCGGCCGCATCCCGCGCAGCAGGTAGACCCCGGAGACCCCGGTGCCGGTGCCGATCTCGGCCACCGCCTTGGCGTCCAGCGCGGCCGCCAGCAGCCGCAGGCACGCCCCGCCGCTCGGCCCGATCGCGCGTATGCCGGTTCGCGCGGACTGCGCCCGGGCATAGGTCAGGACCGCGTCCTCGCCCACGTAGGTGTCGGCGAGGGCCGCGCGCGCGGGCCCGAACTCGCTGATGGCTGCCTCTTTCGGAGCCCCGGGTGGCGGCCCGGTGCCGGGGGATGTCGATATTTCCTGCCACAGATTACTGGCCGCCCGGGAACCGCGTACGGCGGCGGGCCGTTGTCATGACGGACCGGGTGCGGGAGACCTCCCGGGCACTTTTATCCGGGCTTGACGGGTGAGGTGGATATGGTGGTGGCCCTGCTGGGCAGAAGAGCCGACCGAGGAGGTGTGGCCGAGGGCGACGTCCCCGTGCGGCGGCACTCCCGCGGCACCGCGTCAGTCCGTACGCCGAAGCCCGTGATGAACCAGCCTGCGCACTCCGACCTGGACCAGCCCGCCGCCGCGACGCCGGCCGCCGGTACCACCGAGGCCCCCGCCCTCGCCACGTTCGCCGAGGGCCCCGACGCGCAGACCTGGACTCCGCCCTCCTGGGAGGAGATCGTCGAGGCGCACAGCGCCCGCGTCTACCGGCTCGCCTACCGTTTGACGGGCAATCAGCACGACGCCGAGGACCTCACCCAGGAGGTCTTCGTCCGGGTGTTCCGTTCGCTGTCCACCTACACCCCCGGCACGTTCGAGGGCTGGCTGCACCGGATCACCACCAACCTGTTCCTGGACATGGTCCGCCGCCGTCAGCGCATCCGCTTCGACGCGCTCGGCGAGGACGCGGCCGAGCGGCTCGCCTCCCGCGAGCCCAGCCCGGCCCAGCACTTCAGCGACACCCACTTCGACGCCGACGTGCAGCAGGCCCTGGACACCCTCGCGCCGGAGTTCCGCGCGGCCGTGGTGCTCTGCGACATCGAGGGCCTGTCGTACGAGGAGATCGCCGCCACGCTGGGCGTCAAGCTCGGCACCGTCCGCAGCCGCATCCACCGCGGCCGCTCGCACCTGCGCGCCGCGCTCAAGCACCGCGCCCCCGGCTCGGCCCCCGGCCGTGAGCGCCGCGGTGGCTCGGAGGAGCCGGTGCCGGTCGGCGTCGGGACGGTCGAGGCCGCGGTCGCGCCCGGTGGGCGCGGACGGAGGCGATCGTGAGCGGAACCAGCCGGTCCGGCTCGGACCGGTCGGACACGTCCGGCCGGCCCCTGAACCGGCGGAGCTGGGGCCTCCCGGGCCGTCGGGGTACCGACGAACCCGGTGAGCCCGTGCTGCCCGCGCTGACGCTGCCCGCCGACACGGCGCTGCGCGCGCTGCCCGTACGGCCCGCCGAACCGGCCGCCGAGGAGCACCACCTCGGCGACCGCCTCTCCGCCTTCCTGGACGGCGAACTCGGCCACGACTCGCGCGAGCGGGTCCAGGCGCACCTGGCGACCTGTCCGCAGTGCCTCGCCGAGGCCGACGAGGGCCGCTCGGTGAAGCACCTGCTGACCCGCACCGGCACGCCCGGCCCGTCCTCCGCCCTGATGGCCCGGCTGATGGCCGTCGGCAACCTCCCCGAGGACGGTCCGGCGGACGGCGACTGGCCGCCCGGACGCGGGCGCCACGATGACGACGACCTGCCCGGTGGCGGGGTCGCGGGCACCGGCACGTTCGGTGGCAGCCGGCTCACCGGCGGCACCTTCGGCCGCGGTGCCGGAGCCTCCTTCGGCGCGGGCGCGCTCGGCGCCGACAGCCCGGTGCCCGGGGTCGACCCGCGGGCCTTCGGGCGCGGCGCGGTACTGCGTCCGCTGATGGGCCGGCGCTCCGTCCGTCCCGAGACCGCCGCCGCACCGGACCGCACCGCCCGGTCGCAGCCGTCCGCGGCCGCCGTCCGCTCCTCCGCGCGCGGGCGCCGGCTGGTGTTCGCCGCCGCGGGCGCCTTCTCCGTCGCCGCGGTCACGCTCGGCGGCGTCGGCGGGCTCACCCCGCAGGGCGAGGACCGCCAGGGCACGACCGTCAGCCCGCCCGGCGGCAACACCGGCACCGGTCGCGGCGGCCTCGTCCCGATGACCGCCCAGATCCCGGTGGACTTCCCGGGCCGTCCGGTCGCGGCGACCCGGGACGCGTCCCCGTCGTCCTCCCCGGAGCGCAACCCCGGCGGCGGCGTCGCCGCCCTGCGCCAGCAGACCCGCTAGCACGCACCGGCGGAGCCGCCGGAGCGCCCCGGACGGACCCCGGCGTCCGACGACGACGCGCCGGGCCACCGGCAGGTCTTTACCACGGCTTCATCGCAGCGTGGGCCCGGGACTCGCCGGTGGCCATTACCCTGTAGGGACCGTCGTCCGACGAGCTAGGGAGCAAAGGTGTTCAGCGACGTAGGCGGGCTGGAGCTCCTGACCCTGGTCGTGATGGCGATCATCATCTTCGGTCCGGACAAGCTGCCCAAGTTGATCCAGGACACCATGGGCTTCATCCGGAAGGTCCGTTCCTTCGCCGACAACGCGAAGGACGACATCCGCAGCGAGCTCGGCCCCGAGTTCCAGGACTTCGAGTTCGAGGACCTCAACCCCAAGAACTTCGTCCGCAAGCAGCTCATGGGCGGCCAGGAGGACCCGCTGGGCCTCAAGGAGATGAAGGACTCGCTGGACATCCGGTCCGTCCTGGACGACAAGCCCGCCGCGCCGGTGAACGGCCGCAGCGGCAGCGTCAGCTTCGAGAAGTCCGCCCCGGCACCCGCCTCCGCCGGCGCCCCGCTGGCCCCCGGTGAGCGGCCCCCGTTCGACCCCGACGCCACCTGACGCGCACTCGGCGACGGCACCCCGACCGCACGCCACCGCCCCGCCCGGCTGCCCCGCTGAGCGGGGCGGTGGCGCGTGCGCCGCTATTGTGCTGATTGTTCCCGCTGAGCCGTCCGTCACATTCCGCGTGGTCGCGGACCAGGAACGGCCCCCGGGAACGCCGCGGTACGCCACCATGGGAGCGCGCCACGGCAGGCAAACGTGCGTTTGAGGAGGCCCGGGGATGGACGCGACGAGTCAGGCGGGAGGGGCGACGGCCACGGCCGGCGGCCCGGTGGTCGGCGGACAGGCCGGCCCGGCGGACCCGTTGGTGCCCTACCTGTCCGCCGACTTCCCCTGGTACGGGCTGGACGAGGGCTGGACCGGCCGCCGCTACCTGATGCAGGCCGGCGCCGGCATCCGCGCCGCCGGCAGCGTCGACTACGGCTCGCTCGGCCACGGCGACGAGCCCGCCAAGCAGTACGAGCCGCGCGACATGCGGAAGTTCGCCGCCGTGGTCACCGTCGCCCGCCGGGACAGCCGCCGCAGCGCCGACAACACCGGCACGCTGGAGGCGACGTCCGCCTCCTCCGCCGCCTGGCTGGCCGGCTCAGGCCTGCTCGCCGCGACCTGGCCCGGCCAGCTGGACCGGGCGCTGCGCCAGGACTGGCTGGACCAGCAGAGCAGCCTCGCCTGGGACCTCGCCGACGACCTGGCGGGCCCCGGCTGGTCCACCCTCAGCCTGCCGGTGAACGGCCTGCCGCAGCCCTTCCGCTACCGGGAGTCCGAGTACGGCTGGGTCCTGGCGGGCGAGGCTCCCGGCGTCCTGCTCGGCGCCTTCGGCCGCGGCGTCAGCGCCTACGGCGTGGGCTTCTCCACCGTCCCGGACCTGGCCTCCTACACCCGCCCGTAGGGCCGCCCACGCCCGCCCGTGGGCCCGGCGGCCGCGACCGCGGGCCCGCGGCCACGACCGTGGGGGTCCGCGCCGACGACGAAGGGGCCGGGTGGTGCGCACGGCACCACCCGGCCCCTGCCGCCGCTCCCCGGCTCGCTTCCGAACCGGGGAGCGGTGCGCCCACCGGCTCAGAACTTGTTCTTGGGTGTCAGCCCGAGCGACATCCCGGACAGGCCGCGCTGGCGGCCGCCGAGCTTGCCGGCCACCGCGCGCAGGGCGGCGCCGGCCGGGGAGTCGGGCGCGGCGAGCACGACCGGGCGGCCGTCGTCGCCGCCCTCGCGCAGCCGCACGTCGATCGGGATCGAGCCGAGCACCGGAACGGTCGCGCCGACCGTGCGGGTGAGCGCGTCCGCGACGGTCTGGCCTCCGCCGGTGCCGAAGACGTCGATCATCTCGTCGCAGTGCGGGCACGGCATGCCGGACATGTTCTCGATCACGCCGACGATCTTCTGGTGGGTCTGCACCGCGATGGTGCCGGCCCGCTCGGCCACCTCGGCGGCGGCCATCTGCGGGGTGGTGACGATCAGGATCTCCGCGTTGGGGACCAGCTGGGCCACCGAGATCGCGATGTCGCCGGTGCCGGGCGGGAGGTCCAGCAGCAGCACGTCCAGGTCGCCCCACCACACGTCGGCGAGGAACTGCTGGAGCGCGCGGTGCAGCATCGGGCCGCGCCAGACCACCGGGGCGTTGCCCGGGGTGAACATGCCGATCGAGATGACCTTCACGCCGTTCGCCTGCGGCGGCATGATCATGTCCTGGACCTGGGTCGGCCGGCCCTCGACGCCCAGCATGCGCGGCACGCTGTGGCCGTAGATGTCGGCGTCCACGACGGCGACCTTCAGGCCGTCCGCGGCCATCGCGGCCGCCAGGTTGACCGTCACCGAGGACTTGCCGACGCCGCCCTTGCCGGAGGCGACGGCGTACACGCGGGTCAGCGTGCCCGGCTTGGCGAACGGGATCTCCCGCTCGGGGGCGCCGCCGCGCAGCAACTGGGAGAGCTCCTTGCGCTGCTCGTCGCTCATCACGTCGAGCTCGACCTCGACGCCGGTCACCCCGGGGACCTTCCCGACCGCCTCGCGGACCCGGGTGACGATGGTGTCGCGCATCGGGCAGCCGGAGACCGTCAGGTAGACCGCGACGCGCACCGCGCCACCCTCGGCGATCCCGACCGATTTCACCATGCCGATCTCGGTGATCGGGCGGTTGATCTCCGGGTCGTTGACGGTCGCCAGCGCCTGGCGTACGGACTCCTCCGTGACGCCGGCCGCGACCTCTGTCTCGTTGGCCATGCCTTGATGGTACGGCGCCGGACGAACCGCTTGACTCGCCGGTAGCGTGCCGCCGGTCACAGCGGTTCGGCGACGTCCCGGCGCTCCTCGATCTCCCTGAGCAGGGACTGTAGTTCGGAGCGGATGAAGTCTCTGGTGGCGACCTCGCCGAGCCCGTGCCGCAGGGCCGCGACCTCGCGGGTCAGGTACTCGGTGTCCGCGATGTTGCGGTCGCTGCGGGCCCGGTCCTGCTCCATGTTGACCCGGTCCCGGTTGTCCTGGCGGTTCTGCGCCAGCAGGATCAGCGGGGCCGCGTAGGAGGCCTGCAGCGACAGGGCCAGGGTCAGGAAGATGAACGGGTACTCGTCGAAGCGCACGCTGGCCGGCAGCAGGGTGTTCCAGGCTATCCAGACGACCACCACCACGGTCATCCAGACGATGAACCGCCCGGTGCCGAGGAAGCGGGCGATCCGCTCGGACAGGACGCCGAACGCCTCCGGGTCGTAGGAGGGCAGGGAGAGCAGGCCGGGCCGGGCGGTGCGCGGCTGGTCGAGCCGGGTGCGGCCGGTGCCGGTGATCGGGGTGGTCTCCACCCGCCGCTCCCGGCTGCCCTCGCGGGTGCGCAGTTCGCGCAGCTGGCGCAGCTGGCGCAGCTCGCCCTTCAGACGGCGGCGTGCGGAGTCGTCCGGCCGGCCGTTGCGGTCACTGTCCACCGGTCACCCCTTCCCTGTCGTCGTGCCGGGCGTCGTCGGCGTGCGGCGCGGCGTCGCGCCAGTCGTCCGGCAGCAGGTGGTCGAGCACGTCGTCGACGGTCACCGCGCCGAGCAGGTGGTCCGCCTCGTCCACGACCGGGGCGGCGACCAGGTTGTAGGTCGCCAGGTAGCTGGTGATCAGCGACAGCGGGGTGTCCGGCGGCAGCGGGTCCAGGTCGTCGTCGACCAGTGAGCCGACCAGGACGTACGGGGGCTCGCGCAGCAGCCGCTGGAAGTGCACGGTGCCCAGGTAGCGGCCGGTCGGGGTCTCGTTCGGCGGGCGGCAGACGAAGACCTGCGCGGCGAGGGCGGGCTTGTGGTCGCTGATCCGGACCCGGGCCAGCGCCTCGGCGACCGTCGCGTCCGGCTCCAGGACGACCGGCTCGGTGGTCATCAGACCGCCGGCGGTGTCCTCCTCGTAGGTCAGCAGGCGGCGCACCGGCGCGGCCTCGTCCGGCTCCATCAGCTGGAGCAGCCGTTCGGCCTCGTCGCCGGGCAGCTCGGAGAGCAGGTCGGCGGCGTCGTCCGGGTCCATCGCCTCCAGGACGTCGGCGGCGCGCTCCTCCTGGAGCTTGCCGATGATCTCGACCTGGTCGTCCTCGGGCAGCTCCTCCAGGACGTCGGCGAGCCGCTCGTCGTCCAGCGCGGCGGCCACCTCGGCGCGGCGCTTGGCGGACAGGTGGTGCATCACGCTGGCGAGGTCGGCGGGGCGCAGCTGTTCGAAGGTGGCGAGCAGGTTGGCGGCGCCCTGGTCCTGCTCGGGCAGCGCGAAGCCGGTGACGTCCTGCCAGTCCAGGGTGAGCCGCTCGCCCTTGGCCTTGCGCAGCCGGCCGGCCCGGCCGAGCTGGACGAAGACCTTGCTGATCTCCCACTCGCGCAGCCGGCTCTGCACCATGCCGACGTCCAGCACGGTGACGTCCTCGCCGGTCTTGGACCAGGTGACGGTGCGGTCCAGCAGCTCGGCGAGCACCAGGGTCTCGGACGGGCGCTGCTCGAAGCGGCGCAGGTTGATCACGCCGGTGGTGAGCACCTGGCCGGACTCCAGGCTGGTCACCCGGGTCATCGGGAGGAAGATCCGGCGCCGGCCGACCACCTCGACCACCAGGCCGAGCACCCGCGGCGGCCGCCCGCCGAGGCGCAGCGAGACGACCACGTCCCGGACCCGGCCGACCTGGTCGCCGTTGGGGTCGAAGACCGCGATGGCGGACAGATGGGAGATGAAGACCCGGGTGCCTGGCCCTGCCATGAACTCCCTCGACTCCCTCGACTCGCGGTACCCGCCCGACGTCGTGCGCCGTACGCGGTGCGCCCTACCCGGTGCGCCGAGGCGCACCCGGGGCCAAATCTACCCGGGCGTGCGGGGCCCGGCCCGACGAGGCAGGGTAACGGCGGGAGGAGTCCGCGGGGTGAACCCTCAGCGGCGCTTGAACAGCAGTTTGGGCAGGCCGGCCGGGATCGGGCGGCGGGTGGTGGCCGGGGTGGGCATCGGCCGGGCGGCGTGCGAGTCGTCCGGCATCGCGCCCGGGCGCTCGGTGAGCGGGCCGGCGGGCTCCAGTCGCAGCACCCGGCACTCGCGGGCCCAGCGCTCGGCGATGGCGTCGGTGTCGGGCGCGTTGAGCCGCTTGCCCTTGAGCTCCTCGACCGCGCCCAGCCAGGCCTCGCCGCCCGGCGCGAGTTCGACCACCCGGGCGCTCCAGCCGGTGAGCCGGCCGCCCTTGTCCTTGCTGCGGACGGTGACCACGGCCCCGGCGCCGTGGGCCAGGCCGTGCAGCGGCTGCTCGCCGCCCCCGCCGACCACCACGACCGCGCCGTCGTGCCAGGCGTGCCACAGCGGCCGGGCCTGCTCCTGCCCGTCCGCGCGCACCCAGAGCAGACCGGACTTCTTCGCGGCCTCCTCCAGCAGTGCCTGGTCGAGGAAGGCGTCGGCGGTCGCGGCGGCGGGCGTACGGTCCATGGCTGACAGCGTACGGCTTTCCCGTCCGGTTCCGTCCGCGGGACGTCTCAGCCTCCGGGCGACAGTTCCGTTGCCGCGCCACGGGCCTTACCGTATGAGCGCACCACCCGCCGCGACCAGCAGAGGAGCGCCGTGCCCGCCGCCCGGCCCGCGACCGCCCCAGCCCCCGCCTCCGCGCCCGCCGCCGAGCCGGGGCCGACGCATCCGCTCCCCACCCTCGACCTGCTGCTGCTCGCCCTCTCGATCGGCGGCATCTCGCTGTCCGGCCCGCTGATCAGCGCCACCGCCGCGCCCGCGCTGGCGATCGCCTTCTGGCGCAACGTCATGTCGGTCGGCGTCCTCGGCCCGTACGCGCTGCTGCGCCACCGGGCCGAGCTGCGCGGGATCGGCCGACGGGCGCTGCTGCTCGCGATCGCGGCCGGGGCGCTGCTCGCCGTCCACTTCGCGCTGTGGATGCCCAGCCTGCGGATGACCTCGGTGGCCTCCGCCACCGCCCTGGTCACCACCACCCCGCTGTGGACCATCCTGCTGATGCGGCTGATGGGCGTCCGGGCGCCCCGGACGGTCTGGCTCGGCACGGTGGTGGCCTTCGCCGGCGTGCTGGTGCTGACCGGGGTCGACCTCTCGCTCTCCCCGCGCGCGCTGCTCGGCGACGGGCTCGCCCTCGCCGCCGGACTGGCCGCGGCCGGGTACGTGCTGCTGGGCGCCGAGGTCCGCAAGACGGTCAGCACCACCGGGTACACCCTGGTCTGCTACGCCACCACATCGGTGGTCCTGCTCGGGATCTGCCTGGTCGCCGGGTCCCCGCTGGCCGGGTGGCCGGCCGGGGTGTGGTGGCAGATCGTGCTGCTGATGGTCGCCGCCCAGCTGCTCGGCCACTCGCTGAGCAACCGCGTGGTGCGCAGCCTCGGCCCGTCGGTCACCTCCACCGCGATCCTGCTGGAGACCCCGGGGGCGGCGCTGATCGCCGCGCTCTGGCTGGGCCAGTGGCCCCCGGCGGCCGCCTATCCGGCGGTGGTGCTGATCCTGCTGGGGCTGGTCCTGGTCGCCCGCGGCGGGCGGCGCTGACGCTCAGAGCCAGCCGTTCAGAGCCAGCCGTTGCGGCGGAAGCCCCGGTACATCCCGACGCAGATCAGCACGATCGCCCCGAGCACCGTCGGGTAGCCGTACTTGTGGTGCAGCTCGGGCATGTACTCGAAGTTCATGCCGTAGACGCCGGTGATCATGGTGGGGACCGCGAAGATCGCCGCCCAGGCGGTGATCTTGCGCATGTCCTCGTTCTGCGCCACCGACACCTGGGCCAGGTTCGCCTGCAGCAGCGAGTTCAGCAGCTCGTCGAAGCCGTGCACCTGCTCGGCGACCCGGGCCAGGTGGTCGGCGACGTCCCGGAAGTACTTCTGGATGTCCGGGTCCACCAGGCGCTGCAGCGGTTCGGACAGCTGCTGCATCGGGCGCAGCAACGGCACCACGGCACGCTTGAACTCCAGTACCTCGCGCTTGAGTTGGTAGACCCGGCCGACGTCGGCGCTGCGGCCGCCCTTGGCCGAGAAGACGCCGTACTCGATCTCGTCCACGTCGTTCTGCAGCCGCTCGGCGACCAGCAGGTAGTTGTCCACGACGTGGTCGGCGATCGCGTGCAGCACCGCCGACGGGCCCTTGGCGAGCAGCCCGGCCTCGTCCGCGTCGGCCTCCAGGCGGTGGCGCAGCTCCTGCAGCGAACCGTGGCCGCCGTGCCGGACGGTGATCACGAAGTCCCGCCCGGCGAAGACCATCAGCTCGCCGGTGTCCACCACCTCGCTGGTGGGCGTGAGCTGGTCGTGCTCGACGTAGCGGATGGTCTTGAAGACGGCGAACAGCACGTCGTCGTAGCGCTCGACCTTGGGGCGCTGGTGGGCGTGCACCGCGTCCTCGACCGCGAGCGGGTGCAGGCCGAAGCGCTGGGCGATCCCCTCGAACTCCTCCTCGGTCGGCTCGTGCAGCCCGATCCAGCTGAACGAGCCCTTGCCCTCGGGGAGTTGCTGCTCGGCCTTGACCCGGCGGGCGGCCTCGCGCGGGCTGCAGGTCTCGCCCTTGCGCTTGCCGTGCTGGTAGACCGCGCAGTCCACGATCGCCGAAGAGGCGTCCTCGGACAGGACGTCGTACACCCCGGCCGCGCCACGGCGGCGGTTGGTGCGGACGGCGGCGCGCAGGCTGTTGATCATCGACATGGCAGGCTCCCAGGGGCGGGGAGCCGTCGCGCGGCGGCGTGGAAGCAGAAACGTTCGGCCGCGGTACGACGGCGAAGAACACCGGTGAAAGGGGGGATGAAGGTGCTCTCCCGGCCGGTCCGTCCGCCGTGGGGCCTGTGCCCGGGGCTACCGCGGCTGGATCAGCCGATCGGGCCCGCGGGGCGCGGGTTACGGGGAAGTCGGGGCCGGGTAGAGCTGCCGGTACTGCATGGTCGGCCGGTATCCACCGCAACCACCTCCTTCGCGCCGCCGCCCCGGGACGGAAGCATCCCGGTGGCCAGTCGCTCACCCTAACATCCGACCGGCCACCGGCGCCGGGGGGTTCCCCAGGCTTTACGGGCCCTTGACGAGGCGGCACCTGCGCGCCGCCCGCACGGGGGCCGCGCGCACCAGCGGGTTACGCTCACCGGCATGGCCCACGACTTCCCGCTCTTCGGCGACCCCCACGGCGGCAGCTCCCCGGAGCTCTCCCGGGAGGCGGTGCTGGCCGCCGTCGAGGCCCGGCTGATCGCCACCTTCGGCGAACCGGGCGGCCGCGCCGCGGTCACCTTCCTCGGCACCGACCGGATCGAGGTGCTGCGCTTCGGCCCCGACGCCGAGGGCCTGGTGCGCTACGCGACGCTCGGGATGTCCGCCGCGCCGATGGCCGACCCCACCTCGCCGGTCGCCGACCAGGTGCGCGGCCCGCGGGTCGAACTGCTGCTGACCGTCCGCGGCGGGCAGGACAGCGTGCTGCGCAGCCTGGCCACCTTCGCCGCGACGCCGCAGGTGGAGGGTCTGGTGGTGGCCCCGGGCGGCTCGCTGGACCTCGGCGCCCCGCTGTGGGAGGGCGCGCCCTTCACCTCGGTGCTGGCCGCCGAGCCGGGCGGGCTGGTCGAGGACCTGGAGCTGGCCGAGCCGGCCGAGCCGGTCCGCTTCCTGCCGCTGCTGCCGATGACGCCCAACGAGGCGGGCTGGAAGCGGGTGCACGGCGCGGCGGCGCTCCAGGAGCGCTGGCTGAACCAGGGCGCCGACCTGCGCGACCCGGACCGCCGCGGCGTCCGGCTGGACTGACGACCGCTCAGGCGGTGGCTCGTGCGGGGGATCGTACGGGGGCTCGTACAGGGGCGCGGGCCGTGGTCGGGCGGTGGTCGGGCAGGGCGTGCGCGCCGTGCCCGTACGCCCCGGCCTCGCCCGTACGCTCCTGCCGTGCCCCGCCCGCCGGGGCGCGCCGGCGCGCACCTTCGGGGCCCGGTTCAGCGCTCGAACGGCTTCGCGCCGGTCGCCTGCGCCAGCAGCGCCTCGTACACCGCCGGGTCCGTGGTGTGCTCGCCGAGCCGGACGGTCTTGCGGGCGCCGTGGTAGTCGCTGGACCCGGTGACCAGCAGGCCGAGGTCGCCGGCCAGGCCGCGCAGCCGGGCCCTGGTCTCCTCGTCGTGGTCGGTGTGGTCGACCTCCAGCGCGGCCAGCCCGGCCGCCGCGAGGTCGGCGATCACCCCGTCCGAGACGGTCCGGCCGCGCTTGACCGCGCCCGGGTGGGCGAAGACCGGCACCCCGCCGGCCGCCCGGACCAGCCGGACCGCCTCGACCGGGTCGGTCTCGTGTTTGCGGACGTCCGCCCGGCCGCTGTTGGACAGCCACTCGGGGGTGAACGCGTCCGAGACGGTGGCCACCACGCCCGCCTCGACCAGCGCGCTGGCGATGTGCGGCCGCCCGACCGAGCCGGCGCCCGCGATCCGCCTCACCTGCTCCCAGCTGATGTCCGCGCCGAGCTCCCGGCAGCGCTCGACGATCGCCCGCCCGCGCCGGAACCGGTCGGTGCGCACCAGCTCCCGCTCGCGCGCGAACCGCGGCTCCTCGGGGTCGAACAGGTACGCCAGCAGGTGCAGGCTGATGCCGTCCACGACGCAGGACAGCTCCGCGCCCGGCACGACGGTCAGCCGGGCGCCGTCCGGCAGCGCGTGCACCGCCTCGGCGGCCTCGGCGTGGCCGGCCACGGTGTCGTGGTCGGTGAGCGCGACGACGTCGAGGCCCGCGGCGACGGCCGCCGCGACCAGCTCGGCCGGGCTGTCGGTGCCGTCGGAGGCGTTGCTGTGGGCGTGCAGGTCGATGCGCACGGGGCTGGCTCCTGGAGGCTCGTGGGTGCCGCCCAGGATAGGCCGTCCGGGCGCCCCGGCCCGGGCCCGGGTCAGCCGAACAGCCGGGGGGAGAGCGCCCCGCAGGGCAGCAGGTCCAGCTCGGCGCCGGCCTCCCGCAGGTCGGTGAGCACCAGCTCGTCGTACATCACCAGGGCGGACTGCTCGGGCCAGGCGATCGCCCAGAGCCAGAGCCCGCGGGCCTCGCCGACGAACACCGCGCGGTCGACCGGGGCGTCCGGGACGTGGAACATCGGGGTGGGCCGGCCGGCGGCCATCAGCTTGGCGTCGGCGGGCTTGTAGAGGCCGACGGAGTCGCCCGGGTCGGGCCCGGGCAGGCCGGCGTAGCGGGCGCCGAGCCCGACGCCCAGTTCCTCGGCCACCAGCACCAGCTCGCCGAAACCGCCGAGCGGCGCCGGGCCGGAGCAGGCGACGGCGGTGGCCCGGGCGCCGGAGACGTCGTCGCCGACGTGGGCGATGCCGGTGTAGAGCCAGCCGACCGGGAGCGGCCAGGGCAGCCAGACGGGGACTTGTGAACGGACGACGGCGACGCCGAGGGCCTCGACACTCGGGGGCAGCACGGGCTGCATCGGGTGCACGGCTCCGTGCCGGTCGCACTGCCAGGTGTCTGAGAACAGACCGGGGGCGCGGACCCGACCGGCGCACCTCGGGCAGCTTGGCTCGCCCCTCATAGCCGACAACGCTCCTCCCTCCGGACCGCCGCGTCAAGGACGATCACCCGTACGGAGGGCTCGGCGGCACCTGTCGCGGTCGCGGATGCCCGGTCGGCGCGGAGTGGGCGCGTTCGCGGACGGTTCCCGTTGGGGGATGTCCCGTCAGGAGCGGCGGCAAACGTCCCGGGCTCCGACCCCGGACGCACTGACGCCCCGTCATCGGCGATCGCGGTGACGGGGCGTCAGTCGGGTATCGGAACGTCCGGATCGGACGCTCCCGGCTCGTCTGCGGCGGGTGAGGGCTCCCGGTCGGAGGCGCCGCGCGGGGTCAGACGGTCGGGCACGGCCGGATGAGCAGGCGTTCGCCGGTGCGGGCGGCGGCCTGGACGTGTTCGCGCACGGTGGCGGCGTCGGCGATCAGACGGTCGGTGGCGGAGCCGTTGGCGTCGTCCAGTCGGACGATCTCGAAGCGCATGGTCTTCGTCATGGGCGTCTCCTTTCCTTGCCCCGCGGGGCGGGGCGATAGCGGCTGAGTGGGTATCAGCCCTTTCGGGATGTCGCGGGTCCGGCGGATCGGCCGGACCGGGCGGGTCGTGCGTGCGGCGGTCTGCTGCGGCAAGGGCTCCCCCTGCTTGCCTGGTGCGTCCAGTGCCTCGTGAACCACGATGTCGTGGCGGTGCTACCGGGCCGTTGCCCGTCCGTGAAGTCCAGGTTTCGGATGAAGTGCGTCGGCGTCGGGGCCGACGATGATTCCCGGACAGAATCAAAGATTACCGTAACTAACGACTTTTGTCCCGTGCGGAAGTCCGCCGAAGTTCCGAAAGTGGTAGAGACCACTTCCGGAACAAGTGGCGTGACGGGAGTCGGTCGGGGTGGGGCGGGGGCCGGTCGGGCCCGGGAACGGAGGCCGGTCAGGCCCAGAAGGAGGCGAGCGCCCCGGCGGTCGCGGCCGGCTGCTCGGCGTTGGGGGAGTGGCCCGCGTCCGCGACCACGACCCGGTGGGCGCCCAGACGCTCGGCCATTCCGGTCTGCTCCGGGACGGGCCAGGCGTAGTCCCGCACCCCGGACAGCACCAGCACCGGCAGCCCGGTGGTGGCGGCGGCCAGCTCGTCCACCCGGTCCGGTGCGGCGACCAGGTGGCCGCCGGTGACGGACAGCGCCAGTGGCACGTTGGCCAGCCAGCGGCGGTGCAGGAACTCGGCGACGGCCGGGGCCGGGCCCGGCTGCGGCTGACCGCTGTCCGCCTCCATCTGCCGCATGATCTGCCAGATCTCCTCCAGGCCCATCACCTGCAGCGCGTCCAGCAGCAGCTTGGTGCGGGCCGCCTCGGCCGGGTCGATCGCGCCGGGGCCGGTGGACATCAGGGTCAGCGACCGCCACGGCAGCGGGCCCGTCGCGGCGGCGAGCACCGCCTCCCGCACCACCTGGCCGCCGAAGGAGTGCCCCAGCAGGTGCAGGGGCCCGCCGTCCGCCGCCAGCGCCTCGGTGAGCGCCCGTACGTCCGCGCCCAGCTCCCCGACGGCGTACGCCCCCGGGTCCTCCGGCCCGCCGGTCTCGTACTGCCCGCGCTGGTCCACGGCGGTCACCCGGTACCCGGCCGCGGCCAGCGGTTCGAGCAGCCCGATGAAGTCCTCCTTGCTGCCGGTGAACCCCGGCACCAGCAGCGCGGACCCGCGCACCGCCCCGGCCGGCTCGGCCCGCAGCGCCGCGAACTCCCCGCGTCCGGTCACCACCCGCTCGGCCCGCGCGCACCCGGGCAACCTGAGGAACGGCGGCGTGCTCATGGCGTGGTCTCCCTGTTCTGCTACCTGCGACTGCCCGACGTCCCCGAGCTTAGGCCGTACCCGCCGCCGACCGGCGCCCACGCCGTCGGCGGCGCGGCGGGAACGCCCGAGGGGGCGGGCCGGGCCGGGTGGCCTGGCCCGCCCCCTCGGGCGGGACGCTGCGGGTCAGCCCTCCGGGGTCGCCTCGACGGGCGCGGCGGCCTTGCGGGCGCGGGTGCGCTTGTGCGGGGCCGGGACCTCGGCGGCCTCGGCGGCCGGGGCCTCCGGGGCGGTCGCGGCGGTGGCCACGGCCTTGCGGGTGCGCTTGCGCGGGGCGGGCTTCTCCTCGGCCGGAGCCTCGGCGACGGCGGCCTCGACGGCGGTCTCGGCAGCGGCCTCGACGGTCGCCTTCGGCTTGCGGGTCCGGGCCCGGGTGGCGGGCTTCTCCGCCACCGGCGCCTCGACGGCGGTCCCGGCGGCCTCGGTGACCACGGCCTCGGTGGCTTCGGCGACGACCGCCTCGGCGGCCTCCGCCTTCGGCTTGCGGGTGCGCTTGCGCGCGGCGGGCTTCTCCTCGGCCGGAGCCTCGGTGACCACGGCCTCGGCGACGACCGCCTCGGCGGCCTCCGCCTTCGGCTTGCGGGTGCGCTTGCGCGCGGCGGGCTTCTCCTCGGCCGGAGCCTCGGTGACGACCGCCTCGGCGACGACGGCCTCGGCGGCTTCGGCGACGACCGCCTCGGCGGCCGCCACGACCTCGACGGCCGCGGTCGCGGCCTCGCCCGCGGCGGCGCCACCGCGCGAGCGGCGACGGCGACGGCGCGGAGCGGCCTCGCCCTCGGTGCCCTCGGTGCCCTCGGTGCCCTCGGTGCCCTCGACGGCCGGGGCCGGAGCCTCGGCGGCCTCGGTCACGGCGAGCGCCGCCTCGCCCTCGCCGACCGCCGAGCCCCGACGGGTGCGGCGGCGCTCACGGGTGCGGCGCGGCTTCTGCTCCTCCGCCGCGGCCTCGGTCGGGGCGGCGGCCGGACGGCCGGGGCCGCCCTGCGCGCCGCGAGCGCGGCCGGACCGGCCGGCGCGGCCGCCGCGTCCGCCGGTCTCGCCGAGGTCCTCGACCTCCTCCGCGTTGAGCCCCGCCCGGGTCCGCTCCGAGCGCGGCAGGACACCCTTGGTGCCCGGCGCGATCTTCAGCAGCTCGTACAGGTGCGGCGAGGTGGAGTAGGTCTCCTCCGGGTCGTTGAACGACAGGTCCAGCGCCTTGTTGATCAGCTGCCAGCGCGGGATGTCGTCCCAGTCGACCAGGGTGACGGCGGTGCCGGAGGCGCCGGCCCGGCCGGTGCGGCCGATCCGGTGCAGGTAGGTCTTCTCGTCCTCGGGGCACTGGTAGTTGATGACGTGCGTGACGCCCTCGACGTCGATGCCGCGGGCGGCGACGTCGGTGCAGACCAGCACGTCCACCTTGCCGTTGCGGAAGGCCCGCAGGGCCTGCTCGCGGGCGCCCTGGCCGAGGTCGCCGTGGACCGCGCCGGCCGCGAAGCCGCGCTGGGTCAGCTGGTCGGAGACGTCGGCGGCGGTGCGCTTGGTGCGGCAGAAGATCATCGCGAGCCCGCGGCCGTCGGCCTGCAGGATGCGCGAGACCATCTCGACCTTGTCCAGCGAGTGCGCGCGGAAGATGTGCTGCTCGGTGTTGGCGACGGTGGCGCCGGTGTCGTCCGGGGCGGTGGCCCGGATGTGGGTCGGCTGGCTCATGTACCGGCGGGCGAGGCTGATGACCTGGCCCGGCATGGTGGCCGAGAACAGCAGGGTCTGCCGCTTGGCCGGCAGCATGGTGATGATCTTCTCGACGTCCGGCAGGAAGCCGAGGTCGAGCATCTCGTCGGCCTCGTCCAGGACCAGCGAGCGGACCTTGGACAGGTTCAGCTTCTTCTGCCCGGCCAGGTCCAGCAGTCGGCCCGGGGTGCCGACCACGATGTCGACGCCCTTGGTGAGCGCCTCGACCTGCGGTTCGTACGCCCGGCCGCCGTAGACGGCGAGGACACGCACGTCGCGGACCTTGCCGGCGGTCTGCAGGTCGTTGGTGACCTGGGTGCAGAGCTCGCGGGTCGGGACGACGATCAGCGCCTGCGGGAAGTCGGAGAGCTGCTCCTCGGTGGCCCGGCCGGCGTCCACGTCGGCGCGCACGATGACCCGCTCGATCAGCGGGAGGCCGAAACCGAGCGTCTTGCCGGTGCCGGTCTTGGCCTGGCCGATGACGTCGTGGCCGGTCAGCGCGACCGGGAGGGTCATCTCCTGGATGGGGAAGGGGTGGACGATGCCGACGGACTCGAGTGCCTCGGCGGTCTCCGGGAGGATCCCCAGGTCCCGGAAGGTCGTCTTGATGGGTTCAGCGGTGGTGGACAGGGTGCTGCCTCTTCCGTGTGGAGGGGCCGAGAGCGAGCGGCGGGCGGGCAGCCGCGCGGCTGCGTACGGGCCTGTGCGGCCCCGAATACAGCTGCGCGGACGCACAACCGCGCCGGTCCCTGCGGCCGGCCGGTGCGCGCTGCCCCGGTGCGGGGCGCGTCGCCGGCGGCGTCGGGGAGGATTCCCGTGAGGGACCTGCGCGGGACCTCCGCCAGGGGGCGTGGTCTCGGCGGCCCTCGCTCGGCCACTGATGCGGTGCCAAGGCTTGAGGTCCAAGCCATGGTCGGAGCCGATCGGCTCTCCGACCGGGCATCCGCGTACGTGAGTACCCGTGCCTCCGATGCGGACACGTCCGGCTGGACGGTGTCGCTTGGGAGCGGGCTTGCGCGGGTTACCGAGACGGCGGTCACACCGTGCGAGCACGACGGGGCTCCGTACCACCATACAGTCAGGCGACGACTCGAACACGTGATGCGCCCGACATTGCCCCCGGCGACCGCCGCGTGATCAGGCGATCCGGCCGGTCACCCGGGTGCGGCGGGTGGTCGGGGAGCCGGGCGTGCGGGACCCGGGACAGGCCTTAGGGTGACAGGTCATGGAGACCCATGGTGAGACGCAGGACACCGCGGCCGGCCCGATCGGCGACTGGGCCGCGTGCTCGGCCGACCCCGGCTACCGGGCGGCGGTGCTGGATCTGCTCGGCGCGCTCGCCTACGGCGAACTGAGCGCCTTCGAGCGGCTCGCCGAGGACGCCAAGCTGGCGCCGGACCTCGCCGACAAGGCGGCCCTGGCCCGGATGGCTTCCGCCGAGTTCCAGCACTACCAGCGGCTGCACGACCGGCTCGCCGAGATCGGCGCCGACCCGCAGGAGGCGATGCGGCCGTTCGTCGAGCCGCTGGAGCTGTTCCACCGGATGACGGCGCCCTCGGACTGGCTGGAGGGCCTGGTCAAGGCCTACGTCGGCGACGCCATCGCGACCGACTTCTACCGCGAGGTGGCCGTCCGGCTGGACACCGACACCCGCGACCTGGTGCTCGGCGTGATGTCCGACACCGGCCACGCCCAGTTCGCCGTCGACAAGGTGCGCGAGGCGATCGAGGCCGACCCGCGGGCCGGCGGCCGGCTCGCGCTGTGGGGCCGGCGGCTGATGGGCGAGGCGCTCAGCCAGGCCCAGCGGGTGGTCGCCGAGCGCGACGCGCTGTCCAACCTGCTGGTCGGCGGCGTCCAGGTGCAGGGCTTCGACCTGGTCGAGGTCGGCAAGATGTTCAACCGGATCACCGAGGCGCACACCAAGCGGATGGCCGCCCTGGGCCTGGCCAGCTGATCGGCCCGGCCGCTCGGCACCGGCCGATCGACGGCGCTACGCCGGCCGGTGCCGCCGCGGCGCGCGGTGGGCAGCGGTCCGGTGCGGGTGGTGCCGGTGCGCCGGGGCCCGCCCGGCGGCCAGGTCCGGCCGGGCCAGCACCGAGGTGAGCACGCCCGCGGCCAGCGCCGAGGCCACCACGGACACCGCCGGGTGACGCCCGTCCAGGCAGAAGCGCGCCACCAGCCCGCCGACCAGGGCCGCCGCCAGCGCGGTGCCGACCGTCAGTGCGCGGGCGGCCCGGAAGTAGGAGGGCAGCGCCAGCAGCGCGGCGCCGCCCGTGGCCAGGCCGACGAGGGCGAAGACGACCGACTCGACCAGCAAGACTGCCTCCCGGGGGACGCCTGCGCGGCACCGTTGCCGCACCTGTCGCCGTACCCCGCCCCACCCGGCCGTACACGCAGCGGTGCCCCGCTCCCTCGCGGGAACGGGGCACCGGAAACGAGTGCTCGGACGGCGCCTCAGAGGGTGCCGAAGCCGACCTTGCGGACGGCCTGCTCGCCGATCTCCACGTACGCCAGGCGCTCGGCCGGGACGATGACGCGACGGCCGTGCTCGTCGGTCAGCGTGAGGAGCTTCTCCGGGCCCTCCAGCGCCTTCGCGACCGCGCTCTGGACCTCATCGGCAGTCTGCGAGCTCTCGATCACGATCTCGCGCGGCGCGTTCTGCACGCCGATCTTGACCTCCACGGCTTCCGTCCCTCCGGGGTTGCAGCCTCCACGCGCGGGCACCTGACCGCCTGGAACAAGCGTTCGCGGCGACCGCGCCGTACGGCTTCACCATAGAGCACCGGATCACCGCCCCGGCGAAGGTCGCCGGATCACCCCTGGTGGGCAGCCTCGCCGGGCTGGTCGCCCGGGTGCATCGGGAAGCCCTTCAGACCGCGCCAGGACAGGCTGGCGACCAGCCGCACCGCCTCGTCGCGGGGGATCTCCAGGCCCTGCGACAGCCAGTACCGGGCGGTGATCTGGGCCAGGCCGCAGACCCCGGCGGCGAGCAGCTTGGACTCCGCCTCCGGCAGGTCGGTGTCCTCCTGGATCACCTTGCTGACCAGCGTCGCGCTCGCCTCGGAGGCCCGCTCGACGCGCTCGCGCACGGCCGGCTCGTTGGTCAGGTCCGACTCGAAGACCAGGCGGAAGGCACCCGACTCGCTGGAGACGTAGTTGAAGTACGCCTCCATGGTGTTGGCCACGCGCTGCTTGTTGTCGGTGGTCGTCGACAGCGCGTGGCGGGTCGACTCGACCAGGGCGTCGCAGTGCTTGTCCAACAGCGCCAGGTAGAGGTCCAGCTTCCCGGGGAAGTGCTGGTAGAGCACCGGCTTGCTGACCCCGGCGCGGTCGGCGATGTCGTCCATGGCGGCCGCGTGGTAGCCCTGCGCGACGAACACCTCCTGGGCGGCACCGAGCAGTTGTTCACGGCGGGCGCTTCGCGGCAGGCGGGCACCGCGCGGGCGCTCCTGCGCCTCCTGGATGGCCGTCACGGCGCTCCTTCACTTCGGGTCTGTTCGGGGCTGGCAAGATGGCCGATTCTACTTTTCGGTAACCGCGCCCGCGTTCGGCGGCGGCGAGAAAAGTCGGTCGGCCTGGTTGTCAGGAGCCCACAATACGGCGCTGACCTCGGCCTCGGCAGTGGTGCGGCGGGGGGAAGGAACGGCCGGACCGTCCCGGGTGCTCCGGCCCGCGGCTCACTACCATCGTCCACCATGAGCAGCGCTGAGCAGCAGGTACGTACGGTCGAGGTTCCCGGCGCGGTGCTCGCGGTGCACCGCCCCGCCGCCGACGGCCTCACCGACGGGCGCGCGCCCGGCCTCTTCGTGCACGGGCTCGGCGGCTCGGCCGCCAATTGGACGGCCCTGATGGACCGGCTCTCCGGTCTGGTCGACGGCGAGGCCGTGGACCTGCCCGGCTTCGGCCGCTCCCACCCGCCCACCGACGGCAACCTCACCGTCTCCGGTCACGTCCGCGCGGTGATCGGCTGCCTGGAGGCCGCCGACCGCGGCCCCGTCCACCTGTTCGGCAACTCCCTCGGCGGCGCGGTCGCCGTCCGGCTCGCGGCGCTCCGGCCGGACCTGGTGCGCAGCCTCACCCTGGTCTCGCCGGCCCTGCCCGAGCTGCCCCCGCAGCGCTCCGCCTGGCCGACCGGCCTGCTCGCGGTGCCCGGGGTGCCCGCGGTGCTGCGCCGGCTGGCCGCGAACCGGCGCGACGTCGAGGCGGCCACCGAGGACCTGCTGCGGTTGGTCTACGGCGACCCGGGCAGCCTGAGCCCGGCCGCCCGGGCCGAGGCGGTCGCCGAGTACCGGCGCCGGCTTGAGGTGCCGCACGCGATGCCGGCGCTGATCGGGTCGGCCCGCGGGATCGTCTCGGCGTACACCGAGCGCGGCGAGCAGGCACTGTGGCGGCAGGTCGAGCAGGTGACGGTGCCGGTGCTGCTGGTGTACGGGCTGCGCGACAAGCTGGTCTCCTACCGCTCGGCCCGCCGCGCCTGCGCGGCCTTCGCGGACGCCCGGCTGCTGGTGCTGCCGGAGTCGGGGCACGTGGCGATGCTGGAGCACCCCGACGCGGTCGCCCGCGCCGTCCGGGAGCTGATCGCGCACGCCGGGGGCTGAGCGGGTGCCGCGGGTACGGACCGCCCGGGCGCGGGCGGTACGGGTGCGGGCGGTACGGATGCCACGGGTGGCCGCGTACACCGCCCGGTAACGGCCCGGTTCGGGTCGAGGTCACGGCGTTTCACTCGTTCAGGTGGCAGCCAGGCATGTGACCGATGGATTGCCCGGGGCCGGTCCTACCTTTCTGCTGTCGGACCGAACAGGTGTGGGGGAGGCGCGGCCGCCGGAGGAACCGGGGTCCGGCCGCGGCCGGGGTCGCGGCGGGTCGGGCCCGCCGGCCGGAGCGGTCGGGCGCCCGGGGGAACGGAACGCGGTGCGGCCGAGGCCGGGCCGACGGACCGCCGCCCGGGGTGCCGCGGCCGCCGGCCCGGCCGACCGCTCCCCGGCCGTCCCCGCCGCCGTGCGGGGGCGCCCCGGCCACTGCCCGGGCCGCTCGGCCGTCCGTCGATCCGTCCGTCGATCCGTCCGTCGATCCGCCGCCCGTGATCCGCCCGCGGATCCGCTCTGTCCTGGAGGTCTCCCGTGCGCGTTGCCCTGCTCACCGAGGGTGCCCGTCCGTATGCCCGGCGTGGTGCCGGAGGCTGGTGCGACCGGCTGGTCCGGGGTCTGCCGGAGCACGACTTCGCGCTGTACCTGCTCACCGGACCGCGGGGCCCGGGCGCCGTCGAGCGGCCGTCGCCGACGGCCCGGCACGACACCCGTGACCTGGCGCTGTGGGGGCCCCGGCCGGGCGGGCGGGCGCCGGGCGCGCTGCGCAGACGCCGGTACGCCGGGGCGTACGAGGAGCTGGTGCGGGCCCTGGTGCTGCCGGGGGAGCGGGCCGGGTTCGGCCCCGGGCTGTACCGGCTGGCGGTGCTGGCCCGGGCGGACGGCACGCTGCCCGCCTTCCTGGCCTCCGGGCACGCCCGCCGGATCCTGGAGCGGACCTGGCGGCTGCCCGGCGCGGACACCTCGGCCGGCCGGCCGCTGGTGTGCGACGTGCTGGTCGCGGCCGACCTGCTGGAGCAGTGCCTGCGGCCGCTGTCCGCGCCCTGGTACGGCACCGGCCCGGGCGGCCTCGGTGCGGCCGACCTGTGCCACGTGGTCGGCGGCGGCCTCGCCGCGCTGCCCGCCCTGGTGGCCCGGCACCTGCACGGGGTGCCGTTCGTCGTCACCGAGCACGGGCTGCACCTGCGCGAGCAGTACCTCGGCTACCGCGAGGCGCCCTACCGCTGGCCGGTGCGGGCGCTGCTGCTGTCCTTCTTCCGGGCGCTCACCGAGGAGACCTACCGGCAGGCGGCCGTGCTGACCCCCGGCAGCGCCCACGACCGGCAGTGGCAGCGCCGCTGCGGGGCCGACCCGGCGCGCACCCGGGTGGTGTACGAGGGGACGCCGGCGGTGGACCGCCCGGCCGCCGGGGCGGAGCCGGCCGCGCCGACCCTGGTGTGGGCGGGCGCGCTGGAGCCCGGGCGGGACCCGGAGCTGGCGCTGCACGCCCTGGCCCGGGTCCGCGAGGAACTGCCCGGTGCCCGGCTGGTGCTGTACGGCGAGGAGGCGGCGCCCGGCTACCGGGCGCACTGCGCGGCGGTGGCCGAGCGGCTGGGGGTGGCCGCCGCGGTGGACTTCGCCGGGCGGCCGGAGTCGCTCGCGCGGGCCTGGGAGTCCGGCACGGTGGTCGTCTTCTCGGCGCTCTCCCAGCGCGGCCCCCGGCTGCTCGCGGACGCGATGCTCAGCGGCCGGGCGGTGGTGTCCACCGATGTCGGGGTGGCCCGCGAGGTGGTCGGGCCGACCGGGCTGCTGGTGCCCGCCCGCGATCCGCGCGCCCTGGCCGGCGCCTGCCTGGCGCTGCTGCGCGACGAGGAGCGGCGGGCCCGGCTCGGGCTGGCCGGGCGGCTGCGGGCGCAGGAACGCTTCGCCGTCGAACCGGTCATAGCCGCCTTCCGGGAGATCTACCTGGAGCTGGTCTCGCAGTACCCGGCCTTCCCCGGCGGCGGGGGCGGCGGCGAGGGTGCTCCGGTGCCGCGCCCGTTCGCCCGCCCCGCCGAGTACTGGCTCGCGGACGGCCGGGTGGGCGCCCCCGAGGACGGCGGGGGCGCCGGTGCGCGGGAGCCGGCCGAGCGGGAGCCTGCGGTGCTCGCGGAGCCCGCGGTGCTCGCGGAGGCCGTCTGATGTCCGGCCCCGCGACGCCCGGCGGCAGCGCGGACCCGGTGCGCGAGGTCATGACGGCACACCGGGCGCTGTGCGAGCGCGCCGTCGACCCGCTGGAGATCGCCGCCGGGCTGGAGGAGGCCGGGTTCGGCCCGGACGCCGCCGCCCGCTGTCGGCACGCCGACCTGTTCTCGCTCGCCGACGAGCTGTACGCCCGGGTGCCCCGCCGCCCGCCGGAGCCCGGGCCGGTCCGGCCGCGGCGGCGCGGGGCCGCGGCCCGGGCGGCGCTGACCGCCGCCGCGCTGGCCGCGCTGCCCTGCGCGGGGGCGGCCGCGCTCGGCGCCCGCTGGCCGGTGCTGCTGCCCGCCGCCGTGCCGCTGGTGCTGCTGCCCACGCTGGCCGCGTCGGCCGTGCCGCCGTGGCACGAGCCAGGCTCGCCGTTCACCGGGCCGGTCCGCCCGGCGGACCCGCTCGGGCCGCGGCCGGAGCCAGGGGTGCGCCGGTCCGCCGGTTTTCGCCCGCGACCGGCTGTGCTCGGGTACGGGCTGGGACTGGCCGGGCTGCTGCTGCTCCCGCTGGCCGTACCGGGCGGTGACCGGCCGCTGGCCGCCGCGCTGGTGCTGGCGGCGGCGGTGTCGGCCGGGTCGGCCGAGCGGGCGGCCCGCTGGTACCGGCAGGTCGGCCGCGGCCACCTCGGCGCGGCGGGGACCCTGGCCGAGTTCCGGTCCCGGATGCGGCCGGTGCTGCCGGTCGCGGTCGCCCTGCACCTGGCGGTGCTCGCGGTGCTGACCTTCGCCGCGCTGGCCGTGCTTTCGGTGCTCGCACCGCGCCCGGGCCCCGGCCACGGCGGCGGGCTGCTGCACCTGGCCGCCGAGCGGGCCGGCCCCGCGCCGTGGGCGGCGCAGGGCGTGCTGGGCCTGCTGCTGGTACTGCCCGCGCTGCTGGCGCGCTGCGGCCGGCCGACGGCGGCCGCGGCGGGCGCGCTGGCCGGGCCCGCCGCGACGCTCGGGCTGCTCGCCCTGGGCCGCTCCCTGTCGTCGGCCCTCCTGCTCGGCGGCGGTGCCGTCGCGGCGGCGCTGCTCGCGTACGCCGGGGCGGTGCTCGGCCGGGCCGGCTCGCACCGCTGATCCGCCGGGTGGCCCCGGTCCCCGACCGGGTCCGGACCCGGGTCCCCGACCCGGCTGCCCGGCCCGCGTTCCCCGATCCGCGTTTCGTCCGTTCGTTGATTTCAGTCCGCCAGGTCGTCCCCCGACCTCGCTTCGTGGAAGGACACCCCCGATGAGGGTGCTGCTGCTGGGCGCCGACGGCTTCATCGGCCGCCGGGTCACCGACCGTCTGCTGATGGACCAGGAGTTGCAGGTGACGGTGCTCGGCCGGCGCGACTCGGCCGACATCCGCTTCGACCTGACCACCGGGAGCCCGGGCGCGCTGGCCCGTTTCCTGGACGCGGTCGCGCCGCAGGTGGTGATCAACTGCGCGGGCGCCACCTACGGCAGCTCGCGCACCCTGATCCGGTCGAACACGCTGGCCGTCGCGACGGTCTGCGAGGCGATCCGGCGCAGCCGGGAGCCGGCCCGGCTGGTGCACGTCGGCTCGGCCGCCGAGTACGGGCCGGTGCCCGGCGGGGTGCCGGTGTCCGAGCAGGCCGAGCCGCGGCCGGTCGGTCCGTACGGGGTGTCCAAGCTGGCCGGGACGGAGCTGGTGCTGGCCTCCGGGCTGGACGCGGCGGTGCTGCGGGTGTTCGACGTGGTGGGGCCCGGGGCGCCGACCGCCTCGCTGTTCGGCCGGCTGGCCGAGGGGCTGCGGCGGGCGCTGGAGCGGGACGAGAACCAGGTGCGGATGCCGGACCTGTCCGGATACCGGGATTTCGTCGACGTGCGGGACGTCGCGCGGGCCATCCAGGCGGCCGCGGTGTCGGCCGCGACCGGGGTGGTCAACATCGGCAGCGGGCACGCCGTCCGGGCCCGGGACGCGGCCCAGCTGCTGGTGCGGGCCTCCGGCTTCGAGGGGTCGATCGTCGAGGAGAACCGGCAGGTCCTGCTGCCCGCGCAGGCCGTCGGGACGGGCGGCGACCACCACCTGCCCGGCCACCACCACCTGCCCGGCCCCTACCTGCCGGGCCACCGGTCGGAGGGACACCGGCCGGAGGGCCGGGCGGTGCCGGGCGAGCCGGTGCCGTGGCGGCAGGCGGACGTCCGGACCGCCCGGGACCGTCTCGGATGGCGGACACAGGTGCCGCTGGAGGAGTCGCTGGGGGACGTCTGGCTGGAGACGGCCTGTCGGGTCTGAGGGTGCTCCGCAGCCGCTCCGGGCCCGTGAAACCCAGGCTCGGAGCGGCTGCGGGGGGTCCGGTGGCCGGTCCCACGATCCGACGCGGCCCGTCTCGCCCACCGGACGAGCTGTCTCGGAATACCGGTGGGGCGTGACACTGTTGGCCTAGACAGCCACCCGAGTGGCGGCGCAACAACCCCACACCGCGGCTGGCCCTGGCCACCCGAACAAGACACCCATCGGAGTCCCCGTGTCGTTGCCACCCCTGGTCGAGCCGGCCGACGAGCTCACCGTCGATGAGGTCCACCGGTACTCCCGCCACCTGATCATCCCCGACGTGGGCATGGCCGGGCAGAAGCGGCTGAAGAACGCCAAGGTGCTCTGCGTCGGCGCCGGCGGTCTCGGCTCGCCCGCCCTGCTCTACCTGGCCGCGGCCGGTGTCGGCACGCTGGGCATCGTCGAGTTCGACGTGGTGGACGAGTCCAACCTGCAGCGCCAGATCATCCACGGCCAGTCGGACGTCGGCCGCTCCAAGGCGGAGTCGGCGCGGGACTCGGTCAAGGAGATCAACCCCTACGTCGACGTGGTGCTGCACGAGGAGCGCCTCGACAACTCCAACGTCCTGGAGATCTTCTCCGGCTACGACCTGATCGTGGACGGCACCGACAACTTCGCCACCCGGTACCTGGTGAACGACGCCGCGGTGCTGCTCGGCAAGCCGTACGTGTGGGGCTCGATCTACCGCTTCGACGGCCAGGCCAGCGTCTTCTGGGCCGAGCACGGCCCCTGCTACCGCTGCCTGTACCCGGAGGCCCCGCCGCCGGGCATGGTTCCCTCCTGCGCCGAGGGCGGCGTGCTGGGCGTGCTGTGCGCGTCCATCGGCTCGATCCAGGTCAACGAGGCGATCAAGCTGCTGGCGGGCATCGGTGACCCGCTGGTCGGCCGACTGATGATCTACGACGCCCTGGAGATGAACTACCGCCAGGTGAAGGTCCGCAAGGACCCGAACTGCGCGGTCTGCGGCGAGAACCCGACGGTCACCGAGCTGATCGACTACGAGGCCTTCTGCGGCGTCGTGTCG
This sequence comes from Kitasatospora sp. NPDC086791, assembly GCF_040685975.1. Classification (NCBI taxonomy): domain Bacteria; kingdom Bacillati; phylum Actinomycetota; class Actinomycetes; order Kitasatosporales; family Streptomycetaceae; genus Kitasatospora; species Kitasatospora sp. NPDC086791. Next base: position 260,413 of record NZ_JBFBOC010000003.1, on the reverse strand, counting down.
GACGAGGCGCAGGCCGCCGCCGCCGGTTCGACCGTCACCTCGCACCAGCTGAAGCAGTGGCAGGACGACGGGGAGGACATCTACCTCATCGACGTCCGCGAGCCCGGCGAGTACGAGATCGTCAACATCCCCGGCGCGGTGCTGATCCCCAAGAACGAGTTCCTGATGGGCGACGCGCTGGAGAAGCTGCCGCAGGACCGGAAGATCGTGCTGCACTGCAAGTCGGGCGTGCGCTCGGCCGAGGTGCTGGCCGTGGTGAAGGCGGCGGGCTTCGCCAACGCCGTCCACCTCGGCGGCGGCGTGCTCGGCTGGGTGAACCAGATCGAGCCGCACAAGCCGGTCTACTAGGACGCGCGGAACACGCAGCACGCGCAGAGCACGCAGAGCACGCAGCCCGCGGAGAACGCGCGGCCCGCGTGGACGGCGGAGGGCCCCACCGGACGACCGGTGGGGCCCTCCGCCGTGTTCCGGCGACGGTTCAGAGCGCGTTCCTGCGCTGCAGCACGTTGTAGGCGATCCAGCCCGGCAGGACCGGCAGCCAGAAGGTCAGCGCCCGGTAGAGGAAGACCGCCGGGGTGGCGACCGCCGGGGACACGTCCGCGACGGTCAGGGCGCCGATCAGGGCGACCTCGACCGGGCCGATGCCGCCCGGGGTGGGGATCGCAGAGCCGGCCGCGTTGGCGGTCAGGAAGACCACCGCGACCGCCGAGAAGCTGACGTTGCCGCCGAAGGCCTGCACCGAGAAGTCCAGGCAGGCGGTGAAGGAGAGGGTCAGCAGCAGGATGCCGCCGAAGCCGGTGACCAGCTTGCTGGGCGTCTGCATCAGGTCGAGCATCCGCGGCACCACGCCGAAGAACAGCGAGCGCAGCCGGCCCAGCACGAACCGGCGCAGCGGGGCGACGGCGGCCACCACCAGGGCGAGCACGGCGGCGCTCAGCACGCCGATGATCACCGCACGGGAGGCGGAGAGGTCGCCGTTGGTCTGGCTGCCGGTGATCAGGCCGAAGCTGAACAGCAGCAGCAGGTGCCCGGCCAGGCCCGCCAGCTGGGAGGCGCCGACCGAGGCGACCGCCTGGCCGGAGCGGATGCCGGCCTTCTGCAGGTAGCGGGTGTTGAGCGCGATGCCGCCGATCGCGGCGGGGGCGACCAGCTTGACGAAGGAGCCGGCCAGCTGGGCGGCGACGGTGCGCCGGAACGGCAGCCGCTCGGGGACGAAGCCGGTCAGGCTCATCGCGGCGGCGACGTAGCTGAAGGCGGCCGCGAGCAGGGCGGCGGCGGCCCAGGCCCAGTTCATCTGGGAGAGCTTGAGCTGGGCCGGCTTGATGGTGGTCAGGGCCAGGTAGGCGGCGAAGGTGAGCGCGATCAGCATGATCAGCGTCTTCGGCTTCAGCCGTTCCAGCTTGGCCGGCTCCATCGGCGCCTCGGGGGCGATCTGCAGGATCTGGCCGCGGATGCGGCTGAGCAGGTCCTCGCCGGCCGCCGCGATGTCCTCCTCGGCCTGCTGCTGGGTGCGCTCGCCGGCCGCGACCTGCGCCAGGGCCTTGGCCCGGGCGGTGGCCTTGCGCTCCTTGCTGAGCTTGGCGAGGTCGACCCTGGTGGAGCGGCTCATCCCGACCGGCTGGAGCAGCGGCAGCGCCTGGGCGACCCGCTCGGCGCCGAGCACCGCGTTGGCGGTGGCGACGGCCCGCTCCGGGCCGATCCGCAGCGCGAAGGTGGTGAGCAGCTGGGCGACGTCGATGCGCAGGGTCAGGTCGGTGGCGGCGATGTCGCCGCCGGAGAGGTTGACCAGGCAGCCGTTCCGGTCGTCCACCACCAGCAGGGACTCGCCGGTCAGCCGGCGGTGGGCGATCCGGCGTTCGTGCAGGGCGCCCACCGACTGCCAGATCGAGGCCATCACCTGATCGGTGACCTCCTCGTCGGCCAGCTCGTCGAGGGTGCGGCCCTCGACGTTCTCGTACACCAGGATCGCGGCGTCCGGGCCGAGCTCGGAGGTGGCGACCAGCTGCGGCGCGCGGGCGCCCGAGGCGGCCGCCGCGTACGCGATCAGGGCCTCCTGCTCCAGCGCCTGGCGCAGCGACTGCGGGCTGCGGCGCACCGCGACCGAGCGCAGCCGCAGCCGTCGCCAGGCCCGGTAGAAGAAGCCGGAGGCCTGCTGCTCGCGGTCGATGATGTGGACGTCCAGGGGCGGGCCGCCCTGCTGGGTGACGGAGTAGCGGCGGGTGCCGCCGGGGGCGTCGGGGGCGCGGTGGGCGCCGTTCGGGGTGAAGCCGACCTTGCGCAGGCCGATCAGCAGGTGCTGGCCGGTCGGGCGGATGTTGGGGGAGCCGATCGCGTACAGCGTGCCGTAGGCGACGGACCAGCCGATCAGCACGGTGAGCATCAGTGACAGCGGGGTGGTGTAGCCGCCGAGGAGCTCGGTGATGCCGCTGAAGACGACCACCACCCAGAGGGCGACCCGCCAGCGCGGTCTGCTCGACATGCCGACGGCGGTCATGTAGGCGATCACCGGGGCGAGGTAGCCGTGCACCGGGTCGGTGAGGGTGCCGTTGCTGTCCAGCGGCAGCCTGGTCAGCGCGTCGCGGATGTGCTCGGAGGCGCCCTCGGCCACCCACCAGTCGATGCCGAGCGAGACGCCGTACGCGAGCACCGAGGCGAGCACGCCGTCGGCGACCCGCAGGCCGTCGCGTTTGATCAGCCGCTCGACGGCGAAGGCCAGCGGCACGGCGAGCACCGCGACGCTGGAGATCAGGCCGGTGATGGTGGAGAGCACCGCGGAGAAGTGCGGCGCGTTGGTGGCGATGTCCTGTTCGATACCGGTGGTGGTCGAGGTGGCGATGCCGGCCAACACGAACACCATGACGATGCCGAAGACGCCGGCCAGGAAGCGGATCAGGTCGGACGGGCGGTGCGCGCGGGCGGCGAGCAGCGGCTCGTCGACGTCCAGGTGCGGGGCGTCGTCCGGCTGGTCCCCGCTGTCGTCAGACGGGTGCGGGGTGTCGTCCGGCGGCTTCTGGCCGCCGGGCGGCGGTTCCGGGGCGGCCGGTGCCTCCGGGACGGTCGGCGCCGGGACCACCGGCTTGGGGGCGTCCTGCTCCGGGGCCTCCGGCGGGGCGGGCCGGCCGGGCTGCTCGGGGGCGGGCGCGGGTACCGGGGGCCTGACCGTCAGGTCCTTGACCAGGGAGACCTCCGGCGTCGGCCCGGGTTCGGGCCGGCCCTCGGTCCCGCCGCCGGGCGCCGGAGGCACGGCGGCGGCGGACTCGTCGGAGTCCTTGTCCACGCCCACGTCAGCCGTCCCGGTCATCTGGTCTTGTCCTCGTATCACCACTCACCGCCCCGAAGATGGTGGCATGCTCCGGCGCCCCGTGCTGGACAGGGGCCGGATAGGGCGCGGCGTTCCGTTCGCACCGGACCGCGGGTGCGCCCCTGTGAGGAAGAATGCCCCAGGTGACGGACGTAACAGACGACGGCCTCCCGGACGCCCTACCGCCCTTCGCCGAACTGGTGCTCGACCTGACCGAGCGGATTCCACCCGGCAGGGTGATGACCTACGGCGACGTCGCCGAGTACCTCGGCCAGGGCGGCCCCCGGCAGGTCGGCCGGGTGATGGCCCGGTACGGCGGCTCGGTGCCCTGGTGGCGGGTGATCCGCGCGGACGGCCGCTTCCTGCCCGGGCACGAGCACCGCGCCCTCGCCCACTACGGCGAGGAGGGCACCCCGCTGCGCGAGCTCACCGATCCGCCCCGGGTCGACCTCCGGCGGGCCCGCTGGGACGGCCGGGAGATGTCCCCGGACTTCCCGCACGGACGGGATTGACGGGGGAGGACCGTAGGCTCGATGCGGGCGGGCCCCGGCGGGGCCCGCCCGGCCATGCCCCAGTTCGACCCCGGGACCAGTACGTGAGCGAGCGAAGCGAGCGAGCCATCAACAGGCGCACGCGGGCGGATGCCCCCGTCGAGCGCGGCGAGGCGGGGGCATGAGCTCGCCCTACCGGCTCGTGCGCAGCCCGCTCGTCCAGCCCGACCCGCCGGTGCTGGACGCCTACCAGCGCGCCGTGGTCGAGCACGGGGACGGGCCGCTGCTGGTGCTGGCCGGGCCCGGCACGGGCAAGACCACCACCTTGGTCGAGGCGGTCGCCCGGCGGATCCAGGACGGCACCGACCCCGAGCGGATCCTCGTCCTCACCTTCAGCCGCAAGGCTGCGATGGAACTGCGCGACCGGATGTCCGGCAGGCTCGGCAGCTCCGCCGCCGCCCCGCAGGCCACCACCTTCCACTCCTTCTGCTACGCCCTGCTGCGCGCCCACCAGGACCCGCGGGACTACGCCGAGCCGCTGCGGCTGCTCTCCGGCCCCGAGCAGGACGTCATGGTCCGCGAACTGCTGGCCGGCGGCGCCGAGGACGCCCGCCTCGGCAGCTCCCGGATCGCCTGGCCGCTGGACCTGCGGGCCTGCCTGACCACCCGCGGCTTCGCCGACGAGGTCCGCGCCGTCCTCGCCCGCAGCCGCGAGCTCGGCCTCGGCGAGGCCGAGCTGGAGCGCTTCGCCCAGGGCGTCCAGCGCCCCGACTGGGCCGCCGCCGCGCACTTCCTGGCCGACTACCTCGACGTGCTCGACCTGCGCGGCGTCCTGGACTACGCCGAACTCGTCCACCGCGCCGTCCTGCTCGCCGAGCGCCCCGAGGTCGAGGAGGAGCTGCGCCGGCGCTACGACGTCGTCTTCGTCGACGAGTACCAGGACACCGACCCCTCCCAGGTCCGGCTGCTGCGCCGGCTCGCGGGCGGCGGACGCGACCTGGTCGCGGTCGGCGACCCCGACCAGTCGATCTACGCCTTCCGCGGCGCCGACATCAACGGCATCCTCGACTTCCCGCAGACCTTCCGCCGCGCGGACGGCGGACCGGCCGAGGTCAAGGTGCTGCGGGTCTCCCGCCGTTCCGGCGCGCTGCTGCTCGCGGCCTCCCGGGAGATCGCCCGGCGGATGCCGATGGGCCGGCTGCCCGCCGACAAGCTCGCCCAGCACCGCGCCCTGCTGCCCTCCCGCGAGGGCGGCCGGGTGGAGGTCTACACCTACCCGACCCCCGGCGCCGAGCTCGACTCGATCGCCGACCTGCTGCGCCGGGCCCACCTGGAGGACGGCGTGCCCTGGGGCGAGATGGCCGTGCTGGTCCGGGCCGGCGCCCGGTCCATACCGGGCGTGCGGCGGGCGCTCGGCGCGGCCGGCGTCCCGCTGGAGATCGACGGCGACGACCTGCCGCTGCGCGAGGAACCGGCCGTCGCCCAGCTGCTGCTCGCCCTGCGGGTCTGCGCGCTGCAGGCGGCGTGGCGGACCGCCCGCGACCGGCACGGCGAGGACGAGGACACCGACGCCGCCGACACCCCCGACCCGCTCACCACCGAACTGGCGCACGCCCTGCTCACCGGCCCGCTCGGCGGCCTCGACGGCTCCGACCTGCGGCGCCTGGGCCGCGCCCTGCGCGAGGAGGAACGCGCCGCACTGCGGGCCGAAGGCCGTCCCGCCGCCGCCCCGCGCCCGGCCGACGAGCTGATCCGCGAGGCCCTGGCCGAACCCGAGCGGCTGGTCGCCCTCGACCCCGCGCACGCCCGCCGCGCCCGCGACCTCGGCACCCTGCTGCGCAAGGTCCGCGAACTGCTGGCCGGCGGCTGCACCGCCGAGGAGGCGCTCTGGGAGCTGTGGGACGGCAGCCGCCGCTGGCGCGAGCGGCTGGAGCGGGCCGCCCTGCGCGGCGGCGCGGCCGGCCGCAACGCCGACCGCGACCTGGACGCGCTGTGCGCCCTGTTCGAGACCGCCGCCCGGGCCGAGGAACAGGTCACCGGCCACCGCAGCGCCCTCGACCTGCTCGCCGAACTCGAAGCCCAGGACATCGCCGCCGACACCCTCACCGTCCGGGCCGTGCGCCCCGAGGCCGTCCGGCTGATGACCGCCCACCGCTCCAAGGGCCTGGAGTGGCGCCTGGTCGTGGTGGCCGGCGTCCAGGACGGCCTCTGGCCCGACCTGCGCCGCCGCGGCTCCCTGCTGGAGGCCGACCGGATCGGCCGCGACGGCCTCGCCGAACCGCTCTCCCCGGCCGCCCTGCTCGGCGAGGAGCGCCGCCTCTTCTACGTCGCCGCGACCCGGGCCAGGGAGCGGCTGATCGTCACCGCCGTCAAGGCCCCCGCCGACGACGGCGACGAGCCCTCCCGCTTCCTGCGCGAGCTCTACCGCGAGGACGTCGACCCGCGGACCGGGAAGGTGGTGCGCCGCACCCCGCCGGTCACCGTCGAGGACGTCACCCACCGCCCGCGCCGCCCGCTGTCCGTCGCCGCGCTGGTCGCCGAACTGCGCGCGGTCACCGTCGACCCCGCCCGCACGCCCGAGCTGCGCCGCGCCGCCGCCGAACGGCTCGCCACCCTGGCCGCCGCCACCGACGAGGACGGGCTGCCGCTGGTGCCCGCCGCCCACCCGGAGCGCTGGTGGGGCCTGGACGACCCGACCGCCGCCCCCGAGCCGCTGCGCAGCGCCGACCTGCCGGTGCGGCTGTCCGGCAGCGGCCTGGAGCAGCTGGAGAGCTGCTCGCTGCAGTGGTTCCTGGACAAGGAGGTCAAGGCGCGCACCGCCGGCTCGGCCGCGCAGGGCTTCGGCAACGTGGTGCACGCGCTCGCCGACGAGGTCGGCTCCGGCCGGACCCCCGCCGACCTCGCCGTCCTCATGGAGCGCCTGGACACCGTCTGGGACGCGCTGGCCTTCGACGCGCCCTGGAAGTCCCACCAGGAGAAGACCGAGGCCCGCGCCGCCCTGGAGCGCTTCCTCAACTGGCACGTGCTGGAACGCGGCCGGGACGTGGTCGCCACCGAGCACGGCTTCGACGTCACCCTGGACGTCGGCGGCGTCTCGGTGCGCATCCGCGGCTCGATGGACCGGGTCGAGCAGGACCGGGCCGGGCGCGCCTACGTGGTCGACTTCAAGACCGGCAAGCAGATCCCCAGTGACAGGTCCATGCCCGAGCACAAGCAGCTCGCGGTGTACCAGCTCGCCGTCCGGGCCGGCGCCCTCAACGAGCTGCCCGGCTTCGCCGAGCGGCCCCCGGCCACCGGCGGCGCCGAGCTGGTCCACCTGCGCGAGCCCGCCGCCAAGGCCGCCCAGGACGCGCCCAAGGTGCAGCGGCAGGAGCCGCCGGAGGGCGAGCCGTGGATCGAGGGCCTGCTCGCCGAGGCGGCCGGGAAGGTCCTCGCCGAGCGCTTCGTCCCGCGGACCGGCGGCGGCTGCGACCGCTGCGCCTTCCGCCGCAGCTGCTCGGCCCAGCGGGACGGGGCCCAGCTGGTCGAGTAGCGGACCCGGCGGGCCGGCTGCGCCCCGGTTGCCGCCCGGCGGCCCCGGTCGGGCCCCGGTCGGGCTGCGGTCGGGCTGCGGTCGGGCTGGCGGTCCGGACCCGGTCCGGACCCGGCGAGGTAAGGCTTGTCCGTCGCTCCGGTTACGGTTGCGGGGTGACCGCCGTGCTCAGCCATCCCGACCAGCTCAAGGAGCTGCTGGGGATCCCGTTCAACCGGGAGCAGATGGCGGCCATCGGCGCGCCCCTGGAGCCGGCCGTGATCGTGGCCGGCGCAGGCTCCGGCAAGACCACCGTGATGGCCGCCCGGGTCGTCTGGCTGGTCGGCTCCGGCGCCGTGCGGCCCGAGGAGGTGCTCGGCCTCACCTTCACCAACAAGGCCGCCGGCGAGCTCGCCGAACGCGTCCGGGCCGCCCTGCGGGTCTGCGGGCTGGGGGTCCCCCAGGCCGAAGGCTGGGGGAGCGCGGCCGACCGGGACGCCGCCGAACCGCTCGGCGACCCGGAGATCTCCACCTACCACGCCTTCGCCGGCCGCCTCCTCAAGGAGCACGGTCTGCGGATCGGCATCGAGCCGGACGTGCGGCTGCTCGCCGACGCCACCCGCTTCCAGCTCGCCGCCAAGGTCCTGCGCACCGCCCGCGGCCCGTTCCCGGCGCTCACCGGCACCTTCGCCAACCTGGTCGCCGACCTGACCGCGCTGGACGGCGAACTCGCCGAGCACCTGGTCGAGCCGCAGACCCTGCGCGAGTTCGACCAGGACCTGCTGGACACCCTCGCCACCGTCAAGCTGACCAACGACGACCTGCGGGCCGTCCCGGCCACCGCCCGGGCCCGGCTGGAGCTGCTGCGCCTGGTGGAGGAGTACCGGCGCCGCAAGCGCTCCGCCGGGCTGATGGACTTCGGCGACCAGATCGCCGCCGCCGCCCGGCTCGCCCAGCAGCGCCCCGAGGTCGGCGAACTGCTGCGCGACCGGTTCCGGGTCGTGCTGCTGGACGAGTACCAGGACACCTCGGTCGCCCAGCGCCTGATGCTCGCCGGGCTCTTCGGCGCCGGCCCCGACGGCGCGGGCGGCGGCCACCCGGTGACCGCCGTCGGCGACCCCTGCCAGGCGATCTACGGCTGGCGCGGGGCCTCCGTCGCCAACCTGGACGAGTTCCCCCGGCACTTCCCCAGGGCCGGCGGCCGCCCGGCCGAGCGCTACGCGCTCAGCGAGAACCGCCGCAGCGGCGGGCGCCTGCTCGCCTTCGCCAACGAACTCGCCGCACCGCTGCGGGAGATGCACGAGGGCGTCGAGGCGCTGCGCCCGGCCCCCGGCGCCGAGCACGACGGCTTCGTCCGGACGGCGCTGCTGCCCACCCACGCCGAGGAGGTCGACTGGCTCGCCGACTCGATCGCCCACCTGGTGCGCACCGGCACCGCGCCCGGCCGGATCGCCGTGCTGTGCCGCGGCGGCGCCGCCTTCCCGGACATCCACGCGGCGCTGGTCGCCCGCGAGGTGCCGGTCGAGGTGGTCGGCCTCGGCGGGCTGCTGCAACTGCCCGAGGTGGCCGACCTGGTGGCGGTCTGCGAGGTGCTGCAGGACCCGACCGCCAACGCCGCGCTGGTGCGGCTGCTGATCGGCCCGCGCTGGCGGATCGGCCCGCGCGACCTCGCGCTGCTCGGCCGCCGGGCCGCCGAGCTGGTCCGCACCGACCGGCCGGAGGGCGTCGAGGCGCTGGCCGCGGCCGTCGCCGAGGCCGATCCGACCGAGGTGGTGTCGCTGGCCGACGCGGTGGAGAGCTTCCTGGACTCCCCGTTCGGCGACGAGGGCACGCCCGACGACCTGCCGTTCTCCCCCGAGGCGCGGGTGCGCTTCGCCCGCCTCGCCCAGGAGCTGCGCGACCTGCGCCGCTCGCTGGCCGACCCGCTGATGGACGTGCTGCACCGGGTGCTGGCGGTCACCGGCCTGGAGGTCGAACTCGCCGCCTCCCCGCAGGCCCTGGCCGCCCGGCGGCGGGAGACCCTGCACGCCTTCCTGGACGTCGCCGCCTCCTTCGCCGACCTCGACGGCGACCCGGGCCTGGCCGCCTTCCTCGGCTTCCTGCGCGCCGCGCAGGAGTACGAGCGCGGCCTGGACAGCAGCCTGCCCGGCGGCGAGGACACCGTGAAGGTGCTCACCGCGCACAAGTCCAAGGGCCTGGAGTGGGACGTGGTCGCCGTCCCCGGCCTGGTGCGGGGCGCGTTCCCCTCCGGCACCCCGCGCGAGCGCTGGACCAGCGCCAAGCGCGTGCTCCCGCACGCCCTGCGCGGTGACGCGGCCACCCTGCCGGACGTGCGCGGCGGCTGGACCGGCAAGGCGATGACCGCCTTCAAGAAGGAGCTGGCCGCGCACACCGCCGTCGAGGAACTGCGCCTCGGCTACGTCGCGTTCACCCGCCCCCGCGCGCTGCTGCTGGCCTCCGGGCACTGGTGGGGGCCGAGCCAGAAGGCCGTCCGCGGCCCGTCCGCCTTCCTGGAGGGGCTGCGCGAGCACTGCGAGCGGCCCGGTGCGGGCGAGGTCGAACACTGGGCCGAGCAGCCGGAGCAGGGCGCCGAGAACCCGGCGCTGGCCGCCCCCGTCGAGCGCCCCTGGCCGCTGCCGCTGGACCCGGCCGCGCAGCACGCCCGCCGCCGGGTCGCCGAGGTGGTGCGCGCCCGTCTCGCCGGCGCGCCCGCGCCCGAGCCGGAGCCGATGGCCCCCGAGGACCAGCGCCAGCTGGCCTCCTGGGACCGCGATCTGACCGCACTGCTGGGCGAGTTGGAGCGCTCCCGGCGCACCGCGCGCGAGGTGCCGCTGCCCGCCGCGCTGTCCGCCACCCAGCTGCTGCGGCTGGCCGCCGACCCGGACGGTTTCGCGCGCGACCTGGCCCGGCCGATGCCACGCCCGCCGCAGCCGGCCGCCCGGCGCGGCACCCGCTTCCACGCCTGGGTGCAGTCCCGGATCGAGCCGCTGCTGCTGGTCGAGCCCGGCGCGCTGCCCGGGGCCGACGACGACGGCATCGAGGACGAGCAGGACCTGGAGCGGCTCAAGGAGGCGTTCCTGCGCACCCCGTACGCGCGGCGCAAGCCCCACCGGGTCGAGGCGCCGTTCCACCTGGTGCTGGCGGGACGGGTGGTGCGCGGCCGGATCGACGCGGTCTACCGCGACGATGACGGGTTGTCAGGATCCGGTGGTGCGTCACGCTACGAAGTGGTGGACTGGAAGACGCACCGCGAGGAGACCGCGGACCCGCTGCAGCTCGCGGTCTACCGGCTGGCCTGGGCCGAGCAGGCCGGCGTCGATCCCGAGCAGGTCACGGCGTCGTTCCTGTACGTCCGCAGCGGGCGGATCGTCCGTCCGGCAGGACTTCCCGACCGAAAAGAGTTGGAACGGCTCCTGATCGGGAACAGTGATAAATGAGTCACGCAGAGCATCCAAGTCATCACGCCAGTGCCCGAAACCTGTGCGTCGTGCACGTTTCGCGCCTATTGTGGGGTCGGTAACCGGTCAACCCCCGTGCTCCGGCCGCCAGCGAGGCCCGTATTCCCTAACCCTCAGTCATCACCGCAGGTGCCCCCGGGCATCGGCGCCTTCTGCTGGAGAAACCGACGTTGAGCGCGACCGGATGGATCAGAGAGCGGTTCACCGGGCCGACCCCGGGGCCCGCTCCGGGCGCGACCGGCACCTGGCCGAGGACGGCACTGGCGCTGCCGTTCATCGGCATGGCGCTGATCGTCGTCCTCGACTACCTCAGCGGCACCGGGGTGACGGTCGAACCCGCCCTCACCGCCGTGCCCGCGCTGGCCGCCGTGGTCAGCCGGCGCACCTGGTACCCGTTCGTCATCGGGCTGTGCACCGAGGCGGCGGCCTTCCTGATGGCCTTCCGCAGCGACACGCTCGGCTCGTCCGTGCACGCCGCCAGCGTCATCGCCGTCCTGCTCGTCGCCACGATCGGCTGGGTCAGCGCGACCCTGCGACTGCGCCAGGAACGGGCGTTGGCCGACGCCCAGCTGGTCGCCTCGATCGCCCGCCGGGTCCTGCTGCGGCCCGTCCCCGAGCGGGTCGGCACCGTCCGGGCCGCCGTCCACTACGAGGCCGCCGCCGCGCACGCCCGGATCGGCGGCGACCTCTACGAGGTGGTCAACACCCGGCACGGCGTGCGGGCCGTGGTCGGCGACGTGCGCGGAAAGGGCCTCGGCGCGGTCGAGACGGCCGCCGCCGTGCTCGGCGCCTTCCGCGAGGCCGCGCACCAGGAGTCCGCGCTGGACCGGGTGGCCGGCTGGCTGGCCGACAGCCTCGACCGCGCCCTGCACGAGAACGACCACCCGGGCGTGGAGGAGGAGTTCGTCACGCTGGTGCTGATCGGCGTCGGGCCCGACGGCACCGCCGAGATCGTCAACTGCGGCCACCCCGCGCCGCTGCTGCTGCGCGGCGGGGAGGTCCGGCCGCTCGAACTCGCGGAGACCGTACCGCCGCTGGGCGTCCTCGACCCGGCCGACGTCCGCCCGCCGGTCCACCGGGTGCCGCTCCGGGGCGAGGACCGGGTGCTGCTGTTCACCGACGGGGTGATCGAGGCCCGGGACCGCGCGGGTGCCTTCTACCCGCTCGCCGAGCGGTTCCCGCGCTGCGCCGACGGCCACCCCGCCGAGGTCCTGCGGCGCCTGCACGAGGACGTGGTGCGGCACGTCGGGCGCCAGCTCGGCGACGACGCGGCGATGCTGCTCCTGCAGTACGAACCGCCGCCGACGCCCGGCGTCCACGTGCCGCAGCAGGCCGGGGTGCTGACCCGGCACTAGGCCGTCGCACAGGTCCTCGCGGCGGCTCCCGGGCCGGCGGCGGCCCTACAGCGACACCTCGACCAGCAGCGGCCGGTGGTCCGACACCGCCGCGCGCGGCGCGGCCGCCGGGCCCACCGCCGTGCGCGGCACGCCGACCGCCAGCACGTGGTCGAACTGCACCGCCGGCCGGTGCGAGGGGTACGTCGGCGTGCGCGCCAGGTCGTACCAGCCCTGCAGCCGGGGCCGCGGCTCGCGCACCCGCCGCCGACGCGGCTCGGCCGACAGCGGCCGGGCCCGTCGGGCGGCCCGCAGCTCCCGCACCCGCGTCCGCGGCGAGCCGCGCTCCAGCGCCGTCGCCCCGCCGAGCACCGTGCGCGGCACCGCACCCACCAGGTTGAAGTCGCCCAGCACCAGGTAGGGCTGCGGCAGGTCGGCGATCCACCGCCGGATGCCCGCCAGCTGCGCCATGTTCCAGCCCGGCACGAAGGACAGGTGCGCCGCCACCACGGTGAACGGCCCGCGCTCGCCCTCCAGCACCGCCGCCAGCGCGGCCCGCGGCTCGTCCGGTACCTGGGTCAGCCCGCGCCGCCCGGCGACCCGCAGCGGCAGCCCGAACGGCGCCGCGGCGAAGCGCCGGGCCCGCCAGTGCCGCACCGGCAGCCGGGTCAGCAGGGCCGTCCCGTACGAGGGCGGGGCGCCGTCGCCCACCTCGTCCGGCCCGTACACCCGCAGGCCGTTCGGCCCGGACGGGTCCGGCACCCAGCCCGCCACCGGCGCCGGGCGGCCGTGCAGCGCGGCGGCGAAGCGCCAGTCCTTGGCGCCCATCGCGGCGGCCGCCACCGCCGCCTGGTCGGTGCCGCCGGAGCGCGCCTGGTACCGGTCCACCTCCTGCAGCGCCAGCACGTCGGCGTCCAGCGCGGCCACCGCCTCGGCCAAGGGCTCCCCGGCCTCGGCGGGGTAGGGCCGCGGCGCGCCGTCCGGGGCGAGCGGCTGACCGTGCAACAGGTTGAAGGTGGCGATGCGCAACTGGCTCACACCGCACGACGGTACCCGGTCGCCGGGGGAGGGGGGTGCGGCTTGAGGCGGTGGGGCATACCGGGTATACATACTCGGTATGTCCATCCGTCACGGTCTGCTCGCCCTGCTCGACCAGGGCCCGCGCTACGGCTACCAGCTGCGCACCGAGTTCGAGGCGCGCACCGGCGCCACCTGGCCGCTCAACGTCGGGCAGGTCTACACCACGCTGTCCCGGCTGGAGCGGGACGGCCTGGTCGAGGCGGCCGGGGAGGACGACGAGGGCCACCAGTTCTACGCCGTCACCGACGCCGGCCGCGCCGAGCTGCGGGCCTGGTTCGACACCCCGGTGCCCCGGACCAACCCCCCGCGCGACGAACTGGCCATCAAGCTCGCGATGGCGGTCACCGTCCCCGGGGTGGACGTCTCCGCCGTCGTCCAGGGCCAGCGCCGGCACAGCATCAAGGCGCTCCAGGACTACACCCGGCTCAAGGGTCGCGCCCTGGCCGGGGAGGCCCGGCCCGGCGTGGTGCCCTCGGCGAGCAACGACCTCGCCTGGCTGCTCGTCCTGGACCAGCTGATCTTCCAGACCGAGGCCGAGATCCGCTGGCTCGACCACTGCGAGACCCGGCTCGCCCAGCAGGCCGAACTCCTGCAGACCCGTACCGCCGAGGCCGCCCGCGACGGCGGCGCGCCCGCCAAGCGCGGCCGCCGCCTGCGCGCCTGAGCGCCCGGCCCCGAACCACCGGCCCCGGCCCTCGGCCCCGGGCCCACACCCAGCACAAGGGGGGAATCGTGTCCCACACCCGAGAGTCCCGGCAGACGCCGGTGCTGCACCTGGAGAACGTCACCCGCGTCCACGGCCACGGCGCAGCCGAGGTCCAGGCCCTGCGCGGCGTCGACCTCAAGGTCCACCCCGGCGAGTTCGTCGCCGTGATGGGCCCCTCCGGCTCCGGCAAGTCGACCCTGCTCACCCTGGCCGGCGGCCTCGACACCCCGAGCGGCGGCCGGGTCCTGGTCGAGGGCGTCGCCCTCGGCGACCTCAGCCGCAAGCGGCTCGCCCAGGTCCGCCGCCGCTCCGTCGGCTACGTCTTCCAGGACTACAACCTGATCCCGGCCCTCACCGCCGCCGAGAACATCTCGCTGCCGCGCGAACTCGACGGCCTGTCCGCCCGCGCCGCCCGGCGCGAGGCGCTCGCCGCGCTGGAGGAACTCGGCATCCCCGAGCTCGCCGACCGCTTCCCCGACGACATGTCCGGCGGCCAGCAGCAGCGCGTGGCCATCGCCCGCGCCCTGATCGGCGACCGCCGCCTGGTCCTCGCCGACGAGCCCACCGGCGCCCTCGACTCCACCACCGGCGAGGCCGTCCTCGCCGTCCTGCGGGCCCGCTGCGACGCCGGCGCCGCCGCCATGATGGTCACCCACGAGGCCCGGCACGCCGCCTGGGCCGACCGCGTGGTCTTCCTGCGCGACGGCCGCATGGTCGACGAGTCGGTCAGCCAGGACGCCGCCAGCCTGCTCGTCAGCGCCGCCACCAACAGCATGAAGGTGGACGAGTGAAGCTCAGCGCCTGGCGGCTCGCCCTGCGCATCGCCCGCCGCGACGCCCTGCGCGCCAAGGGCCGCAGCGCTCTCGTCGTCGCGATGGTCGCCCTGCCCGTCCTCGGCGTCACCGGCGCCGACGTGGTGTTCCGCAGTGCCGCGCTCTCGCCCGCCGAACACGCCGTACGGGTCATGGGGCAGGCCGCCGCCGAACTGGAGCTGGCCGAACGCGGCTCCACCGTCAAGCAGGCGCCCGACCCGGAGCAGGGGTTCAGCATCGAGAACCCCAAGGACAAGGCCAAGGACGGCGCCGAGCCCCGGTACACCCCCGCGCAGCAGCGCTCCCTCGACACCGAACCCGCCGAACTGGCCCGGCAGTTGCTCCCGGCCGGCGCCACCCTGGTGCCCGAGCGGCAGGGCCCGTACACCGCCGCGAGCAGCACCGACGGCCTGCTCGCCACCCGGGTCACCGAGGCCGACCTGAACGACCCGGTCTGGAACGGCCGCGTGAACCTGGTCAAGGGCCGCGCCCCGGCGAACGACCACGAGACCGCCGTCACCCCGGACTTCCTCAAGCGCTCCGGCCTCAGGATCGGCGATCGGACGGCCGTCCGCGGCCTGGAAGCCACCCCGTTCACCATCACCGGCGTCTACGAGTACCCCGGCGAACTCGCCGCCACCGAGCTCTTCGCCAGGCCCGGCGCCGTGATCGACCGGCTCGCCGGGACCCAGGGCGCCGCCCGCGGCCCGGGCTCCGGCACCGGCGAGCCGACCCGCTGGCTGGTCAAGCTCCCGGCGGGCGCCGGCCTGGACTGGCCCGAGGTCACCCGACTCAACGACCACGGCTTCACCGTCACCTCCCGGGCCGTCCTGACCGACCCCCCGGCCCGCGCCGACGTCCCCTTCTACGTCGAGGAGGACCGGCACTCGACCCGGGTGACCTCCTACTTCGACAAGACCGGCGTCGTCATCCTCGCGACCGTCGTCGGCATGGCCCTGCTGGAGATCGTCCTCCTCGCGGGCCCCGCCTTCGCCGTCGGGGCCCGGCGCTCCCGGCGGCAGCTCGGCCTGCTCGCCGCCGCCGGCGGTGACCGCGCCAACGTCCGGGCCGTCGTGCTCGGCGGCGGCATCGTCCTCGGCGTCACCGGCGCCGCGATCGGCCTCGCCCTCGGCGTCGGCCTGGTCGCCCTGCTGCGCACCCAGGCCGAGGAGTACTCCGGCCGCCGCTTCGGCCACTTCGCCCTCCAGCCGCTCGACCTGACCGGCGTGCTCCTGGTCGGCCTGGTCACCGGGCTGCTCGCCGCCGTCGTCCCCGCCGTCCAGGCCTCCCGCCAGGACGTGGTCTCCGCGCTCACCGGCCGCGACTCGCTCAAGCCGCCGAGCCGCAAGCTCGCCGTGCTCGGCCTGCTGATGCTCGCCGGCGGCGCGGCCCTCGCCCTGTTCGGTGCCACCAGCGGGGTCGGCAACCGCAGCCTCGCCGTGCTCGGTGGTTCGGCCGTGGCCGAACTCGGCATGGTCGCACTCACGCCCTACCTGGTCGGCCTCTTCGGCCGGCTCGGCCGCTGGCTCTCGCTCGGCCCCCGGCTCGCCCTGCGCGACTCCGTGCGCCACCGCGGCCGCACCGCGCCCGCCGTCGCCGCCGTGATGGCCGCCGTCGCGGGCTCGGTCGCGGTCGGCGTCTACACCGCCAGCTTCGACGAGCAGTACCGGCGCGAGTACGTCGCCCACGGCCCCTCGGGCGCCGTCCTGCTGGGCAGCGGCTGGCTGTCCGACACCGACGGCAAGCTGCTGCCGCAGATGCGCGAGGCCGTCGAGCGCAGCATCCCGGACCTCGGCCCGCGCGCCGACGTCCGGAACGTGCACTACAAGGGCGACTGCTCGGACGGCGCGCCGTGCGGCTACATCAGCGTCGACCTGCCCAAGGAGGACCGCTGCCCGGTCCTCGACAACGACCGCGAGCTCGGGCCCGGAGAGGCCGAGCAGATCCTGTCGACCGACAAGCGCTGCCAGGGCGATCGTCGCCGCGGCAGCTCCTTCGGCCCGCTGATGGCCGGCGACGCGACCCTGCTGCACAACCTCTACGGCGTCACCGACCCGGCCGCCGGCCGGGCCCTCGCCGCGGGCAAGGCCGTGGTCTTCGACGCCCGGTACCTGAAGGACGGCAAGCTCGCCCTGAACTACGACGAGCCGATCGACTTCAGCGCGAGCGGCACGGCCGGCCGCAAGCCCGTCCGCCACGAGGTCGCCGTCGACGCGGTCCTCGCGGCGGCCGTGATGCCCGCCCCCGGGCAGGCCGTGATCAGCCCGGACACCGCTGCCAGGCTGGGGTTCACCACCGCGACGGCCGGCTCGGTCTGGCTCCCGGACGCGGCGCCCTCGGACGGCTCCCAGCAGAAGGCCGACGGCGCGCTCGCCCGGATCACCGACCGCGGGCTCCTCACCGTCGAGCGCGGCTACCAGTCCCCGGCCGGTCTCGTCACCCTCGGGCTGACCGTCTTCGCCGGCCTGGTCGCCCTCGGCGCGGCCGGGATCGCCACCGGACTGGCCGCCGCGGACTCCCAGCGCGACCTGACCACCCTCGCGGCGGTCGGCGCCGAGCCCCGGATCCGGCGCTCGCTGTCCGGCTTCCAGTGCGGCGTGATCGCCGCCATGGGCGCCCTGCTCGGCGTGGTCTGCGGCATCGTGCCGGGCGTGGCGCTGCGCAAGGTCGAGGGCGCGGCGGGCAACTACCCCGGCATCAGCCCCGAGGAGCTGGCCGGCAAGGCGATCGTGGTCCTCCCGTGGCCCACCATCGCCGCCACCGTCGTGCTGCTCCCGCTGCTCGCGGCCGCCCTGGCGGCGGTGCTCACCCGCTCGCGGATCACCATGCTGCGCCGCTCGGGCTGAGGCCGGCACCCCCGCCTCCGGCACCGCCGTCCCGTCACCCCCGTCCGCGTCCGTGCGCGGCGGGGGTGACGGAGGTTACAGTCCCGGGAGGGCCCGGCACCCGGGCGGCCGGGGCGGGCACCCGCACGGGCGAACTACAGTCGTCGGTATGACGAGAACCCCGGACAGCGTCGTCCGCTCCTACATCGACCGGCACCAGAGCGCCTTCCTCGCCGACCTCGCCGAGTGGCTGGCCATCCCCTCGGTCTCCGCCGACCCGGAGCGCGCCGGCGACGTGCGGCGCTCGGCCGAGTGGCTGGCGGCCAAGCTGCGCGAGACCGGCTTCCCGGTCGCCGAGGTGTGGGAGACCGACGGGCTGCCGGCGGTGTTCGCCGAGTGGCACTCCGGGGACCCGTCCGCGCCCACCGTCCTGGTCTACGGGCACCACGACGTGCAGCCCGCGGTGAAGGAGGACGGCTGGGACACCGAGCCGTTCACCCCGACCGTGGTCGACGGCCGGCTGTACGCGCGCGGCGCCGCCGACGACAAGGGCCAGGTGTTCTTCCACACCCTGGGCGTGCGCGCCCACCTGGACGCGACCGGCCGCACCGCGCCGGCCGTCAACCTCAAGCTGCTGATCGAGGGCGAGGAGGAGTCCGGCTCGCCGAACTTCGCCGACCTGGTCCGCCGCGAGGCCGACCGGCTGGCCGCCGACGTGGTCGTCATCTCCGACACCGGCATGTGGTCCGCCACCACGCCGACCGTCTGCACCGGCATGCGCGGCCTCGCCGACGCCCAGATCGACCTGTACGGGCCGGACACCGACATCCACTCCGGCTCCTTCGGCGGCGCCGTCCCCAACCCGGCCCAGGTCGCGGCCGAGCTGGCCGCCGCGCTGCACGACGCCGACCACCGCGTGGCGGTGCCGGGCTTCTACGACGGCGTGGTCGAGCTGACCGACCGCGAGCGCGAGCTGTTCGCCGAGCTGCCCTTCGACGAGGAGCAGTGGCTGAAGGTCGCCAAGTCGTACGGCACCCGCGGCGAGGCCGGCTACTCCACCCTGGAGCGGATCTGGGCCCGCCCGACCGCGGAGGTCAACGGCATCTGGGGCGGCTACACCGGCCCCGGCGGCAAGACCATCGTCCCCGCGTCGGCGCACCTCAAGCTCTCCTTCCGGCTGGTCGCCGGGCAGGAGGTGGAGAAGGTCCGCGAGGCGGTGCGGGCCTGGGTCGCCGAGCGGGTGCCCGCGGGCGTCCGGTACGAGCTGGTCTTCCCGGGCGCGACCCGGCCCTGCCTGACCCCGCTGGACCACCCGGCGCTGCGGTCCACCGTCCGCGCGATGGGCCGGGCCTTCGGGCAGAAGATCCTCTTCACCCGTGAGGGCGGCTCCGGCCCCGCGGCCGACCTGCAGGACGTGCTGGGCGCGCCGGTACTGTTCCTCGGCATCTCGGTGCCCTCGGACGGCTGGCACTCGGTCAACGAGAAGGTCGAACTCGACCTGCTGGCGAAGGGCGTGGAGACGGCCGCGTACCTGTGGGGCGACCTGGCCGAGAACTTCCGGCCCGGCGCGTGACCGACGCTCCGCACGCCGAGGCAGTCAGATCACTCATCCGGATGATTCACCACCTGGGGATGGAACGACGTGAGCACCGTGCCTGAGACCGAGCGTCCGCTGCACCTGGCACTGGCCCGGGCCGGGGTGGACCGGGCGGCCCAGCACCGGTTCGACGAGCCCTGGCTGGCGGCGGCCTGGAGCCACCCGGCCACCCGGGTGCTGCCGATCGCCGGCGGCGAGGCATTCGTGGTCGACACCGCGAAGGGCACCGAACTCGTCCTGCTGCCCTCCTTCGAGGCGCCGCAGACCGGCGACCGGTACTTCCTCGGCACCGACCAGGACGGCGTCTCGTACTTCGCGCTGGCCGGCGAGAGCCTGCCCGGGCGGCTGGACGGCGACGCCCGCCCGGCCGGGCTGCGCGAGGTCGGCGGGCTGCTGTCCGACCGGGACGCCGGGCTGCTGGTGCACGCCGTCGCGCTGGAGCACTGGCACCGGCTGCACAGCTTCTGCTCGCGCTGCGGGCACCCGACCGAGAAGGCCGGCGCCGGGCACGTGCGGCGCTGCACCTCGTGCGCGGCCGAGCACTACCCGCGCACCGACCCGGCGGTGATCATGGTGATCACCGACGAGCAGGACCGCTGCCTGCTCGGCCGCCAGGCGCTGTGGCCGGAGGGCCGCTGGTCGACCCTGGCCGGCTTCGTCGAGCCGGGGGAGTCCGTCGAGCAGGCGGTGGCCCGCGAGGTGCACGAGGAGGCGGGTGTGCGCGTCGGCGAGGTGCGCTACGTCGCCAGCCAGCCCTGGCCGTTCCCGTCCAGCCTGATGCTCGGCTTCGCGGGCAAGGCGGTGCCGGGCGGCACCGAGATCACCGTGGACGGCGAGGAGCTGGCCGAGGCGCGCTGGTTCTCCCGCGAGGAGCTGCGGGCCGGGATGGCGGCGGGCGAGATCCTGCCGCCGTCGGGCATCTCGATCGCGCGGCACCTGGTCGAGCTCTGGTACGGCGAGCCGCTGCCCTCGGCGGCGCGCTGGTAATTCCGCGCGGGGGCTCCCGCCGGCGGGGACTCCGGTCGATCGGGGGCTCCCGGGGAAAGGGGGCGTGCGGTGAATGCCGTGCGCCCCCTTTCTCCTTTCCGATCCCTTCCCGAATTCCGCACCACCCACTGTTCGTATTCGGACGGGCCAGTTCTGCTACCGTGGGAGGCCCCGGGAGCGCCGTCGTCACCCCGCACGGACGACATTGCCGGAAACGGCTGAAACCGCGTCGCCGTGCTCGCTACATTCACTCGGGTGACAATCCCCCGGGGCACCGCCCAATCCCCCAAATACCAGCGCCTCGCCGCCGACCTGCGCCGTCGGATCGCCGAGGGCGAGTTCACCGCCGACGCCGCCCTGCCGGTCGAGAGCGAACTGGAGCGCCAGTACGGCGTCGCCCGCAACACCGTCCGCCTCGCCGTCGACGTCCTGGTCAACGAGGGCCGCCTGGTCCGCCTCCAGGGCAAGGGCACCTACCTGCGCGAACACCCGGTCCTGGACCACCGCGCCTTCGGCCCGACCCCGACCCCCGCGCCGCGCGACTGCCTGGCCGCGCCCTCCGCCGTCTACCTCGGCGAGGCCGCCGAAGCCGGGCGCGAACTCAGCACCGACTTCGAGATGATGATCGTCCGGGCCCGGGTCGACATCGCCGAGCGCCTCGGACTGCGCCCCGGCGAGGCCATCGTGGTCCGTCGTCAGTTGCGGCTGCTCGACCGCGAGCCGTACTCCATCGAGGAGAGCCACTACCGGGCCGGTCTCGCCGCGGGCACCCCGCTGATGGAACCCGACCCCGTCGAGGGCGGGGACGAGGCCGTGCTCGCCACTCTCGGCCGCACCGAGGTCGGCGCCGTCGACCACCTCGTCGCCCGGATGCCCGGCCCCGAGGAGGCCCAGTGGTTCCAGGGCGGCCCCGGCGTGCCGCTCGTGGTGCAGACCCGCGTCACCTACGACCGGCGCGGGCCCGTCCGGGTCATCGAGACCCGCTACTCGGCCGACCGCAGCCGGCTCGTCTACGGCGTCGGCGACCTCGGCGCGCGCACCAGCCTGCCCGCGCCCGCCGCGCCGGTCGACCCCGCCCGGGCCGACGCGACGTGACGCGCGGCGGCCCGGACGGCCCGGCCGGATCAGGCCGCCAGGGCCTTCTTGACCTGCAGCAGGCTCGGGTTGGTCATGACGACCCGCTCGCCGCCGCCCACCGGCGTCACCAGCACCGTCGGCACCGTCTGGTTGCCGTCGTTCACCGACTCGACGAAGGACGCCGACGCCGGGTCCTCCTCGATGTTGATCTCGGTGTAGCCGATGCCTTCACGGTCCAGCTGGCTCTTGAGCCGGTTGCAGTAACCACACCAGGTCGTGCTGTACATCGTCACGGTGCCGGACATCGAGGGGGCTCCTTCGGAAGAGGGGTGCGTACGGTCTCCGGGAGGAACGTCCGCCGGACGGCGGGCATTCCGGCCCGCCATCGACCGCACTGCGGAGCGATCATCCTGCGATCACACCGGGCCTGTGGACAACCCCGCCCCCGTTGTCCCCCCGGGCTGAGAGGATGGAACGCATGCAGGAAGACCTCTTGAGCGGCAGCCCCTACGACGCCTCCCACGGCTCCCCCTGGGCCGATCCCGGCGCCGCCACGGGCCCCGACGCCGTGCTCGCCGGGCTCGACCCCGAACAGCGCGCCGTCGCCACCGCCCTGCACGGCCCGGTCTGCGTCCTCGCCGGTGCCGGCACCGGAAAGACGCGCGCCATCACCCACCGCATCGCCTACGGCGTGCGCAGCGGCGTCTACCACCCCCAGCAGGTGCTCGCCGTCACCTTCACCGCCCGCGCCGCCGGCGAGATGCGCGGCCGGCTGCGCCAGCTCGGCGCCGACGGCGTCCAGGCCCGCACCTTCCACGCCGCCGCCCTGCGCCAGCTCCAGTACTTCTGGCCCCGCGCCGTCGGCGGCCCCGTGCCCCAGCTCCTGGAGCGCAAGGTCCAGCTGGTCGCCGAGGCCGCCGGCCGCTGCGGCCTGCGCGTCCAGCGCACCGAACTGCGCGACCTCACCGCCGAGATCGAGTGGGCCAAGGTCACCCAGACCGCCCCCGAGGACTACCCCGCGGCCGTCGCCAAGTCAGGCCGCGAGGCCCCCCGCGACCCGGCCGAGACCGCCCAGGTCTACCGGGTGTACGAGGAGACCAAGAGCCGCCGCGGCACCATCGACTTCGAGGACGTGCTGCTGCTCACCGCCGCGATCCTGGAGGACCGCCCGGACATCGCCGACCAGGTCCGCTCCCAGTACCGGCACTTCACCGTCGACGAGTACCAGGACGTCTCCCCGCTCCAGCAGCGCCTGCTCGACCAGTGGACCGGCCCCGGCGGCGGCGCCAGCCTCTGCGTCGTCGGCGACGCCAGCCAGACCATCTACTCCTTCACCGGTGCCACCCCCGACTACCTGCTGAACTTCCGCGGCCGCCACCCCGGGGCCACCGTCGTCAAGCTGGTCCGGGACTACCGCTCCACCCCCCAGGTCGTCCACCTCGCCAACGGACTGCTCTCCCAGGCCCGCGGCGAGGCCGCCCGCCACCGCCTCGAACTCGTCTCCCAGCGCGAGGCCGGCCCCGAGCCGGTCTACACCGAGTACGAGGACGAACCCACCGAGGCCGAGACCACCGCCCGCCGGATCAAGGACCTCCTCGCCGCCGGCGTGCGCGCCAGCGAGATCGCCGTCCTGTTCCGCACCAACGGCCAGTCCGAGGTCTACGAGCAGGCCCTCGCCGACCTCGGCGTCCCCTACCAGCTCAAGGGCGCCGAGCGGTTCTTCGAGCGCCCCGAGGTCCGCGACGCCGGCGTCCTGCTGCGCGGCGCCGCCCGCGCCGCCTCCGACCCGCTCACCGCCGACGCCCCCGACCTGGCCGGCCAGGTCCGCGCGGTCCTCGCCACCCGCGGCTTCACCGCCGAGCCCCCGGCCGGTTCGGGCGCCGTCCGGGACCGCTGGGAGTCCCTGGCCGCCCTCGTCCGCCTCGCCGAGGAGTTCGAGCGCACCCGCGCGGCCGAGGGGCGGGACACCGACCTCGCCGCCTACGTCGCCGAGCTCGACGCCCGCGCAGCGGCCCAGCACGCCCCCGCCGTCGAGGGCGTCACCCTCGCCTCCCTGCACGCCGCCAAGGGCCTCGAATGGGACGCCGTCTTCCTCGTCGGCCTCACCGAGGGCACCCTGCCGATCATCTACGCGAAGACCGACGAGCAGGTCGAGGAGGAGCGCCGCCTGCTCTACGTCGGGGTCACCCGCGCCCGCAAGCACCTCTCCCTCTCCTGGGCGCTCTCCCGCTCCCCGGGCGGCCGCGCGAGCCGCAAGCCCAGCCGCTTCCTCGACGGGCTGCGCCCCGGCTCCTCCGCACCCGGCGCGCGGAGCGGCGCGCGCGGCGGCCGCGGGGGCGTCGAGCCCGGCGAGCGCTCCGCCGCCCGGCGGGTCCGCGGACCGGTCAAGTGCCGGGTCTGCGACAAGGCGCTCACCGAGGCCGTCGAGCGCAAGCTGCGCCGCTGCGAGAGCTGCCCGTCCACGATGGACGAGGGGCTCTACGAGCGGCTGCGCGAGTGGCGGGCCCGGCAGGCCAGGAAGCAGGGCGCCCCGGCCTACGTGGTGTTCACCGACGCGACGCTGATGGCGATCGCCGAGGACGTGCCCGCCAACCGCCAGGACCTGGCCTCGATCTCCGGGGTCGGCGCGATGAAGCTGGACAAGTACGGGGCCGCCGTGCTCTCGTTGTGTGCGGGGGAGGAGCCCGAGGAGGATCCGGACGGCGTCGAGGACGACGGTCCGGTCGATCCGGCGTGAGCCGGCGCGGGCGCGGTCCAGGGGACTGCTCGGGGACTTCCGAACCGGCTGCGGAGCGCGCCGTGGAACTCACCGCGAAAAATAGTTTGCGCGGCGTACCGGGAGCGCAATAGCCTGCCGGGGCGGTCAAGGGGACGCGATCGCACGGGGTGACACCTGTGCCGAATCCCCCTCACCCGACAGCTTCACCGAGACAGACATCCGAACATTCGGAGCCGGGGAAACCTGGCTCCGCGAGACGCCGAGAGGAGGCGAAGACAGTGGGAACCATCATGATCACCAAAATGACTGGCCAGACCGTTGTCCCTGCCTCCCTGCGTGCCGCCCGACTGCGGGCGCTCGCCGAGCTCGGTGGTACCGGTCTGGGTCTCGACACCACTGGTGTCTCCGTCGTCTCCGTTGTCAGTGGTCTCGGACACACTGATCTGTGCTTCACGGGCAGCGGCAGCGTCGAAGGCACCTCCGTCGAGACCGGTCTGTCCCGTGGCTGGGCGTCGTTCGGCACGCCGCGCTCCCTGCGCGACGAGCGACCGACCCGGGCACCGAAGGCGGCCGTAGCCGCCGCCACGCATGGCGGCTATGCGCGGGTCATCGGTGCCGGAAACCCCCAGAAGCAGAACGAGCAGCAGATTAACCAGGCCGTGGCCGCCTTCAACGGCGCCAAGGCCGTCCGGATGCGGGCCTTCCGCGGGCCTGAACCCTGGAGAGAACGAACCTGAGTCAGCCTCAGGTCGGCACCTCCAGGGCCGCGGAACCCGTCACACCGGGATCCGCGGCCCTTCTGTTTTGTCCGGTACGCAAGACCAACCCAGGCCCTCCGGGGCCTCCGGCCCAGCACCACCAGTCCCCTGGGCCGGAACCACTGAGAAGACGAGGAAGACGCCACAGTGTCCACGGTCATCACGCCGCCCACCCCGTCCGTACCGCCGACAAGCCAGATCACCAAGGCCGACCAGGCCGACCCCCCGGAGGTTCCTTCCATGCAGATCAGCTCGATCGAGCAGGCCGAGGCTCTCGGTCTCCCCATCCCCTGCCGCGCGTTCGACCCCGAGGTCTTCTTCGCCGAGACGCCCGCCGACGTCGAGTACGCGAAGTCCCTCTGCGGCACCTGCCCGGTCAAGGACGCCTGTCTGACCGGCGCCCTGGAGCGGCGCGAGCCGTGGGGCGTCTGGGGTGGCGAGCTGTTCGTCCAGGGCGTCGTGGTGGCCCGCAAGCGCCCCCGCGGCCGTCCGCGCAAGACCGAGGTCATGGCGTGAACCCCGCCGACCGGGCCAGGGTCGTCCGCCGGGGAGAGCAGCCCCCGCTGGACAGCGCCCTTCGCCGTTCCGTGCGGATCGCGGCCGCCAAGGCCGACGCCGCAGCCCGTATCCCGTTCCCGAGCACGCACCACGAGCAGGACCACCACATGAACCCCGTCGTCGACCCCACCGCCCGCGCCGAGCAGGCCGCAGAACTCCAGACCCAGAACAGGATCCTCGAAATGCAACTCCTCCACGAATCCCTGGCCCGGGCCCATATGCAAGACAGGCTCCACGAGGCCGAGAACCAACGGCTCGTCAGCCGGGTCATCCGGGCCCGCAAGCTCCGGCAGCGGGCCGAGCGGGCCTCGATGCGGGCCCGCAAGGCGCTCGCCGTGGCGCTGATGTAGCACCCGCGGGCCCTCGGGCCCGTCGTCCGACCCCCGTCGTGCCGCAGGCCGCTCCCCCGTCGGTGGGGAGCGGCCTGCGGCCGTTGGGTCCGGTGGCGGGCCGGTGCCTTCTGCCGGGGCCTTCCGCCGGCGCCCGGCGGCGTCGTCAGCCCTTCGCGGTGCGGGCGGGGCCGCTGCCCTTGCGGGCCTTCGGCTGCCCCGGCGCCGGCCGCTCGGGCTCGGTGGCCTGCTCCGGCGGTCGCGTCCGCCGTGACCCGTCCGCCCGCTGCGCCCGGTGCGCCCGGTGCGTCCGGTCGGCGAACTCCGGCAACCACTCCAGCATCTCCGTGCGGAACGGGGCCTTGGCGCCGAGCTGGCAGAGCACGCCGATGGTGCTCAGCGTCACCCGGTGGATCAGCAGGTACGCGGGCGGCAGGTTGAGCTGCTTGCCCAGGTTGTAGGCGGGCGAGCGCGGGTCGGCGATCCGGGCCGCCTGGGCGCGCATCCAGGCCCGGGTGAAGTGGAAGTTCTCCACCGCGGCCGGCTCGATGATCGGCAGCAGGTAGTCCAGTACCGCGTCCGGATCCAGCTGGATCGAGGGCTTCACGAAGCCCTCCTCGCGCAGCATCTGCAGCACGCCCCCGGCGTTCCCGGCCAGCGCCATCCGCAGCGACGCCCCGATCGGCGCGGGCAGCCCGCCCGGCAGGCGGTCCACCGTGCCGAAGTCCAGCACGCCCAGCCGCCAGCCGGACACCGGGCCGTCGTCCTTCAGCAGCCGGAAGTTGCCCGGGTGCGGGTCCGCGTGCAGCAGGCCGGTCCGGGACGGGCCGGCGAACAGGAACCGGGCCAGCAGCTGCCCGGCGCGGTCGCGCTCCTCCTGGGTGCCGCGCACGATCACCTCGGCCAGCGGGGTGCCGTCCATCCACTCGGTGACCAGCACCTGGTCGGCCTGCGCCACCACGCCCGGCACCGCGATGTCGGGGTCGTCGGCGAACTCCTCGGCGTGCCGGCGCTGGGCCTGCGACTCCAGCTCGTAGTCCAGCTCCTCCGAGACCCGCTCGCGCAGTTCGGCGATCAGCGGCTTGATGTCCAGCCCGGGGATCAGCGGGCCCAGCAGCCAGGCCACCCGGCTCAGCTGCGAGAGGTCGGCGAGCAGCGCGTCGCCCGCGCCCGGGTACTGCACCTTGACCGCGACCCGGCGGCCGTCGTGCCAGACCGCCCGGTGCACCTGCCCGATCGAGGCCGCGGCCGCGGGGCGGTCGTCGAACTCCAGGAACAGCTCGCGCCAGTCGTCCCCGAGCCGCTGGGTGAGTGCGGTGTGCACCGTGGCGGCGGGCATCGGGGGAGCGGCGTCCTGCAGCTTGGTGAGCGCCGCCCGGTACGGACCGGCGACCTCCTCGGGCAGCGCGGCCTCGAAGACGGACAGCACCTGCCCGAACTTCATCGCCCCGCCCTTGAGTTCGCCGAGCACCTTGAACAGCTGGTCGGCGGTGGCCTGTTGGAGCTCGGCGGTGACCACCTCGGCGGAGCGGCCGCCGATCCGCCGGCCCAGGCCGAGCGTGGCGCGGCCGGCTATCCCCAGCGGCAGGGCGGCGAGCCGTGCCGTGCGGGTCACTGCCTTGCGCGGAAGATCGCTCACCCGGGCCTCCAATCCCTGGCCCCCCGACACCGGACGGCCGACCATCACTACGCCATTGTGCCCGCTCCCCGCCCCAAGCCCGTCGGAATTCCGTGGGGCGGGGCGGCGGGCGCCGTCCCTTTGCGGGGAGTTGGGCGGCTTGGTCCGCACCGCCGCCGGGTCGTGGCCGAACGCGGCGTCGCGACCCCGGCGTCGCGACCCCGGCCCGGTCCGGGCCCGCGACGCCGCCGCCGTGCCCCTCACCCAGGCGGCAGCGGCTGCCACAGGCACCCGCAGTCCGGGTGCCCCCGCAGCCGCAGGCGCCGGGACGTGCCGTCGCCCGCCGACACCTCGCACCAGCCGTCCACGCTCGGCGGCCGACCGCCGTCCAGGTACACCTGCGCGTGCAGCGCGGCCAGCCCGGCGACCGCCGTCGCCAGGGCCGTGTCGCAGGCCGGCGTACGGGCACGCCCCGGGCCCTCCTGGGCCAGCTGGGCCAGGACCCGCGGCCAGGCCGCGTCCTCGTCCTCCCGCCGCAGCACCAGGCAGTGCCCGCACGCCGACATCCCCGGGACCACCAGCGGCCCGACGACGCCGAACTCCTCGACCACGCCCACGTAGAGGTGCGGCACCCCGGCCCGGAGCAGCAGCCGGGCCTCGTACGTCCCGCCCGCGAAGGCGGCGCTGCCGTCCCGGGGCGCGAGGACCACGAAGTCCGGCGGCGGCCCGCCGGGCCCGCGGCGCGGCGGCGGAGCCGGCGGGCGGCCGGTCGCGCGCTGCACCGCCTCCCGCGCCGCCGTCGCGCGCAGCCGGCCGACGTCCCCGGGCGGCAGCCCCGCGGGGGAGCAGTCGCCCGGCCTCACCCGGCCGCCGTCCGCGACGGTGACCGTGCCAGCTCCGCCGGCGGCGAGCACCGCCGCCACGGCGGCGCCGACCCGGCCAGCGCCGCGCACCTCGATCCGGGCGTCGGCCCGGCGGGCCAGCACGGCGGGCGCGGCGCCCGGGCCGGAGTGGACCAGCGAGAGCGAGGCGAGGTCGGGCCCGAGCAGCTCGCGGTGTGGCTGGGGGAAGCGGGCCAGCGCCCGGTCGGCCGCCTCCGCGTCGTCCAGCAGCCCGGTCTCGGCCAGCTCGGTCAGCAGCGTGTCGGCCGGCTCGCGGCCGAGCCCGATCCGCTCGCCGGCCGCCACCAGCTCGAGCCGGTCGCGGGTGCCGTCGAGCAGCCCGAGGAACTCGCACAGGGTCCGGTCGGCGTTGCCGAGCAGCCCCGCGTGGCGGGTGACGGTGCCGAACTGCAGGGTCTCGGAGTCCCGCCAGCTGCGGGACAGCGCGGGCTTCAGCGCGAGGCGCACGGCGATCTCCCTTCCGATCGTTTCCGGACGGTCGACCGCAGCTTGCCCCATCGGGCCGACGGTGTGCCCGCGGTTGTCCACAGGGCCGTACACATGATCGGACGAGCGGTTCGCGCACCCTGTGGATAACCGGCCATCCTCTCCGGCGTCGGTTTCCGGACACCCGCCGTCGACTTTTCGTTCCCGATCACTCCATGAAAGATTCCGGCCACGGCAGCGGACTTCTGTCCGTGGTAGCGGGTAACGTCGTGTGCCATGGCAGCCGAGCGGGACTCCCATCCACCGGCGTCGCGACGGCGTGCCCGTGCAGCGTCCGGGTCACAGATCGCGACGCCGAACACACGCGGGCGCCCGGACCAGAACCACCCGGACCAGAACCACCCCGAACAGAACCGCCCGGACCGGAACCGCCCGGAGCCGCAGTATCCGGAGCAGCAGTCGAGGTCGGCGCCGTCCCCGTACCCGCCCGTCGGGGCACTCCCCCCGGAGGCGCACGACCGGGCCCGGGTCGAGGTGCGGCGCAGCGCCCGCCGCAGTCGTACGGTCTCCGCCTACCGCGAGGGCGACCGCACCGTCGTGCTGATCCCGGCCCGGATGTCGCACGCCGAGGAACAGCGCTGGGTCGCGCAGATGCTGGAGAAGCTCGCCGCCCAGGAGTCCCGGCGGGTCCCCGGGGACGAGGCCCTGATGGCCCGGGCCCGTGAGCTGTCCGCCGCCTACCTGGGCGACCGTGCCCACCCCAGCACGGTCCGCTGGGTCACCAACCAGAACTCGCGCTGGGGCTCCTGCACCCCGAGCGAGGGCACGATCCGCCTCTCCCACCGGCTCCAGGGCATGCCGGAGTACGTGCTGGACTACGTGCTGCTGCACGAGCTGGCGCACCTGCTGGTGCCGGACCACGGCCCGGCGTTCTGGGCCCTGCTGGAGGCCTACCCCCGGACGGAGCGGGCCCGCGGCTACCTGGAGGGCGTGGTCTCGGCGGCCCGGCTGCCGCACATCCCCGGGGCCCGGCACGCCGACCAGCGCCCGGACCCGGCCTCCTCCTGCGACTGAGGCCGGCCGCAGGGGCGGCGGGAGTCGACCGGAGGACGACGGAAAGGGGGCGCGGGCCACCTCGGCCCGCGCCCCCTTCCGATGTCGCACCTCAGCCGGTCAGCCGCCGCGCCCGGGCCACCAGGTCGCGCACCGAGTGGTCGGTGAGCTCCGGCAGCCGCTCGTAGTCGAACCAGCGCAGGTCCAGCGACTCCTCGCTGATCAGCGCCTGCGCGCCGGCCGGGGCCACCGCGATGTACTGGACGTCCAGGTGGGTGTTCTCCGGCCGGTCCTTGCCCGCGCAGCGGACCAGGTGGCGGTCCAGCTTGGCCGGGACCGGGACGCCGTCCGCCTCCAGCAGCACCAGGTCGGGGATGCCGGACTCCTCGACGGCCTCGCGCAGCGCGGCCGAGGCGAGGTCGCGGTCGCCGGGCTCGCAGTGCCCGCCCATCTGCAGCCACATGCCGACCTTGGGGTGCAGGGTGAGCAGCACCCGGCCGGCCTCCGGGTCGACGACCGCCGCGCTCGCGGTGATGTGCGCGGGCAGGCAGGACCGGAACAGGCCCTCGGGCTGCGCGGCCAGGTGCTCCAGGTAGTCCAGCCGCAGCCGTTCCTGGTCCTCGTCGGCGGGGCGCCACCCGGACAGCGTGCGGACGGCGTCCGCGTGCAGGGTGGACGCGGACGTGTGGGTGTCCGTCATGCGGTGGGCTCGCCCTTCCCGTCGGTGCCGTCGGTGCCGTCGGTCTTCGGCTCGGTGCCGCCCTTGCTGAGGTCGGGCTTGCCGGCCGCGGCCTCGCCGAGCAGCTTGTCGATCGCGTCGAAGTCGATCCCGCCCTCCAGGTCGTCCCCGGTGCCCCGGTGCACGAAGGCGTCCGGGTCGTCCAGGTCGGCGGCCGTGGGCAGCATGTCCGGGTGTCCCCAGAGCGCGTCGCGGCCCTCGATGCCCCGGGCGTCGGCGAGCAGCGCCCACAGCCGGGAGGCGTCGCGCAGGCGGCGCGGGCGCAGCTCCAGGCCGACCAGGGTGGCGAAGGTCTGCTCGGCGGGTCCGCCGGCCGCGCGGCGGCGGCGGACGGTCTCGCGCAGCGCGCCGGCCTGCGGCAGGTGCGGTTCGGCGGCGGCGTGCACGACGGCGTCGACCCAGCCCTCGACCAGCGCGAGCGCGGTCTCCAGGCGGGCGAGCGCGGCCTTCTGCTCGGGGGTGTCCTCGGGCTGGAGCAGGCCGCCGGCCAGCGCCTCCTGGAGCGCCTCGGGGTTGCTCGGGTCGAGCTGGCCGACGAGCTCCTCCATCCGGGAGGTGTCGACCTTGATCCCGCGCGCGTAGGCCTCGACGGCGCCCAGCAGGTGGGCCCGCAGCCACGGCACGTGGGCGAAGAGCCGCTGGTGGGCGGCCTCGCGCAGGGCGAGGTAGAGGCGGACCTCGTCGGCGGGCACGCTCAGGCCCTCGCCGAACTCGGCGACGTTCTGCGGCAGCAGCGCGGCCTTGCCGGCCGGGGCGAGCGGCAGGCCGACGTCGGCGGAGCCGACCACCTCGGCGGCGAGGGCGCCGAGTGCCTGGCCGATCTGGGTGCCGAACATGGCGCCGCCCATGGAGCGCATCATGCCCATCAGCGGGCCGGCCATGGCCTGCATCTCCTCGGGCAGGATCCCGCCCATGGCGTTGCCGACGCGCTCGGCGACCGGGTCGACCAGGTCCTTCCAGACCGGGAGGGTGGCCTCGATCCACTCGGCGCGGCTCCAGGCGACGGCGGTGCCGGCGCCGGAGGGGAACTCGGTGACACCGTCGAGCCACAGGTCGGCCAGCCGGACGGCCTCGGCGACGGCGGAGCGCTCGGCGGCGCTGACCGAGCGGTCCTTGCTCTTGCCCTCGGCGGGCTCGGCGACGACGCTCTGGCGGGCGATGTTCTGCGCGAGCTCCCAGTTCACCGGGCCGCCCTCGAACGAGAGCATCTGCCCGAGCTGCTGGAAGGCGGCGCCGAGGTCGCCGGGGTTCATGCCGCCGAACATCGCGGCGAAGGGGTTGTCGGCACCGGCACCGCCGGGGCCGCCCGGGGCACCGGGCATGCCGAACATCGCGCCGAAGGGGTTGCCGCCCCCGAAGCCGAAGGACTGCGGGTTGCCGGCGGCCGGGTCCTGGTCCTTCTTCCTCTGCGCGTCGTCGGGCTTGGCCTTGCCGTCCTCGGGCTCCTCGGGCGGAACGCCGAATCCGAAGGGAAGGTCGCTCACGGGGTCCTCGATCCGGTCGGCCGTCATGCGGGTGTGGCGGGGAAGTCAGCGCCCGGGGCGGTGGCGGAGTGGGGACTCGGGGGCGGCTCCGCCGCGGCAGGCCCGCGCCGGGTGCACCGCCGGGCCTTCGCCTCGGGCAGGATGGACGTACGTGACACACGTCCGTACGCACATAAGCTAACCGTGGAGGATGTCCGGTGAGTTCCCCGCCTTCGGACGTTCGCTCTGGGCTGACCGGAGGAGAGGACGCGTCGGACACCACGGCGTCGCCGCCTCCAGCCTACGGCGGACGGCCGCTGACCGTGGCGGTGACGGGTGCCGCGGGCGTTCTCGGGGAGCGGGTCGCGACGCGGCTGGTCGCCTCCCCGCACGTACGGAAGGTCCTCGCGGTCGACGACCGGCGCGGCGAGGTTCCGGGCGTGCAGTGGCGGGTGCTGGACGTCCGGGACCCGGCGGTGGCCGAGCGGCTGGCCGGGGTCGACGTGGTGGTGCACCTGGCGATGGACTTCGGGATGGAGTCCGACCCGCGCGCCCGCAGCGCCTACAACGTGCGCGGCGCCCAGACGGTGCTGACCGCGGCCGCGGCCGCCGGTGTGCACCGCGTGGTGCTGTGCACCTCGGCGATGGTCTACGGCGCGCTGGCCGACAACGAGGTGCCGCTGGCCGAGGACTCCGAGCTGCGGGCGACCGAGGAGGCCTCGCTGGTCGGGGACCTGCTGGAGATCGAGCGGCTGGCCCGCCGCGCGCCGCGCGCCCACCCCGGGCTGCAGGTGACGGTGCTGCGCCCGGCCGTGGTGGTGGGCCCCGGGGTGGACACCGTGCTGACCCGGCACTTCGAGGCGCCCCGGCTGCTGGTGGTGGCCGGCTCCCGCCCGTGCTGGCAGTTCTGCCACGTGGACGACCTGACGGCGGCGCTGGAGTACGCGGCGCTGGGCCTGGTCGAGGGCGAGGTGACGGTCGGCTGCGACGGCTGGCTGGAGCAGGAGGACGTGGAGCGGCTGTCCGGGATCCGGCGGATGGAGCTGCCCGCCGCGCTGGCGCTCGGGACGGCGGCGCGGCTGCACCGGCTGGGCCTGACCCCGGCGCCGGCCGGGGACCTGGCGTACACGATGTACCCGTGGG
Source organism: Kitasatospora sp. NPDC086791 (assembly GCF_040685975.1). Lineage (NCBI taxonomy): Bacteria > Bacillati > Actinomycetota > Actinomycetes > Kitasatosporales > Streptomycetaceae > Kitasatospora > Kitasatospora sp. NPDC086791. Next base: position 227,526 of record NZ_JBFBOC010000003.1, on the reverse strand, counting down.
TGGTCTCCGGCAGCCGGCTGCACGAGGCGGGCTGGCGTCCGGCGCACACCAACGAGCAGGTGCTGGCCGAGCTGCTGGCCCAGGTGTCCGGCAAGCACGCGGTGGCCGGGCGCCGGCTGGGCGGGAAGGAGGCCGCGACCAGCCTGGGCGCGGCCGGGGCGACGGTGGCGCTGGTCGGTACGGCGGCGCTGGTGCGCCGGGCCCGCAAGCGGCGGCGGTTCTGAGGCGGCGGTTCCGGGACGGCGGTGGCTCTGAGGCGGCGGTTCCGAGGCGGCGCCGGTCGACCGATCGGCGCCGTTTCTCACGATGCGAAACCCCTACATCGTGATGCGGAAGGCACTTGCCTCCGACCGGACCGGATGGGGAATCATGGGAGCATGCCCGAGATTCACGACCCCATCCGCCTGCTCGCCATCCGCGGCACCCCGCTCTCGCTGGACGAGGTGTACCAGGCGGTCGGCGACGACGCGGCCGGCGGCACCACCGTCTTCGTCGGGACGGTCCGTGACCACGACGGCGGCAAGTCGGTCGCCGCGCTGGAGTACAGCTGCCACCCCACCGCCGAGGCGGAGATGCGCCGGATCGCCGAGAAGATCGTCGCGGACTTCCCGGTCCGGGCGCTCGCCGCGGTCCACCGGGTCGGCCGGCTCGGGATCACCGACAAGGCCGTGATCGTCGCCGTCTCCTGCGCCCACCGCGGCGAGTCCTTCGCGGCCGCCCGCCGGCTGATCGACGACCTCAAGCGCGAGGCGCCGATCTGGAAGCACCAGGTCTTCGCCGACGGCGCGGAGGAGTGGGTCGGCGCCGACGGCTGCTGAAGCCGGTCCGCATACCCTGCAACCGCCCGCACGTCCCGCACGTCTGTCGGGTCAGGCGCGCCGGGGTCTCACTCGAACGGGTTCGCGGCGCTGCCCCGAATACTCCCTGGAAGTGAGCCGATCGGCCGTCCCGTAACCCGGACGGCGCCGGCCGCGTTGTCCGCCGGAGTGGTTAATCTGCTCATAGACACGACGAGCTGGGAGTACTGACATGGGTGCGCTCGCCTGGCTGATCATTCCGGTTGTCGCCGTCCTCGCCGCGACCCTCTGGGCGGGTTGGGCCCAGCGGGCCCCGCGGGCCACCGGGGACCCTGCGTCGCTCGCCGAACACCGGCGCTTCATGGCCGCGATGGAACGCACCACCGCCGGCGCGGCCGCCCCCGGTGAGCGCTCCGGCCGGTAGCCCGCCGGGCGCCGCGTCACCCGAGTCCCGTACTGTCGAGGCATGCCACGCCGCTCCGCGACGATGCTCGCTGCCACCCTGCTGCTCATAGCGCTGCTCTGCGTCTCGGTGCTGATGAAGGTGCCGTACACGGAGATGAGCCCGGGGCCGACGTACAACACGCTCGGCAACCAGGGCGGCAAGCCGGTGATCAGCATCGCCGGGCACGACTCCTACCCGACCACCGGGCACCTCAACATGACGACCGTCCAGGTCACCGGGGCCAAGTACGAGCCCAGCCTGGTCAACGCGGTGGTCGGCTGGCTGCGCGACGACGTGCTGGTGGTGCCGCACGACAACGTCTACCCGAAGGGGCAGTCGGACGCGGACGCGAAGAAGCAGAACGCCGAGGAGTTCGCCTCCTCCGAGGACAGCGCCCGTACCGCGGCGCTCAAGCAGCTGGGCGTCCCGGTCGGCAGCGAGCTGATCGTCAAGTCGGTCACCGCCGGAGCGCCGGCCGAGGGCAAGCTGCACGCGGGCGACCAGATCGTCGCCGTCGACGGCACCCCGGTCAGCACGGTCGACCAGGTGGTCGCGGGGGTCACCCGGCACAAGCCGGGCGAGTCGGCGGTCTTCACCGTCGTGCCGCGGGTCAAGGACGCCGGCGGCAACGGCGCCGCCGACCCGGGCAGCCGGACGGACGTCGCGGTCCCGACCGTCCGGGCCAAGGACCTCGACCCGAAGGCCCCGGCCGAGCGGGCCGAGCTCGCGGTGGTCGGCATCGGCACCGGGATCCGGCACACCTACCCGTTCCAGATCGACATCGGCCTGCAGGACGTCGGCGGCCCGAGTGCCGGCCTGATGTTCTCGCTCGGCATCATCGACAAGCTCACCCCCGGCGGCGACCTCACCGGGGGCACGTTCGTCGCGGGCACCGGCACCATCGACGACGACGGCAAGGTCGGCCCGATCGGCGGGATATCGATGAAGCTGATCGCCGCCCGGGACGCCGGGGCCGAGTACTTCTTCACCCCGTCCTCGAACTGCGCCGAGGCCACCAAGAACACCCCGGCCGGGCTGCGGCTGATCAAGACGGACACGCTGGACGGCGCGCTGAAGTCGCTGGAGCAGATCCGCTCCGGGCAGACCTCCGCGCTGCCGTCCTGCGCCAAGTAGCCCGCGGGGCAGGACCCGCGACGGGGCAGGACCTGCGGGGCAGGGCCCGCGGCGACCGGCTTGCGCGAAGGGCCGCCTACGCGAAGTGCCGCTTACGCGAAGGTCGCGAGCAGCGCCTCGGTCAGCCCGGGCACCAGGTCCGGGCCGGTCAGCACCTCGCGGGCGACGTCCTTCGAACGCAGCCGCAGGGCGATCTCCTTCCGGCCGTCGCGCAGTACGGCGGCGGTGATCCGGACCTCCTCCCGCTTGGGGTGGTTGGCCACCCACTCGGCGAGCTGGGCGTCGGAGGCACCCCGCGGGCGGGACTGCTCGGCGCCCGGGGGCAGCATCAGGCGCTCGACGACCAGGGCGCAGCCGGCCACCGCGTCGGGCCAGGCGATGGTGCCGAGGAACTTGTCGAGCTCCATGCCGGCCGGCAGCTCGTCCTGCTCGACCGGGGTGAGGCCGGGCTCGTCGCCGTCGGCGAGGCCGAGCTGCTTGGCGATCCGGGGATCGGCCTTGCGCAGGGCGGCGCTGTCCACCAGGGCGAACAGTCGGGCCGGGAGGTCCCAGCCGAGGGTGGCGGCGTACTCGTCGATCTCCAGCGCGGCCCGGGTCAGCGGGGAGGCGGCCGGGAGCTTGGAGACGTCGTCGGGGGAGTTGTTCAGATCAGGCGCGTCGGACATGCCTCAATCCTCACACGCCGGGCGGGGCGCGCTCGCCGGGTGGCCCGGCGCGGGTGGCCGGGCGGGAGCGGGGTGGTGCGGGCGGGGTGCGGGCGGGGTGATGTGGGCCGTCCCGGCTGCGGGCAGGGGGGAGACGGCCGGGCCCCGGGCGTCGTCGTAACCGTCTGCTAACGGTGGGAACTCGGTCGAAGCCTGGTTTAGTTGCTCTGACGACTGACCCATCCAGACGACACAGCTGAGGTGCCACCGTGGTATTCCAGATGCCGGAACGCTCAGGGCCGGGTTTCCGGCGAAGGGTGGGCCCGCCCTCCCGGCGGGCGCGGGTGGCCCTGCTGACCCTGGGCGTACTCGCGGTGCTGTTCCTGCTGTTCGTCATGTTCGCGGGCTTCTGGACGGACTGGCTGTGGTTCAGGTCGGTCCACTACTCCTCGGTGTTCACCACCCAGCTGTGGACGAAGATCGGGCTGTTCGCGGTGTTCGGCCTGCTGATGGCGGTGATCGTCGGCTTCAACATCTGGCTGGCGCACCGGCTGCGGCCGCCGCTGTCGGCGATGTCGGTGGAGCAGCAGAGCCTGGACCGCTACCGGGCGGGCCTGGCGCCGTTCAAGCGCTGGGCGCTGATCGGCGTCTCGCTGGTAATCGGCCTGGTGGCGGGCGCCGCGGCGTCCGGCCAGTGGCGGACCTGGCTGATGTGGACCAACTCGACGTCCTTCGGGGAGAAGGACGCCCAGTTCGGCATGGACGTCTCCTTCTACGCCTTCGACCTGCCGTTCTACGAGTTCGTGCTGGGCTTCGCGTTCAGCGCGGTGATCGTCTCGCTGCTGACCTCGGCGCTGGTGCACTACCTGTACGGGGGCCTGCGGCTGCAGGGCCCGGGCCGGCGGGCGAGCGCGGGCGCGCAGGGGCACCTGGCGGTGCTGCTGGGCGTGTTCGTGCTGCTGAAGGCCGCCGCCTACTGGCTGGACCGGTACGCGCTGGCGGTCAAGACCGGTTCGTACAAGGGGGTCTCGGGCTGGACCGGCCTGCGCTACGTGGACGCCAACGCGTTCCTGCCGGCCAAGACCATCCTGTTCTTCGTCGCGATCATCTGCGCGGTGCTGTTCTTCCTGACCCCGGTCCGCCGCACCTGGGCGCCGGCCCTGATCGGCCTGGGCCTGATGGTGCTGTCGGCGGTGCTGATCGGCGGCCTGTACCCGGCGATCGTGCAGCAGTTCCAGGTCAAGCCGAACGAGCAGGCCAAGGAGACGCCGTACATCCAGAAGAACATCGACGCGACGCGGCAGGCGTACGGGATCGCCGACGCGCAGACCACGCCGTACAGCCCGCAGGGGTCGACCACCGGTGACGCGCTCAAGCCGGACGCGCAGACCATCGCGGACGTGCGGCTGCTGGACCCGAACATCGTGTCGCAGACCTTCCAGTCGCTGGAGCAGCAGCGCAACTACTACGCCTTCCCGAGCACGCTGGACGTGGACCGCTACGGCAGCGGCGCGACCAAGCAGGACACCGTGATCGGCCTGCGCGAGCTGGACCTCAACGGCGTGCAGCGCAACTGGATCAACGACCACTTCAAGTACACCCACGGCTACGGCGCGGCGGTCGCCAAGGGCAACCAGGTCGACGACAAGGGCGGCCCGGTCTTCACCGAGTCCGGCCTGCCGGCCACCGGCGCGCTCGGCGACTACCAGCAGCGGATCTACTACGGCGAGAAGACGACGACGTACTCGATCGTCGGCGGCTCGAACAAGGAGATCGACTACACCGACACCAAGACCGGCCAGAACGTGGAGTACACGTACGCCGGTGCCAGCGGTGTCTCGCTGGACAACCCGGTCACCCGGGCCGCGTACGCGGTGCGCTTCGCCGAGCCGCAGATCCTGTACGCGGGGGCGATCACCGACGGCGCCAAGGTGATCTACAACCGCACGCCGAAGGAGCGGGTGGAGAAGGTCGCGCCGTGGCTGTCGATCGACGCCGACCCGTACCCGGTGGTGCAGGACGGCCGCGTGGTGTGGGTGGTGGACGGCTACACCACCTCGGACGGCTTCCCGTTCTCCTCGAAGACGACGCTGGGCACCGCCACCAAGGACTCGCTGACCAACCAGCGCGGTGAGCTGCTGACCGTCGCCAACCAGGTCAACTACATCCGCAACTCGGTCAAGGCCACGGTGGACGCCTACACCGGCGAGGTGAAGCTCTACCAGTGGGACGAGAAGGACCCGGTGCTGAAGACCTGGATGAAGGCCTTCCCGGGCACCGTCGAGCCGAAGGCCGACATCCCGCAGTCGCTGCTGCCGCACCTGCGCTACCCGCAGGACATGTTCAAGGTGCAGCGCGACCTGCTCGGCCAGTACCACGTGACCGACTCCAACTCCTTCTTCAACGGCAGTGACATCTGGCAGGTCCCGGTGGACCCGACCAGCGACACCAAGCAGGTCCAGCCGCCGTACTACGTGACGGTGCGGACGCCGGACGCCGCCACCGCGAGCTTCTCGCTGACCAGCACCTTCGTGCCCAACGGCCGGCCGAACCTGGCGGCGTTCATGGCCGTCAACGCGGACCCGGGCGACGACTACGGGAAGATCCGCGTCCTGAAGATGACGGGCGAGTCCGGCGCCCCCGGCCCGGGCCTGGTGCAGTCGAAGTTCAACTCCCGCCAGGAGGTGGCCTCGCAGATCTACGCACTGAAGACCGGCGGTGACACCGAGCTGGAGTACGGCAACCTGCTGACCCTGCCGGTCGGCGGCGGACTGCTCAACGTCGAGCCGGTGTACGTGCGCGGTCGCGGCGCCAAGTACCCGACGCTGCAGAAGGTCCTGGCGGTGTACGGGGACGACAACGTGGCGTTCGAGGACACCCTGGAGGCGGCGCTGAAGAAGCTGTTCGCCGGGCAGGCCCCGCCGGCCACGCCGGTCGCGCCCTCCTCGCCGGGCAGCGGGACGGCCCCGACCGCGCCGACCTCCCCGACGACCCCGACCTCCCCGGGGACGCCCACGCCCGCGCCGACCGCGCCGGCCCCCGGCGGGACGATCTCGCCGGAGCTGCAGAAGGCGCTGACGGACGCGGCCAAGGCCTACAACGACAGCCAGGCCGCGTTCAAGAACGGCGACTGGGTGGCCTACGGCAACGCCCAGAAGGCGCTCGGCGACGCGCTGAAGGCGGCCGACGCGGCCCGCGGCGCCGGCCCGGCGCCGGCCCCGAGCGGCACGCCCGCGCCGGGGGCCACCGGCAGCGGCTCGCCGAGCCCCCAGCCGTAGCGCCCGGCGGGCCGCCCCGAGGGTGGCCCGCCGAGCTGCGGTAACCCGTTTTCCGTTCCGCCCCGCATCGGTGCTATGGTTCAACCACCGACGCGGGGTGGAGCAGCTCGGTAGCTCGCTGGGCTCATAACCCAGAGGTCGCAGGTTCAAATCCTGTCCCCGCTACAAAGGCCAGAGGCCCGGAGGATCCTTCCTCCGGGCCTCTGGTGTTTCCCGGGGCTTCCGGTGCGTCCCGGGGCCTCCCCGGTGTTCCCCTCGGGGCCGGGCGTTCCCGTCCGGACGTGCGCGGGCCCCCGGACGATCACTCGAACGGACCCCCGTCGTTTCCGTGCTATGGTTTAATCACCGACGCGGGGTGGAGCAGCTCGGTAGCTCGCTGGGCTCATAACCCAGAGGTCGCAGGTTCAAATCCTGTCCCCGCTACAAAGGCCAGAGGCCCGGAGGATCCTTCCTCCGGGCCTCTGGTGTTTCCCGGAACGTTCTCATCCGGAAGCGGTGGGAACCGCTCCGGTACTATCGACCGTCGCCAAGGAGGACGGCAGCGGGGTTTGTGAGGTGGAAGTGTCGGGAAATCGACAAAGCGCCGAAGCAATTTCGTCGGCTTCGGGTCGCCCCGCTCGAATTCGGCCGGGGCAGGTGTACGCGGGTAGCAGGTGATGCGACGATGGGACACACGGGGGACGGTGCACGGCTGCTGATCAGCCGTCGGGTCCGGCGCCTCTCCTGGGAGTCCCCCCGGCCGCAGGCCGGGGCACGATGCCGCGACACTCTGGGGGAGCGGGAGTCGGCATGAGGCTTATCGGCAAGGCGGGCGCCAGGTCCGCGGCGGCACCCGAGGCGGACACCGACGCCTGGGCGGAGAGCCCCGAGAACCCCGAGAGCCGTCCCGGAGCCCTGCCGGCCCAGCGCACCAGCGGACTGTCCGAACGCCCCACCCCGGGCTACGGCCCCGACAGCCTGGTCCACGTGCCCACCCGCCAGTTCGCCGCCGCCGTCGGCGCGTACGCGGAACGGCCCGGCGCGGAGCCGCCCTCCGGCGCCGCGCTCGACCCGGCGGGCCTGGACCCGACCAGCTTCGAGACCGCGCTCGCCGCCCGCGAGTCCGCCGCCCTGGAGGCCCGGCACCGGCAGGCCGCCGACGGCGGGGACCCGGACGCCGCGACCCGGCTCGGCACTCTGCTGCTGCGCCGCGGCGATCTGGAGGACGCCGAACCGTACCTGCGCGCCGCCGCCGCGGCCGGGGTGCGCTCCGCCGCCAACAACCTCGGCGTGCTGCTGCACCAGCAGGGCCACCGGGCCGAGGCCGGCCAGTGGTGGCGCCAGGCCGCCGTCGCTGGCAGCGCCCCGGCCGCGCACGCGCTCGGGCTGCAGCTGCGCGACCAGGGCGAGGAGGAGGCCGCCGAGTACTGGCTGCACTTCGCCGCCGACCACGGGCACCCGCTCGGCGCCTACGCGCTGGGCGACCTGATGGAGCACCGGCGGGACGTCCGGGCCGAGCGCTGGTTCAAGGTCTCCGCCGACGCCGGGCACCGGGAGGCCGCCTACCGGCTGGCCCGGATGCGCGAGGCCGCCGGGGACAAGGACACCGCCGAGGCCTGGTACCGCACCGCCGCCGCCCGCAGCCACCCCCGTGCCGCGCTGCGCCTGGGCGTGCTGCTGGAGGAGCGCGCCCGCACCGACCGGTCGCTGCTGGACGAGGCGGCCCGCTGGTACCGGCAGGCCGCGCAGAACGGGGAGCCGCGCGCGGCCTGCGCGCTGGGCTTCCTGCTGCGCGACTCCGGGGACGTCGCGGCCGCCGCCGAGTGGTGGCAGGAGGCCGCCGAGGCCGGGGACGGCAACGCCGCCAACGCGCTGGGCGCGGTGCACGCGAGCCGCGGCGAGGCCAAGGAGGCCGAGCGCTGGTACCGCGCCGCGCTGGACGCGGGCGACCAGAACGGTGCCTTCAACCTCGGCCTGCTCTGCGCCGGCACCGGCCGCGAGCAGCAGGCCGAGCAGTGGTACCGCCGGGCCGCGTACGCCGGGCACCGGGAGGCCTGCAACGCGCTGGCCGTGGTGCTGCTGCAGCGCGGTGACGAGTCCGGCGCCGAGCCGTGGTTCTCCAAGGCGGCGGAGGCCGGCAGCGTGGACGGCGCCTTCAACCTGGGCGTGCTGCACGCCGGGCGCGGTGAGCAGCGGCAGGCCCAGGAGTGGTACGCCCGGGCCGCCGCCGAGGGGCACGGCGAGGCGGCGCTGCAACTCGCCGTCGTCCAGGAGCAGCGCGGCAACCTGTCCGGGGCGCTGGAGCGCTACCGGCAGGCGGCGGCGGGCGGCTCGGCGGAGGGCGCGTTCCGGCTGGCCTCGCTGCTGGACCGGCGCGGGGACGCGGACGCCGAGGCCGAGCACTGGTACGCGCTGGCGGCCGACGCCGGGCACCGGCGGGCGCAGGTGCGGATGGGCGTGCGGGCGGCCGACCGCGGGGCGCTGGAGATCGCCGAGAGCTGGTACCGGCGGGCCGCCGAGGCCGGCAGCCGCAGCGCCGCGTTCAACCTGGGGCTGCTGCTGGCCCGGCAGGACAGCGAGGCCGAGGCGATGCTCTGGTACACCCGGGCCGCCGACGCCGGGCACGGGCGGGCGGCGCTGCGCCTCGCGCTGCTGGCGCTGCGCCGGGGCGAGCCGGTGCAGGCGGAGAACTGGTGCCGGCGGGCGATGGACTACGGGCCGGCCGAGGTGGCGGAGCGGGCCGGGCGGCTGCTGGGCGCGCTGCACGCCGAGCTGAGCGCGTAGCGGCGCCCGTTCGTCGTTCCGCCGGTGGGGGCACTCCCGAACGGCGGCTCAACCGCCTTGCCGGGGGCGGCAGTCGGGGCACAGGCCGCGGTAGGTGACCTCGGCGGCGGTGACCGTGAAGCCGAAACGCTCGGCGTCCGGCAGCGCGGCGAGCGGGTCGCCGTGCGGGTGGACGTCGCGGATCGCGCCGCAGCCGGAGCAGACCAGGTGCTGGTGGGCGCGGTGCGCGTTGGGGTCGTAGCGCCGGGCGCGGCCGTCGGTGGCGACCTCCAGGACCTCGCCGAGGGTGACCAGTTCTCCGAGCGTGTGGTAGACGGTGGCGCGGCTGATCTCGGGCAGCCGGGCCGTCGCGCGCGTGTGCACCTCCTCGGCGGTGAGGTGGACGTGCTCGCCGCCGAGGACCTCGGCCACGACCCGGCGCTGCGAGGTCAGCCGCCAGCCGCGTTCGCGCAGTCTCTCCAGCAGGTCGTTCATGTCCACCAGATTAAGGCGGAGTCCGGGGTTGATTCCAGTGTTGACTTGGACAAAGTCCAAGTTAGGATCGTGTCATCACGACCGGACCCCGTGGAGGCACCCGTTATGACCGCGCAGGACGAGCTTCGCCCGACCCTCACCACGGAGGCGGGTGCCCCCGTCGCCGACAACCAGAACACCGAGACCGCGGGCACCGGCGGCCCGGCCCTGATCCAGGACCAGCTGCTGTTCGAGAAGCTCGCGCACTTCAACCGCGAGCGGATCCCGGAGCGCGTGGTGCACGCCCGCGGCGCCGGCGCGTACGGCACCTTCACGGTCACCGCCGACGTCACGCCCTGGACCAGGGCGGCGTTCCTGTCCGGCGTCGGCAAGCAGACCGAGGTCTTCCTGCGCTTCTCCACCGTGGCCGGCAACCTCGGCGCGGCCGACGCGGTGCGCGACCCGCGCGGCTTCGCGCTGAAGTTCTACACCGAGGAGGGCAACTACGACCTCGTCGGCAACAACACCCCGGTGTTCTTCATCAAGGACGCCATCAAGTTCCCCGACTTCATCCACACCCAGAAGCGCGACCCGTACACCGGCTCGCAGGAGGCCGACAACGTCTGGGACTTCTGGGGCCTGTCGCCCGAGGCCACCCACCAGGTCACCTGGCTGTTCGGCGACCGCGGCATCCCGGCCTCCTACCGGCACATGAACGGCTACGGCTCGCACACCTACCAGTGGCAGAACGAGGCCGGCGAGCACTTCTGGGTCAAGTACCACTTCAAGACCGACCAGGGCATCCGCAACCTCACCCAGGCCGAGGCCAACACCCTCGCCGGCGAGGACCCGGACAGCCACCAGCGCGACCTGCGCGAGTCGATCGAGCGCGGCGAGTTCCCCAGCTGGACGGTGCAGGTCCAGATCATGCCGGCGGCGGACGCGGCGGCCTACCGGTTCAACCCCTTCGACCTGACCAAGGTCTGGCCGCACGCCGACTACCCGCCGATCGAGATCGGCCGGCTGGAGCTGAACCGCAACCCCGACAACGTCTTCGCCGAGGTCGAGCAGTCGGTCTTCTCCCCGTCGCACTTCGTGCCCGGCATCGGCCCGTCCCCGGACAAGATGCTCCAGGGCCGCCTGTTCGCGTACGCCGACGCCCACCGCTACCGGGTCGGCATCAACGCCGACCACCTGCCGGTGAACCGTCCGCACGCCACCGAGGCCCGGACCAACGGCCGCGACGGCCACCTGTACGACGGGCGCCACGGGCGGCAGAAGAACTACGAGCCGAACAGCTTCGGCGGCCCGGTGCAGACCGGCCGTCCGCTCTGGGCCGCCACCGCCGTCGACGGACTCACCGGCACCCACGTGGCGCCCGCGCACGCCGAGGACGACGACTTCGGGCAGGCCGGCACCCTGTACCGGCTGTTCTCGGAGGACGAGAAGCAGCGGCTGATCGCCAACCTGGCCGGCGCCATCGCCAAGGTCTCGGCCGACCGCGAGGACATCGTGGAGCGGGCGGTCGACAACTTCCGCAAGGCCGACGCCGACTTCGGGCAGCGGCTGGACGCGGCGGTCCGGGAGCTGCGCAAGCAGTAGCCCCCCGGCCCGATCACCCCTCGGCCCGATCACCCCCCCCCGGCCCGGTGCCCCCGACCCGGTGGCGCCGGGCCGGACGAAGCGGCGGCCCCCTCGACCGGCTCCCATCGGTCGAGGGGGCCGCGACCACCTCGGCGCGGCGTCAGACGCTCAGCCGCCGCAGCGTCTCCTCGTGCAGCAGGCCGTTGGAGGCGACGGCGTCGGCGCCGCCGGGGCCCGCGACGCCGTCCAGACCGGTGAAGCGGCCGCCGGCCTCCTCGACGATGACGCAGTTGGCCGCCATGTCCCACAGCGACAGCTCGGGCTCGGCGGCGATGTCCACGGCGCCCTCGGCGACCATCATGTAGGACCAGAAGTCGCCGTACGCACGGGTGCGCCAGCAGGCGCGGGTGAGGTCCAGGAACGGGTCGAGGCGGCCGCGTTCCTCCCAGCCGCTGAGCGAGGAGTAGGAGAAGGACGCGTCCTCCATCCGGGAGACGCCGGACACGTGGATCCGGGAGGCCTTCGTCAGGCTGCGGCCCGCGAAGGCACCGAGGCCCTTGGCCGCCCACCAGCGGCGCTGCAGCGCGGGGGCGGAGACGATGCCGACCACCGGGCGCTCGACGCCGTCCGGGCCGTCCTCCAGCAGCGCGATCAGGGTGGCCCAGACCGGGACGCCGCGGATGTAGTTCTTGGTGCCGTCGATCGGGTCGATCACCCAGCGGCGCGGGCCGGAGCCCTGCAGGCCGAACTCCTCGCCCAGGACCGCGTCGCGCGGGCGGGCGCGCTGGAGCACACTGCGCACGAGTTCCTCGGCGGCCTTGTCGGCGTCGCTCACCGGGGTGAGGTCGGGCTTGGTCTCGATCTTCAGGTCGAGGGCGCGGAAGCGCTCCAGGGTCACCGAGTCGGCCGAGTCGGCGAGGACGTGGGCGAGTCGGAGATCGTCGTGGTAGTCGGCCATGCCCGAAACCCTAGCGATCCGGCCCCGATCGACACAGCCGGGCTCGCGGAGCGGGACGGAGCCGGATCGCGCCGGCCGGGCCGAAGGGGCGGCTCCCCGGCGGCGCGGGGGCCGGCGGGAGGTCGGGACGGCCCGGTGCGGGTCAGTGCGTGGTGGGGGTCAGTGCGCGGCGGGTCAGTGCGCGGTGCCGCTGAGCTGGAGGCCGATGACGCCGGCGATCACCAGGGAGATCGAGACCAGCTTGAGCACCGAGGTGGTCTCGTCCAGGAAGACCATGCCGTAGACGGCGGTGCCGGCCGCGCCGATGCCCGTCCACACCGCGTAGGCGGGGCCGACCGGCAGGCTCTTCAGGGAGAGGGTGAGCAGGCCGAAGCTGCCGAGGGCGAACACGCAGAAGCTGACGGTGGGCCAGAGCTTGGTGAATCCCTCGCTGAGCTTGAGGTTGATCGCGAAGCCGGTCTCCAGCAGGCCGGCCAGGACCACCAGGGCCCATGCCATCGCGTGCCCTCCCAGTCGGTCGACGGTCGGACCGCACCCGGCCCGACTTTCCTATGATCACCAGGCGGGCGCGCTCCGACACCTCGAACGGGTCACGAACCCCGGGTCGCGGCGGAGCCGTCCGGGCTCAGTCGCCCTCGCGGGCCTCCCTGCTGGCCAGCAGGCGGCGCAGCGAGTAGAGCCGGGCGGCCTCGGCGTGGCCGTCGGCGACCCAGGCGTCCAGCGCGCAGTCCGGCTCGTCGTGACTGCACGCGCGCGGGCAGTCGGCGGTGCCGGGCTCCAGGTCGGGGAAGGCGAGGATGACCCGGGACGGGTCGATGTGCGAGAGGCCGAAGGAGCGGAAGCCCGGGGTGTCGATCACCCAGCCCGGGTCCAGCGCCTTCTTGGAGCCCGGCTTGACGCCGGGCGGCGGGGGCAGCCGCAGCGCGAGGGCGGAGACGGTGGTGTGCCGGCCGCGGCCGGTGACGGCGTTGACGTGGCCGGTCTGCCGCTGGTGGTCCGGGACGAGGGCGTTGACCAGGGTGGTCTTGCCGACGCCGGAGTGGCCGATGAACACCGTGGAACGCCCGCGCAGGTACTCCCGGACGGCTTCGGCGCCGGTCGTCCCCAGCTCGTCGCGGCGGGTGACCACGTACTGGATGCCGAGCGTGGCGTAGGAGTCCAGCAGCGTCGAGGCCGGGGCGAGGTCCGACTTGGTGAGCACCAGCAGCGGCTCCATGCCCGCGTCGTAGGCGGCCACCAGACAGCGGTCGATCAGCCGGGGGCGCGGCTCCGGGTCGGCCAGGGCGGTGACGATGGCCAGCTGCTCGGCGTTGGCGACCACGATCCGCTCGTACGGGTCGTCGTCGTCCGCGGTGCGCCGCAGCACCGAGCTGCGCTCCTCGACCCGGACGATCCGGGCGAGGGTGTCGGCGTCCCCGGAGAGGTCGCCGACCAGGTTGACCACGTCGCCGACGACGACGCCCTTGCGGCCCAGCTCGCGGGCCTTCATGGCGAGGACCTCGCGCTCCTGCTTGGTGCCCGGGTCGACCAGGCAGGTGAGCCTGCCCCGGTCGACGGTCAGCACCATCGCCTCGGCGGCGTCCTCGTGCTTGGGCCGGATCCTGGTCCGCGGCCGGGATCCCCGGCGGGCGGGGCGGTTGCGGATGTCGTCCTCGTCGGCGTCCTTGCCGTAGCGGCGCATGTGCTCAGTCCCCGCTCAGACGTCCGCCGTCGTTTCGTCCGCTCCGCCGGCTCCGTCCGCCCCGTCCGATGTCCCGAGCAGCTCGGCCCACATCCCCGGGAAGTCGGGCAGGGTCTTGGCGGTGGTGGCGACGTTCTCCACCCCGATGCCGGGCACGGCGAGGCCGAGCACCGCGGCGGCGGTGGCCAGGCGGTGGTCCTCGTAGGTGCGGAAGACGCCGCCGCGCAGCGCACGCGGGCGGATCCGCAGGCCGTCCTCGGTCTCCGTGACGTCGCCGCCGAGGTCGTTGATCTCCTTGGCGAGCGCGGCGAGCCGGTCGGTCTCGTGCAGGCGCAGGTGGGCGATGCCGTACAGGTGGGACTCGGAGTCGGCGAGCGCGGCGACGGCGGCGATCACCGGGGTCAGCTCGCCGACGTCGTGCAGGTCGGCCTCGATGCCGTGGATCCGGCCGGTGCCGGTGAACTGCAGGCCCTCGTCGGTGAACTCGCAGGCGCCACCCATCCGGGTGTAGATCTCGCGCAGCTGGTCGCCGGGCTGGGTGGTGTGCTTGGGCCAGTCCCGCACGGTGACGCGGCCGCCGGTGACCAGGGCGGCGGCGAAGAACGGCGCGGCGTTGGACAGGTCGGGCTCGACCACCAGATCGCGGCCGATCAGGGCGCCGGGGGTGACCCGCCAGACGTCCTTCTCGCCGCCGTCCTCGGGGGCGTCGACCTGGGCCCCGGCCAGGCGGAGCATCTCGACGGTCATCCGGATGTGCGGCAGCGACGGCACCGGGCCGCCGACGTGCCGGACCTCGATGCCCTGGTTGTAGCGGGCGCCGGACAGCAGCAGGGCCGAGACGAACTGGGACGAGGAGGAAGCGTCCAGCTCGACCGGGCCGCCGTCGAGCGAGCCGGTGCCGTGGACGGTGAGCGGGAAGGCGCCGCGGCCGCCGTCGTCGATCCGGGCGCCGAGCGCGCGCAGGGCGTTGATCACGCCGTGCTGGGGGCGCTCGTAGCAGCGCGGGTCGCCGTCGAAGTGCACCGGGCCGTCGGCCAGGACGGCGAGCGGGGGCAGGAAGCGCATGACCGTGCCGGCGTTGCCGACGTCGACGGAGGCGGGGCCGCGCAGCGCGGGGGCGGGGATGACCCGCCAGGCCTCGCCGCCGCCGGTGCCGCCGGCGTCGTTGTTGACCGTCTCCTCGATGGTGACCCCGAGGGCGCGCAGGCCGTCGGCCATCAGCTGGGAGTCGCGGCTGCGCAGCGGGCGGCGCACCCAGCCCGGCCGCTCGGCGAGTGCCGCCAGCACCAGGGCCCGGTTGGTGACCGACTTGGAGCCGGGGATGGTGACGGTGGCGTCGACGGGGCTGGTGGCGACGGGGGCGGGCCACGGGGTCTCGGTCATGTGGCAAGTCTAGGGGCCGTACCGGAACGGACGGTTATTCGCCCGCGTCGCTACTCGCCCGCTCGCCTCCGGGCGCTCGGACCCGGTGCCGACGGTCGGCGCTCCGATGCCCTCGTCCCTCGGGCCTCCTCGCTTCTCCCTTTCGGTACCGGCGCGCCCTTCGGCTCGGGGCGGGGCTCGCCCGCTCACCTCCGGGCGCTCGCCGCCGCCCGCTCGCCCCCGGGCCGGCGGGTCAGTGCAGCGGCTGGAGCAGCCAGCTCGCGCCGAGGGCGAGGCAGGCGAGGGAGGTGAGCAGGAAGACCGTCACCCAGGCGAGGGCGGGGACGTGGGTGAGCCGGGCGAGCTGGTCGGGGTCGGAGTCGCGGGCCCAGCCGGTGCGGCGCTGGTGCTGCAGCTCCAGGACCGGCCGGACGGCGCCGAAGAGCAGGAACCAGCAGCCGAGGTAGGCGAAGCCGGCCTGGACCTCGGCGCTGCCGAACCAGGAGACCAGGAAGAACGCGCCGCCGGCGACCAGGACGGTGAACAGGCCGAAGGCGTTGCGGATGCGCAGGAGCAGGGCGAGCAGCAGGACGATCGCCAGCCAGAGCAGCAGGGTGATCCGGTCGGCGGCGAGCAGGGCCGCGCAGCCGAGCCCGAGCAGGGCGGGGGCGGTGTAGCCGGCGGCGGCGGTGAGGACCATGCCGGGGCCGGTGGGGCGGCCGTAGGAGAGGGTGAGGCCCGAGGTGTCGGAGTGCAGCCGGATGCCGGCCAGCTTGCGGCCGGTGACCAGCGCCGCCAGGCCGTGGCCGCCCTCGTGGGCGATGGTGACCGCGTTGCGGGCGACGTGCCAGAGCGGGCGGGCGAGGACGGCGAGCAGGGCGGCCGCGCCGGTGGCCAGCACCAGCCAGCCGGGCGGGGCGGACTGGGTGCCGGTGACCTGGTCCCACAGGGCGCTCAGGGTCTGGTCGTCGGTGCTCATCTGGTCTTCCCCGCCTCCTTGCGCTGCGCTGGGCCGTTCGGAGCAGCCTCCCATGCGGGGACGGGTGGGCGGGAGCGGGCGGTTCTGGTCCGCGGATGAGGAAGCCGTGAGGAAGTGGTGGGGACGGGCGGCATGGCAAGCTGGCCCGCATGTGCGGTCGGTTCGCAGCCAGCAGCAAGCCCGAGTCCATCGTCGAGCTGTTCGACGTCGAGCAGTGGGACCCCGAGGAGACCCTGGACCCGAACTGGAACGTCGCGCCGACCAACAGCGCCTTCGTCGTGCTGGAGCGGATGGGCCGGGAGCGGCCGCGGCCGGTGCGGCAGTTGCGGGTGCTGCGCTGGGGGCTGGTGCCGCAGTGGTCGAACACCGCGGAGACGGCGGTGAAGATGATCAACGCCCGGTCGGACACGGTGCACGAGAAGCCCTCGTACCGGCAGGCCTTCGCCGCGCGCCGGTGCGTCCTGCCGGTGGACGGCTACTACGAGTGGCAGACCGTGCCGGGCGACCGGGGCAAGGCGCGCAAGAAGCCGTACTTCGTCTCCCGGGCGGACGGCACCCCGCTGGCGCTGGCCGGCCTGTACGAGTTCTGGCGCAACCGGGCGGTGCCGCCCGGGCACCCGGAGGCCTGGCTGGTGACGTTCACCGTCGTCACCACGGACGCCGAGGAGTCGCTGGCGCCGATCCACGAGCGGATGCCGCTCTTCCTCGACCCGCGGGACTGGGACGAGTGGCTGGACCCGCGGCTGACCGACCCGGACGCGCTGCGCCGACTCCTGATACCCCCGGCGCCCGGCGCGCTGCTGGCCACCCCGGTGTCACCGGCGGTCGGCAGCATCCGCAACAACGGTCCGGAGCTCAAGGAGCCGTGGACCGAGGTCGAGTACGAGACCACCCTGTTCTGACTGAACCGCTGTTCTGAACCGCTGTTCCGAAGCGCTCGGGAGTGTGCAGAGATGACCACCGAACCGGTCCCCACCGAACCGGTCCCCACCGAGGCCGGGGAGGCCCGGATCACCTACCACCGGGCGGCCGCGCCGAAGGCCGTCCTGGCCCTCGGGCACGGTGCGGGCGGCGGGATCGAGGCCCGGGACCTGGTGGCGCTGGCCGGGCAGCTGCCGCCCCGGGGGATCACCGTGGCGCTGGTCGAGCAGCCCTGGCGGGTGGCGGGCAAGAAGCTGGGCCCGGCGCCGAGGACGCTGGACCTCGGCTGGCGGCCGGTCGCCGAGCGGCTGGCCGGGGCGGGGCTGCCGCTGGTGGTGGGCGGGCGCAGTGCCGGCGCGCGGGTGGCCTGCCGGACGGGCGCGGCCACCGGGGCGGTGGGGGTGGTGGCGCTGGCGTTCCCGTTGCACCCGCCGGGCAAGCCGGAGAAGAGCCGGGCGGAGGAGCTGCTGGAGTCGGGGCTGCCGACGCTGGTGGTGCAGGGCGCGCAGGACCCGTTCGGCGGGCCGGAGGAGTTCCCGGAGCTGCCGGCGGGGCACGAGCTGGTGGCGGTGCCGTACGGCAGCCACGGCTTCGCGGTGCCCAAGCGGGCGCCGATGGGGGAAGCCGAGGTGCTGGACCTGATCTGCGCGTCGGTGGGGGACTGGGTGCTGCGGCTGCTGCGGCCGCGGTGAGCGGGCAGTCCCCGCTCGCTCACTCGTGCGAGTGAACGGTGCGTGGGGGCGGGAATGCGGACGGGGTCGGAGTGGTTGACACCCTCGTCAGCACGAACCACCGGTGAGAGGCAGGGCAGATGGGTTCGATCGCGTGCCCCGAACGGCCTGAGGAGCGCGAGGCCGCCACGGCGTTCGTCCCCTCCTGGCCGGAGTGGATTGACGCGGGCGAGAAGCCCGTCAGCCCGATATCCTCCATTTCTGGGCGGCCCGCCGTGGGCCGTGCCCGTCACGCCGAGGAGGTGGGTCCGGTCGTCGGGACCGAGCACGAGGCCGAGCCCGGCCGTGGCCCGGACGAGGTCCGGCCTGCGGGCGAGGCGCTCACCGGTGAGGAGCTGGCCGACGCGATCGGTGAGGAAACCTACCGGGTGTCGGCGCAGGAGAGCGAGGAGGCCCGGCGGGAGCGCTTCGAGCGCGACGCCCTGGGCTACCTGGATCCGATGTACTCGGCGGCGCTGCGCATGACGCGCAACCCGGCCGACGCGGAGGACCTGCTCCAGGAGGCGTTCGCCAAGGCGTACGCGTCCTTCCACCAGTTCCGCGAGGGCACGAACCTCAAGGCCTGGCTGTACCGCATCCTCACCAACACGTTCATCAACTCGTACCGCAAGAAGCAGCGGGAGCCCCAGCGCACCGCGGCGGAGGAGATCGAGGACTGGCAGCTGGCCAGGGCCGAGTCGCACATGTCGACCGGTCTGCGCTCGGCCGAGACCCAGGCGCTCGACCACCTCCCCGACAGCGATGTGAAGGACGCGCTCCAGGCCATCCCGGAGGAATTCCGGATCGCCGTCTATCTCGCGGACGTAGAAGGCTTTGCGTACAAGGAGATCGCGGACATCATGGGTACTCCCATCGGTACGGTGATGTCCCGGCTGCACCGCGGCCGCCGTCAGCTGCGCGGCATGCTGGAGGATTACGCCCGTGAGCGCGGGCTCGTCCCGGCCGGCAGCGGGGCAGGGCAGGAAGCGAAGGGCTCGGGCTCATGAGCTGCGGCGATCCGCACGAAACCGAGTGTGGCGAGGTCCTCGACCACCTCTATGAATTCCTCGACAACGAGATGGCCGAGGGCGACTGCGCGAAATTGCGCGTGCACTTCGAGGAGTGCTCGCCCTGCCTGAAGCAGTACGGCCTGGAGCAGGCGATCAAGGCGCTGATCAAGCGCTCCTGCGGGTGCGACGACACCCCGGCCGACCTGCGCAGCAAGGTGCTGGCCAGGATCGACTCGATCCGGGCCGGGCAGCGCTCGGGCGAGCAGGTGGTGGTCTCGGTGGAGGCCTCCGTCGAGCTGCACGCCGAGAACGCCAGGCCGGCGCCGAAGCCGGCGAAGGCCGGGGCGGGCGGGGAGCCGGTCGAGCGCCCCGGCGCGCCGGTCGAGGCCGGCGCCCCGGCGGAGTGACCGGCCGGGTCGGCCGGACCGGCTGTTCCTAGCGGTCCGTCAGCCGTCCACCGTCGTACGCCGGTCCGCTCGCTCACCAGGGCGGTCCGGGCAGGGAGTTCAGCGGCCCCGGGAGCGTGTGCTCCCGGGGCCGCTCCCGTTCTGCTTGCGTGCGCCGTCACTCGTTCGAGTGAGTTGGCGGTGCGCCAACTGCGCCATTGCGCGATCATGCGTCCCCGCGCCCGGACGGCGGCCTATCCTCCTGACGGACGCTCACCGTCGGTTCGCCCGGCGTGCTGAGGCAACACCGGGCCCGGACGGCGGGGAGGTCGAGATCGCTACCGACAGTGGAGCCGCGATCCTGCCACCGGGGGCGGCGCGCTACCTGGTGGTCGTCCCGGTGGCGGCGCTCTGCTGCCTGGTGCCGCTGCTGCCCGCCGCGGCCACCCCGGGGGTGCCGCGCTGGCTCGGCGAGCCGGTGGACTGGCCCAAGGTCGGGCTGCTGGCCTTCCTGCACGGCTGCTGGGAGTCGCTGGCCCAGGGTCTGCCGACGCCCTGCCTGGTGCTGCTGCGCCGACTGCTGCGCCGCCCGGCGCTGCCTGAGCGGGTGCCCGCCCGGCCGGGGGCGAACGCCTTCTTCCCGGTGCTGTTCGCCGGGGTCCTGATGCTCCCTCCGTCCGCCGCAGCCCTCGTCGCCGCCCCGGCCGCGCTGCTCGGCGGCCCGAGCGGGCCCGGCTGCCGCCGACGTCAACTGTTCAACGGCGCCCAGCTCGCGCTGTGCGCCGTGGCCTCCTCGGTCGTCTTCCACCTGCTGCGCGGCCCGCAGCTGCTGCTGGGCTCCCGCTTCCCGGCCGCGTTGCTGCCCGGGTTCGCCTCCGTCGCCGTGTTCTGCCTGGTCAACGGGGTGGTGGTGGGTGTGATGGTGATGCTCAGCGAGGGCCGCGGGGCCGGGGTGCTGCTGCGCGGGGCCTGCTCGGTGTGCGGACTGCCGGTGCTGGTGCACGCGGCCGGCGGACTGATGGTCGCGGTGCTCTGGCAGGGCCCGTACGGCGCCTTCGCCGCGCTGCTGGCCCTGCTGCCGCTGTCCATCTCCGCCTGGGTGTTCGCCCAGGGCCAGCGCGAGCAGGACGCCCACCAGGCGACCGTGCGGTCGCTGGTGCAGGCCGTGGAGATCAAGGACGCCTACACCCGCGGCCACAGCGAACGGGTCGGCCGGGCCTCGGTGCTGATCGCCGCTCAGCTCGGCATGGAGGCCGAGCGGCTGCGCACGCTGCGCTTCGCCGGCGTCCTGCACGACGTCGGCAAGCTCGGGGTGCCCACCGAGCTGCTGCGGAGGAACGGTCCCCTGGACGAGGCGGAGCGCCGGACGGTGGAGATCCACCCGGTGTACGGGTACGAGCTGGTGCGCGGGATCGACTTCCTCGGCGAGGCGCACGCCGGGATCCTGCACCACCACGAGCGGATGGACGGCCGCGGCTACCCGAGCGGACTGGCCGGTGCGCAGATCCCCGAGTTCGCCCGGATCATCTCGGTCGCCGACGCCTTCGACTCGATGACCTCCACCCGCTCCTACCGGCGCGGCCGCCCGGTCACCGAGGCGGTGGCCGAGCTGGAGCGCTGCTCGGGCAGCCAGTTCGACCCGGTCATGGTGCGGGCGCTGATCGACGCGCTGGCCGTGCACGACTGGCAGCCGGTGGTGCACTCCGAGGACTACGTGCGGGCCGTGCCGGACATCCCGCTCGGGGTGCCCGAACCGGCCCGGGCGGCCCCCGGCCGGGTGCCCGCGCAGGGCGCCACCCCCGCGGCCGGGCAGCCGTGACGGCGCCCGGGCGCGCGGCCCCCGGGCGTACCGCCCGCGGTCGGACGCCCCACGGCCGTACGGTGTGCGGGCCCACCGCCCGCGCGGTGCACGCGGCCGCCGCCGCGCTGCTGGCGCTCGCGCTGGGCACGGTCGCGGTGCGCGGGGTCGCGGAGCCCAGGGTCGCGCTGGCGTTCACCGGGTTGATCGCGCTCGGCGAATGCGTCCGGATCACCCTTCCGGGCGATCGCGAACAGGCGCCCATCGGCGCGGCCGGCGCGCTGGCGTACGCCCTGCTGGGGCCGTTGCGGGGAGTGCCGACCGCGCACGGGACGCTGCAGGTGGTCGCGGTGACCGGGGCCGGACTGCTGCTGGCCTGGCTGCCCGGGCTCGCCCTGCCGCACCGACCGGGCCGCCCGGACCGCTCGGGCCGGACCGACCGCCCGGTCCGCCGCCCGGCCTGGGCCGACCCGGCCCGCCGCGACGGCGCCGCCCGCCGACTGCTCGCCGTCGGCTTCGCGGCCGCCGTCTTCCAGCCGCTGTACAACGGCGGCCTGGTCGACCGCTTCTCCCCCGAGGGCCCGGCGTACGGGGCGTTCCTGACCGCCGTCGCCGCGCTCGCCGCGCTGTGCGACGCGACCCTGGCGGCGCTGCTGCGCCGCTCCGAGGGCGGGCTGCGGTTCCCCGCGGCGCTGGAGGACGAACTGCGCTCGCTGTTCGGCATCGGTTCGGCGATCGTCGCCACCGGCATGCTGGTCAGCCTCGCGGCCGGCGAGGTCGGGCTCTGGGCGCTGCCGCTGTTCTGCACCCCGCTGCTGCTCGCCCAGGTGTCCTTCCGGCGCGCCGCCGCGGTGCGGGCCACCACCGGGCAGACCATCGCCAGCCTCGCCCGTGCCACCGAGGTGGCCGGCTACACCCCGCACGGGCACGCGCGCAGGGTCGCGGACACGGCGTGCGCCCTGGGCCGCGAGCTGGGTCTGGGCACCCGTGAGCTCGCCCTGTTGGAGTACGCCGCGCTGATGCACGACGTCGGCCAGCTGTCCCTGGTCGAACCGGTGCCGGACGGCGCCACCGCGGTGCTGCCCTGCGCCGAACAGCAGCGGATCGCCCGGCTGGGCAGCGAGGTGATCAGCCGCACCGGGGTGCCCCGGCAGGTCGCCGAGCAGGTCGCCCGGCTGGCCGACCCGTGCACCGGCCCGGCCGGCGGCGAGGGCCCGGTGCCGTTGGCGGCCCGGATCATCCGGGTCGCCAACGCCCATGACGACCTGCTCACCGCCGCCCGCGGCCGGGGCCTCGGCGAGGCGGTCGGGCGGCTGGAGGCGCTGGAGGTGATCCGGCTGGGCCGCGGCCGGGTCTACGACGCCCGGGTGGTGGACGCCCTGGCCCGGGTCGGCGGACAGGCCCGCGGCTGAGGTCCGGCGCGGTAGGGCGGTGAGGTCCGGGGCCGAGGCCCGGGGTTGCGGCCCGGGAACGGGGTGGGGTCGGTCGGCGGAGGCGGGGCGGGGAGCGGCCGACGGCCGGGTTTTCCGGTCCGCCCGCCGGGCTCCGCCCCGCCAGGGGTTGAGAGGGCGCGATCGGGCGGGCAGGCTGGGGAGGGGCGGACCCCAACCTCGGCGGTGGGGAGCGCGGGCGGGGGCGGGCGTGGTTGGATGCGGTCGTAGCGTGGAACACCGACCCGGGACAGCGGGCCCCGTACGCCACCCGGGACGGTCCGGGCGCGGTGGCACGGGACTTGAGCGGACGACGACGGCAGGGACGAACGTGAGGATCTTCCACCGGGCACGGCACCGGCCGTCCGCCACCTGGCGGCAGACGACCGACCGGGCCTTCACGCTGATCGGCGACGGCCGCTACGAGGAC
The DNA here is from genome assembly GCF_040685975.1 of Kitasatospora sp. NPDC086791. NCBI lineage: Bacteria > Bacillati > Actinomycetota > Actinomycetes > Kitasatosporales > Streptomycetaceae > Kitasatospora > Kitasatospora sp. NPDC086791. The sequence continues at coordinate 204,763 of NZ_JBFBOC010000003.1, read as the reverse complement.
GCCGGCGCGCTGCTGGTGATGGCCGCCGACCTGGAGCCGTGGCTCTCCGACTCCTGGTTCAACCTCGCGCTCCTGCACAAGTTCCGCCGCGACTGGGAACAGGCCCGCTCGGCCGGCCTGCGCGCCGTCGCCCTGCTGGACCGCGAACAGGGCGCCCCCGATTGGTGGAACCTCGGCATCACCGCCACCGCGCTGCAGGACTGGCCGCTGGCCCGCCGCGCCTGGCAGGCGTACGGCCTCAAGCTGCCCGGCGGCCCGGGCGGGCAGCCCGACGGTCCGGTCAGCCTCGACCTCGGAACCACCCCCGTGCGGCTCTCCCCGGACGGCGAGTCCGAGGTGGTCTGGGGCCGCCGCCTGGACCCGGCCCGGATCGAGGTCCTCTCCATCCCGCTGCCCTCCTCCGGCCGCCGCTGGGGCGAGGTGGTGCTGCACGACGGCGCCCCGCACGGCGAGCGGGTCACCGACGGCGTCGCTTACCCCGTCTTCGACGAGATCGAGCTTTGGGCGCCCTCCCCGGTGCCGACCTACGTGGTGCTGCTGCAGGCGGCCACCGCCGGGGACCGGGACGCGCTGGAACGGCTGGTCGCCGACGCCGGCTACGCGGCCGAGGACTGGACCTCCTCGGTGCGGCTGCTCTGCAGAGCCTGCTCGGAGAGCCGGATGGCCTCCGACGACGGCATCGCCGCCCACCACGACCCGCACGACGACGGCGACGCCGCCCACCCCGGCCACCTCAGCCACCTCAGCCAGGGCGGCGCGGCCGGGATGTCCTGGCTGGTCGAGCGCGAGTGCGGGATCGCCGCCCCCGCCCACCTGGTGCGCACCCTGCTGGACCGCTGGGTCACGGCCTCCCCGGGAACCCGGGCTTACCGGGATCTCGAAGAAGTCTGCTGAGTACCCTGGTGAGGTACGCGTAGACCTATGGGAGCGGAAGACATGGCGGAGCAGGCCGAGCAGCACGAGCACGAGCACGACGTGGAGGGGGCGGCGCCCGAGGCTCCCGTCAAGGTGGTCGGTGAGGAGCCCGACCTCACCAAGGGCACGGCCCGTCCGATCACCGTTGTCGGCAACCCCGTCCTGCACCGGGAGGTCAAGGACGTCACCGCCTTCGACGGCGAGCTCTCCGCGCTGATCGACGACATGTTCCAGTCCATGTACGCCGCCGAGGGCGTCGGCCTCGCCGCCAACCAGATCGGCGTGGACCTCAAGGTCTTCGTCTACGACTGCCCGGACGACGAGGGCGTGCGCCACATCGGCCACGTGATCAACCCGAAGCTGGAGGAGTACCCGGCCGACCGCCGGCGGGTGCTCGACGACGGCAACGAGGGCTGCCTGTCCGTCCCGACCGCGTACGCCGAGCTGCCGCGCCCGGACTTCGCCGCGGTGACCGGCGTCGACAAGGACGGCAAACCGATCCGGGTCGAGGGCACCGGCTTCTTCGCCCGCTGCCTGCAGCACGAGACCGACCACCTGTACGGCACCCTCTACATCGACAAGCTGTCGAAGCGGGACCGCAAGGACGCCCTGAAGCAGATGGCCGAGGGCACCCCGAAGTACGCGACGGTGCCGAACGCGTAACCGCGGAGCGGTGGTTGCCGAAGGCCGGCGCGGACCCGTCCGCGCCGGCCTTCGGCGTTCCCGGGGACCTGGGCCTGCGCCTGACCTGCGCCGGGGACCAGGGACCGGACGGGACCGGCATCTACGTCCGGGCCACGGGAGTCGGGGACACCCTGCTCAGCGGGGCCCGCTTCCGCGTCGAGGACTGGCAAGAGGACGGCTGAGGATGGAGCCGGGCCGCATCGGGCAGGGGGCGGTCGGCCAGAGCCTGCTGGGGCACACGATCACGTAGTGGCCCGACCACCGGGTGTCGGACACCCAGCGGGACCAGGCCACGTCGGAGGCCCGGGCCAGTTGGTCCTGGGCGTTCCTCCGGCGTGCTGTGATCGGGAGCCATGGGTCACCGCCGGGCGTGTGCTGCTCGTAGCGCTTCGCGAGCCAGTCGACCGCGTCTGCCGGGTGCCTCCAGGTGGCTCGGACCTGGGAGGAGGGCCGCAGCAGCCACCAGCCCGTCATCATCGGCGGCAGCTCCGAAAGGCTGAAACGAGTGGCCTCGACCGGTCGGCGCTCCGACTCCCGCGCCAGCATTCGGCCGTCACCTGCCCACTCGTAGCCGTGGAAGTGCAACTTCGCTTCTCCTCTGAGGAGTCGGTGCCCCGGCCGCCCGCTCGGGACCGCGGGCGGCCGGGGCTGTCAGAGAACGTCAGACGGACAGGCCGAAGCGCGCCGGGTCGATCCCGGCCTCCGCCAGCTCCTCGGCCGTGAACAGCAGCGGTTCACGGTCGGGCCGCTTGCTGTCGCCGAGGGCGAAGACACCCGGGGCGTCGGGCACGGTACCGAGGGTCACGCAGGTTTCGGTGCCGTCGTCACCTCCGCCCTGGTTGCCACCGCACGCGCGGTTGAAGGCGACCTGGGAGAGGTCCAGTTCGTACAGGTCGTGATGGGTCATCGCTGCACCTTCCGGTGTCGATTCGGGACACGGAACCGCCCCGCCCAGGATTCGGGCGGAAGTGTGATGAGAGGTCAGCCCCACAGGCTGATGCGGTTGGTGAGCCGGTCGACCGGCACCTGCCGGGGCGGGGCGTCCGGTTCGAACAACGGTCGGACCAGGGCCCGGCCGTTCTCGGCGCCGACGATCTCGACCAGGCCGCCGGTGGTGAGGTCCTTCCGGATCGGGTTGTTGTCGATCTGCTCCATGAGTTCCGCGTGCGTGCGGCAGGGCTTGGGCGTGGACAGCTGCGTGGAACCGGCAGCGGGCATGGAAGGCTCCCGTTACTCGCGGGTCGTTTCGGTGAGCCCACGTTACGGGGAATTGGAGGCTAGTCCTGCACGATTTCCCGTTCCCGCAAGAACTCGTCCCGGATTCTTTCGAGCACACGCCGCATCTCTTCTCCGGAAAGAGCATTTTCGGAGAACCTGTTGAACTTTCGCACGTACAGGTCGACGTCGCGCGGGTCGGTGACCGAAAGTTCGGCATGCACGGTCTCGACCGTGACCATGCGGTCATTGCGGATCACAAATGAGTGCGACGGGACGTCGGACTGTGGCGCGGCCAGTGGAACGACTCTGATGTCGACATGGCCGAGGCGGGAAACGGAGATGATGCGGTCCAGCTGTCCGGCCATCATCGCGGAGGGAACAAGGCGCCAACGAAGAACAGACTCGGTGATGACGAACTGCAGTGTCTTGGTGGTGTCGTAGAGGCACTGTTGTCTCGCCAGCCGCGCTGAAATCGTCCGAGACAACTGATCCTCGCCGAGGTCCTTCCCCTCGAATACGGCTCGCACGTATTCCGGGGTCTGGAGCAGCCCGGGGACGAGAGACGGCTGGAACAGCCGAAGAAGCGTGGTCGAGTCGTCCAACGCCTTGATCTGCTGCTGCTTGCGGTGGTATCCCAGACGTCGCACCAGGCGCCAGGCCGTTGCCTCGGTGGCATCGATTCTCGCGACGGCCATGTACTCGACCTTGACCTCATCGGAAACGCCGATCGCCTCAAGGATGCGTTCCACGTCCACGACAGTGGGCGACACCTTGCCCGTCTCGATCTTGCTCAACTTGCTCGGAGACATGACAGCGCCGCGGGCCACGGCTTTGGCTTCCTTGCCAGAAGCCTGCCGAAGTTCCCGCAGCGCTGTCCCGAGCCGTGTTCTGTTCATTCGCCGTGCTCGGTCCACCATTCCGTGAACGGAACGGAGTTCGCCATCGCGATGTCACGGTACGCCTTGAACCGGTCGAGCACGTCACCGGCGAGGAACTCGGCTCCCAGGTACTTCCCGTTGCCGTCGTAGCTCATCTCGGCAACCGTCTCGTCATCGAAGAGCCAGAAGTCCGGGGCCTCGGCGACGGGGTTCTCGCGACCCGTGATGTCAAGGATGAAGAACTCCTCGCCGGCTGCCATGTTCCGGTGGTAGCCCCATGCGAGTTCGAACCGGAGGTATTCCGTGAGCGGGCGCGAGAGGACGTGCACCCGATACATGCGCCTACCGGACCGAGTGGCATTGGCCACGGTGTCGACCCAAGCCGCGGTCTTGAAGCTTTCCGGCTGTCCCTCGCCTGCGAGGAAGGCGTGATAGGCGGCCACTCCGCCAGACCGACTGTAGTCGTCCAGCGTTTCCAGCCGGAACGCCTCTCGGTCGAACTCTGAGAACCAGTCTCCGAGGGTCCTAGATGAGGTTGTCACGGATGGCCTTCCGAACGAGTTCGATGGGAATTTCGACGAGGGTCTCGTGCCCCGGGACCTGCAGCTCGTGCTCGGTGAGATGCTCGCCTTGAACGGCCAGGGTTCCCCGGTCCGTCAGGTAGAGCGTCGGACAGTCGCCGTCTTCGCAGGAACCCACAAGCCGTGTCAGCTCCACGCTTCCTCCTTGCTCGGTCTTCCTACGATGCTCCCGAGTTGAGTCGGGCGTAGGCAAGAGATTCGTGTTTCCAGTACTGGAAACCGGTCCAACCCGGTTCAGGCGCTCAGGAGTTCGGTAGCCATGACGCTTCTTCCCGGCGGGCCCTTGCGAGGAGCAAGGGCCCGCCGGAACGCGTTTCGAGTGCCGGAAGGCGTCGGTCGTCCCTGCGGGGTGCGAACGCTGGCCAGGGACAATGGAGTTCAGGGGTGGGGGGAGATGACGATCGGGTAGGCGGGGGCGGTCGGGTCGGTCATCTCGCCGACGTAGAGGGTGGTGCTCCAGGAGTTGCCGCGGGCGAGGCAGCGGGTGACGCCTTCGCCGCCGCCCGGGCCGATGCAGAACCGGATGTAGTCGCGGTGGGCCTCCCGGATGGGGAGCTCACGGACGTGCTCCCAGAGAACGGGGAGGGCGTGGTCGACGCTGGGGAAGTCGGTGGGGAGCATGATGCCGGCGATCTCGGCCTGGACGCGGTTCACGCGGCGGCCGCCTCGGCGGAGATGTGGCACCAGACGAACTTCCCGATGCCGCCCTCGCGCGGGCAGCAGCCCCACTGGGTGGCCAACTCCTGGACGAGGAACAGGCCTCGGCCGGTTTCGGAGTGGGCGGGGACCGGGCCCGGGTGGACGGTGGGCTTCTCGCGGTCGGCGTCGTGCACCTCGATGCGGAGGGTGTCGTCCGGGGAGAGGTGGAACCGGGCGAGGATGTGGCGGTCACGCGGGACGCGAGCGTGCTGGAGGGAGTTGGTGACCAGCTCCGTGACGATCAACTCGCCGGCCGGGAGGAGGAGTTCGCCGACCGGGAAGGGGGTGAGGAAGTCGCGGAGCTTGTGCCGGGCGGTTCGGGGGGAGGTCCGGCGCCGGGGCAGCAGACAGGTCTGCTCGGTGGGGGCGGGGGAGGGGGAGTCGGTTTCAGGCATGGCGGGGCCACCTCTGGAGTGTGCAGGTGAGAGCGGCTGGAGAAGGCATGGGGATGCCCGGTGAAAGCCCGCCATGATCACATTGTGTCGAGTGGTGGACTACGTTGAGTAGCATCCTCTCGAAAGCTTCCATGTTGCAAGTCCTCACTTTGGAAGCTGGGCAAGATTGTTGTCGGCGGCGGGGTGGGGGCAGACTGGCAGATCACGGAAGAGGGGAGGTCGCGACCGTGCCTGTGAACAGGAATCCGACAGTTCGGCAGCGGCGGTTGGCCCGAACGCTCAAGGAGCTACGGACCGGTGCGAATCTGACGATGGCCCAGTCGGCCCGGCAACTGGCATGCGCCGAGAGCAAGATCAGCCGCATCGAGGCCGCGCAGTCGGGCATCCGACTCGTGGACCTCCGGCTGCTGCTTGACCTGTACGGAGTGACGGACCTGGAGACCAGAGGCCAGTTGGAAATCCTGTCCCGTGAGGGTCGCCTTCGCGGATGGTGGGATCGCTACTCCGACACTCTGTCGCCGCACTATGCCGACTACATCGCGCTGGAGTCCGATGCGTCGGACATGTACAGCATCCAGACTCTTCTGGTGCCCGGGATCTTGCAGACCGAGGACTACACCAGAGCAGTTGTGAGGGCGCAGATAGAGGATGCGACGCCTGGACAGGTCGAGACCCTGACGAAGGTTCGTCAGGAGCGCCGTTCAGTCCTGACGGGAGACACGCCCTTGCGGGTGTGGGCCGTGATCTCGGAGTCCGCGCTCAGGCACCAGGTCGGTGGCCCGCCGGTCATGCGTGAGCAGCTTCTGTCCCTGGCGGCCTCGGCGGAGAGTCCGAACATCAACGTCCAGGTTCTGCCTGAGGCATCCGAGGTGCACGCGGCGCTCTTCGGGCCGGTCACCATCCTCAGCTTTCCGGAGACGGCCGAGACCGATGTGGTCTACGTCGACAGCCTCCTCAGCACTCTGTACCTTGAGGAGCCGGACGAAGTCTTCAAGTACACGAATCTGTTCCGCCGCGCGCTGTCGGAGTCGCTGCCCCGCAACGAATCGATCGCGCTCATCGAGCGCATCGCGAGTGAGAAGGTCTGAAGATGAGCGAGTTCTCACCGGATGGTGTCGCAGGGCTTGAGTGGCGCAAGTCCTCGTTCTCGGGTGCGCAGAGTGAGTGCATCGAGTTTGCTGTTGGTCTGCCCGGTGCCGTGCCGGTACGTGACTCCAAGGACCCCGACGGGCCGGCTCTGCTGTTCGCGGCCGATGCCTGGTCCTCGTTCCTCGCCGGGGTCAAGTCCGGCGAGTTTCCGACCGTCTGACGCAACAGAGGTGCCCCGCACGGGTGTGGCCGTGCGGGGCACCTCTATGTCTGTCCGGCTGTCCGCCTCTTTAGAAGTCGTCGTCGAAGGAGACCGAGCCCTCGACGGCGACCTGGTACGCCGACACCCGGCGCTCGAAGAAGTTGGTCAGCTCCTGCACGTTCTGGAGCTCCATGAAGCCGAACGGGTTGCTGGACCCGTACCGGATCGGCATCCCGAGCCGCGCCAGCCGCTGGTCCGCCACGGCCTGCAGGTACTCGCGCATCGAGGCGGTGTTCATGCCGGGCAGACCGTCGCCGCACAGGTCCTGGGCGAACTGGAGCTCGGCCTCGACGGCCTCCTCCAGCATCTCCGTGACCTGCTTGGCCATCTCCTCGTCGAAGAGGTCCGGCTCCTCCTCGCGCACGGTGTCCACCACCGAGAACGCGAAGTCCATGTGCATGGACTCGTCGCGGAACACCCAGTTGGTGCCGGTCGCCAGGCCGTGCAGCAGGCCCCGGCTCCGGAACCAGTACACGTAGGCGAACGCGCCGTAGAAGAACAGGCCCTCCACACACGCCGCGAAGCAGATCAGGTTGAGCAGGAACGCCCGCCTGTCCTCCTTCGTCTGCAGCGAGTCGATGTGGTCGACCGCGTTCATGTACGTGAAGCAGAACTGGGCCTTCTGGTGGATGGAGGGGATGTTCTCCACCGCGGCGAAGGCCGCGTTGCGGTCCTCCGGGTCCGGAAGGTAGGTGTCGAGCAGCGTCAGGTAGAACTGGACGTGCACGGCCTCCTCGAACAGCTGACGGCTCAGGTAGAGCCGCGCCTCCGGGGAGTTGATGTGCTTGTAGAGGCTCAGCACCACGTTGTTCGCGACGATCGAGTCACCCGTCGCGAAGAACGCCACCAGCCGGCCGATCATGTGGCGCTCGCCCTCGCTGAGCTTCGCCAGGTCGGCGACGTCCGAGTGCAGGTCCACCTCCTCGACCGTCCAGGTGTTCTTGATCGCGTCCCGGTACCGGTCGTAGAACGACGGGTAGCGCATCGGACGCAGGGTCAGCTCGAACCCGGGGTCGAGCAGCATCTTCTCGCGGTCGTCGGACATCACTGGCAGGCCTCGCAGGACTCGGGGTTCTCCAGGGAGCAGGCCAGCGCGGCCTCTTCCTCGGGCGTGAGGGTCGGGGTGTTCACCGGCACCGGCGCGGCGGCGCGGGCGGCACCGGAGGCGGCCTGGGCGATCCGGGTCGCCGGGCGCGAACGCAGGTAGTAGGTGGTCTTCAGGCCGACCTTCCACGCGTAGGCGTACATCGAGCTGAGCTTGCCGATGGTCGGCGCCGCCATGAACAGGTTCAGCGACTGGCTCTGGTCCAGGTACGGCATGCGCGCCGCGGCCAGGTCGATCAGCGCGCGCTGCGGCAGCTCCCACGCGGTGCGGTACAGCGAACGGACCTCGGCCGGCAGCCAGTTCAGCTCCTGCACCGAGCCGTTGGCGTCGCGCAGCGAGTCGCGGGTCTGCTGGTCCCAGACGCCGAGTTCCTTGAGCTCGCGCACCAGGTACGGGTTGACCTGCAGGAACTCGCCGCTCAGCGTCTCGCGCTTGAACAGGTTGGACACCTGCGGCTCGATGCACTCGTACACGCCGGCGATGGAGGCGATGGTCGCGGTCGGCGCGATGGCCAGCAGCAGCGAGTTGCGCAGGCCGGTCTCGGCGATGCGGGCGCGCAGCGCCGCCCAGCGGTCGGCCCACTGCGGGGCGGCCGTCGGGAAGTGGTCGATGTGCAGCTCGCCGCGGGCGGCGCGGGTCTCGCCGTACGCCTCGTGGCGGCCCAGCTGCTCGGCCAGGTCGGCGGAACGCTCGTACGCGGTGAGCATGATGCGCTCGGCGATCAGCGTGGACAGCCGGGCGGCCTCGGCCGAGTCGAAGTCGAGCCGCAGCTTGAAGAAGACGTCCTGCAGGCCCATCACGCCGAGGCCCACCGGGCGCCAGCGGGAGTTGGAGGCGCCGGCCTCGACGGTCGGGTAGAAGTTGATGTCCACCACGCGGTCGAGGAAGGTGACGGCGGTGCGCACGGTGGCGTCCAGCCGCTCCCAGTCCATGGCGTTGACCAGGTCGTCGGCGGAGGCACCGGCGGCCACGTGGGCACCGAGGTTGACCGAGCCGAGGTTGCAGACGGCGGTCTCGGAGTCGTCCGTGACCTCCAGGATCTCGGTGCACAGGTTGGAGGAGTGCACCGTGCGGCCCGGCAGCGCGGTCTGGTTGGCGGCGCGGTTGGAGGCGTCCTTGAAGGTCATCCAGCCGTTGCCGGTCTGCGCCAGGGTGCGCATCATGCGGGCGTACAGGGTCTGCGCGGGGATCGTGCGGACGGCCTTGCCGGCCAGCTCGGCCTTGCGGTACGCCTCGTCGAAGTCGGCGCCCCAGAGGTCGACCAGCTCGGGCACGTCGGCCGGGGAGAACAGTGACCAGTCCGCGTTGGCGTTGACCCGGCGCATGAACTCGTCCGGGATCCAGTGCGCCAGGTTGAGGTTGTGGGTCCGGCGGGCCTCCTCGCCGGTGTTGTCGCGGAGCTCCAGGAACTCCTCGATGTCGGCGTGCCAGGTCTCCAGGTAGACGCAGGCGGCGCCCTTGCGGCGGCCGCCCTGGTTGACGGCGGCGACCGAGGAATCGAGGGTGCGCAGGAACGGCACGATGCCGTTGGACTTGCCGTTGGTGCCGCGGATCAGGCTGCCGCGCGAGCGGATGCGCGAGTAGGACAGGCCGATGCCGCCGGCGTGCTTGGACAGCCGGGCGATCTGCGCGTAGCGGTTGTAGATCGAGTCCAGGTTGTCCAGCGGGGAGTCGAGCAGGTAGCAGCTCGACATCTGCGGGTGCCGGGTGCCGGAGTTGAAGAGCGTCGGCGAGGAGGTCAGGTACTCCAGGCGGCTCATCAGGCCGTACAGCTCGGACACCTCGCGCACGGACTGCTCGCTGTCGCCGACCGCCAGGCCACACGCGACGCGGAGCAGGAAGTGCTGCGGGGTCTCGACCACCTTGCGGGTGATCGGGTGGCGCAGCAGGTAGCGGGACTGCACGGTGCGCAGGCCGAAGTACTCGAAGCGGTCGTCGCCGGTGGTGTCGATCAGCGCGTCCAGGGCGGCGGCGTGCTTGGCGACGAAGGCGGCGGTGGTGTCGCCGATCAGGCCCTCGGCGTGGCCGACGGCGATCGAGGCGGAGAAGGACGTGGCGCCCTGGCTGTTCGCCTCGTCGACGATTTCGAGGGCGAGCAGGCGGGCGGCGAGCTTCGAGTACTGCGGGTCCTCGGCGATCATCGACGCGGCGGCGTCCACGGCCAGCCCGCGCAGCTCGGCGAAGTCCGAGCCGGCGTGACGGCCGCGCAGCGCGGCGGCGGCGACATGGCCGGGGTCGACCTCGGGGAGGTCGGCACTGCGGTCGGTGAGCAGCCGCAGCAGGGCGCCGCCGGGGTCGGAGACCGTCGGGTCGGTGAAGGCGGTACCGGAGCCCTGGGCGGGCAGGGTGGCTGAGGCAGCGGTGGTCAAGGCGCTCTCTCCTGGCGGCGATCGGCGGCGGTGATCGGGGGTACCGGACCGATCGGGGCAGGGGAGCACGCGCGCGGGCGCAAGCGGCGTCCGCGCGACGGTGACATCCCCGGCCCGCCCGCGAGGCCCGGAAGGTGACTGCTCGTGCTGCCGGCCTCTGCGGGAGGGCCTGTGGCACGCCGTCGGCAGGTACTCGGACTCGCGGGCACGGCTCGTGGAGCCGCCCGCACACCGCTGCGGGGCAGTCCCGGATTCCCACCGGGTTCCCCTGCATCGACAGCAGGGACGAGCATACATCTAGTGCCGTGCGTCCGATGCAGCCCCACATGTAGTGTCGCGCAGCACAATTGTTCGACTCTGTGTGCGATAAACTGCTCAGGCCGGGGGGTGCCATTCCTGGCCCGTACGGGCCTCACAGGGGCGCATCCGCACCTGGGCGGCTCCGCCCGCGGCCCCGCCCGGAACGGTGCCCGCGGGGGCGCCCGGGTTCTCCACGCAGCGCCCCGTGTCCTGGTTCGCGAGCTGCCCCGTCGGGGTCACCCGCCAGCGCTGGTCGGGGCGGGCCGTGCAGCCGGTGAGAACGGGGAAACCGAGGTCCGGGTCCTCGACGCAGCGCCCGCTCTGCCCGATCGAGCCGTCGTCCCCCATGGTCCAGCTCTGCGCGGGCGAGCCGTCGCAGGTGCCGGTGCCGATCGCGGCCGGATCGCCCGCCACCCGGCTGTCCAGGCAGAGGCCGGGCAGGGCCGAGGTGATCGCGCCGCTCGGCTGCCCGGCGGCGGCCTGGAACGAGAAGGAGTCGCTGCCGAGCCCGGCGCCGCCGTCCCAGATCTCGAACCCGGCCTGGACGGCGCACAGGTACGAGCCGGCCGGGACGTAGCCGCGCTGGGCGGCGTCCCGGGTGAAGGCCCGCAGGTCCAGGTCGGTCACCGAGGTCGTGCCGGCGGCCGTCTCGTAGGTGATCAGGGTGTGGCTGCCCTTCTTCGGCGCTTCGTACACGTGGTAAGAGGTGCCGCCGACCTGGAGGTCGCCGGCCCGCCGGCCGAACGGTGTCTTGCCGTTGCCGCGCAGCCAGATCATCAGCTCGGCGCTCTCGGTGAACGAGCAGCTGGTCCGGTTGGTGCTGTACCAGACGTCGTACGACGCGTTGTAGACGCCGCCGTCGACCTGGGTGGTGTGCCAACTGCTGGTCGCGTACCGCAGGTTGTCGACCGCGATGGGCAGCGGGCCGGAGCCGGGCTGGAGCTGGGTGCTGATGTGCGGGTAGGCGCCGGGGCCGCGGTCCGGGTCGGTGAGGCTCGCGGGGCTGATGCTGCTGCGGGTCACCCGGAAGCCCGTGCCGCTGTCGCTGCCGCTGATGCAGAGGCCCCCGGTGGCGTTCCACTCGTTGGGGTTGATCAGGTAGCGGCCGGAGTCGACGGGCTGGGAGGGGTAGCGGTTCTCCGCGGTGGAGCAGAGCTCACCGGCGGTGGCGGCCGGCAGCGGGGTGACGGGCGGGGTGGCCCGGGCGGGCGCCTTCCGGTCCTGCGGGACCAGCACCGCGCACAGGGCGAGCACGACCGCGACGGTCGGCGCGAGCCACCACCACGGGTGCGGGCCGCGCCGCCCGCTTCCGGGCGCGACGGGGTGGGTCATCGGGCTCGCGCCTCCCTGCTGCGGTGTGGTGGGTCGGTACGGGGGCCGGGGCGGTGGCGGCTTCACCCGGCGGGGGTGGAGCCCGACCGGGGCCGGGTCGCGGTGGGGGTCGGCTTCCTGGCGGGGGGCTTCGCGGTGCCGGTGGCCGTCGGGCCGGGGTCGGCCGAGGGGCCGGGTGCCGGGGCGGGCGGTGGGGCCGGCGGCGCGACGGTCAGCGCGGGCTCGGAGTGGACGGTCCAGGGCGTGTTGTAGCGGGGCGCGGCGACCCCGGCGGCGAACGCCTCGGAGGCGGCGGGGGACGCGGCGACCCGCCAGTCGACCTCCTTGCGCGACTCGTACCAGATCACGCCGATGATGTCCGGGTGCTGGGGGAGCTGCGCGAACATCTCGGTGATCCACTGCGCCTTGAGCCCCGAGGTGTCGGTCGCCCCGGTCTCGGTGATCACCACGGGCTTGCGGCTGAACGCCCGGATCTGGTCGATGGTCGGCTGGAAGATCTGCTCGAACGACTTGTACTTCTCGACGCCGGTGGTGCCGTAGTAGCCGGACAGGCCGATCCAGTCGACGTAGTCGTCGCCGGGGTAGAGGCTGCTCAGGCTGGTGGCGTTCTCGTAGTCGACGTTGGGGCTCCACACCCAGGTGACCCGGGTGGCGCCGACCTGCTTGAAGATGTCGTGGACGTGCCGCCAGGCCTGGACGTACTGGCCCCGCTGGTTGCCGTTCGCCTGCTCGGCCCAGGGGTACCAGTAGCCGTTCATCTCGTGGGCGAAGCGCAGGGCGACGGGGTAGCCGAGGCCCTTGACGCCCTCGGCCCAGGTCCTGATGTAGTCGTCGAACTTGCCGTCGATGATGGTGGAGAGGGCGTATTCCGGCTGTTCGCCGCGGAGCTTGTCCTCCTTCGCCTCCTTGCGGTAGTCCCAGGGCTCCCAGGCGACCATCGGCATGATGCCGCGCTCGGCGACCGTGTCGAACACCCGGCGGTCGAACTTCCGGTCCCACCAGCCGACCGAGAACTCCAGCACGTTCGGCTGGTGCTTGACGGCGGCGGCGAACTCGTCGAGCGGGCCTAGGTCGTAGGGGCCGGGCTTGGTCATGATGCCGGTGAACGTCGAGCCGGCGGGCGGGAACTGCGGCGGCTGGGGCGTCGGGGCGGGCGCCGGGGGCGCGGTCGCCTCCGGGGCGGCCGGGGTGGCCGGTCCGGCCGGGACGGCGGAGACGGTCGGCGGTGCGGCCAGGGCGGTGGTCAGCCAGCTCGGCATCGCGGTCGGGGCCGCGCCGGCGAAGCTGTACGGGTCCTGGTCGTGCTGGGCGCGGGAGAGCCGGGGTGCGAGCACGAAGGTGTAGCCGACCATCAGGGCGAGGGCGACCAGGGCGGCGACCCGGGGGACGGTGATCCGCAGCATCAGCGGGCCCCCCGCTCGCTCCGGCGGCCGGCCGGGGCCGGCTCCAGCAGTTCCTCGAACTCCTCCTCGGCGGTGAGCTCTTCGGTGGGCTCCTCGCCGAGTTCTCCGGCGGGCTGTTCGGTGCGCGCTCCGGCCGGCTTCTCGGTGCGCTGCCCGGGCAGCCGCCCGGTGGCCGGGGCGTCGACGGCCTCGATCACCTCGACGGCCTCGATCACCTCGACCGCCTCGATCACCTCCGCGGCCTCGACGGCCTTGGCCTCGGCGGCCCGCTGGGCCCGGGCCTCGCGGCGCGCGCCGACGAAGGAGATCACCAGCGGCGCGAGGCCGGTGAACAGGCTGACCCCGGCCCAGAACCGCAGGATCCAGATGTCGTGGTGCAGCCGGAAGCTCGCGCCGAGCAGCCCGCCCGCGACCGCCGCCCACACCAGGTGCAGCCGGAAGGTCGACAGCGACTCGGCGCTGCGCAGGTCGCCCTTGGCGGTGACGGCGTAGGCGAGCGGACGGCGCAGCAGGGCCGCGATCGCGGCGGCGACGTAGACCGGGCCGGCGAACAGGGCCAGCCCCATGCCGGCCATGCCGATCTCGCGCCGCTCGTGCGCGGCCAGGTTGAAGCGACGCAGCCAGAGCCACAGCACCAGCCAGCTGCCCATGCTCGCGCCCCACAGGGCCATCCAGTGCGTGCTGTTGAGGTGGATGGAGGTGATGCCGAGGGCCAGGTAGACGGAGGTGGCGAGGCTGCCGAGGACGGTGTTGAGCGCCACGCTCGGGTAGTAGAACTGGACCAGGCCGTAGAGCACCCGCTGGCGCAGCCGCAGCTTGATGCCCGAGCGCAGCCGGCTCTTGAGCAGGATCTCCCAGATGCCGTACGCCCAGCGCTTCTGCTGGTTGAAGTAGTCGGTCCAGGAGGTCGGTCCCTCGCCGACGGCCAGGACGTCGGGGGTGTAGACGCCCTTCCAGCGGTGGCCGGTCGCCGGGTTGACGGAGGACTGGATCCGCATGCTGGTGAGGTGGTCCTCGATGATCGAGTCCTGGTAGCCGCCGATCTGCTGCCAGGCGGTGGGCCGGTACAGGTGGTTGGTGCCGATCAGCAGCGGCGCGTCCATGCCGTTGCCGCCGCGCTCGACCAGGCCGGAGAACAGGTACTGCTGCACGGAGGCGCCGTGGGCGACCCAGTTGTCGTACATGTTGCCGTACACCTGGGGAGCGACCACGAAGGCGATGTCGGGGTCGCGGAAGTAGCCGAGGGTGCGCTCCAGGAAGCAGGGCAGCGGGACGTGGTCCGGGTCCATCTGGGCCACCACGTCGTAGCCGTGCTCGTGCTCGGCCCGCCAGGAGTTGTGGTTGCCGGACTTCGTCCTGGCCCGGAACTCGCCCTCGGCCTGGTTGTACTCCGGGCGCCCCTTGCGGCTGAAGTGGTGGACGCCGAGCCGGGCGGCCATCTCCTTCACCCGGTCGTCGTCGCCCTCGTCGAGGATCCAGACGTCGACCCGGCCGTCGTACTCGATCCGCAGCATCGCGGCGAGCGTGCGCTCGACGATCTCGATCGGCTCCTTGGACGGCACGATCGTGGTGAGCACGGCGACCCGCAGACCGGACGGCGGGGTGACCGGCACCGGGTCCTTGGCGCGGAACGCGAAGACCCAGACGGCGAGGTTCTGAACCAACCGGATCACTTCCACCGTGATAACAGCACAGAAGCAGATTCGGGCGAGGTTGATCCGCCAGTCCGGGGACCAGCCCACACCGGATCCGGGGATGTGTTCGGGAAGGAGCAGCCAGCCGACGAAGGCGAGGCCGGCGAGCGCGTTGACGGTCACCAGGAGGGTCGTGACGGACATGACGCCGCGTGAGGACACCGAGCGGTAGCGGACGGTGGCACCGTCCTGACCGGGGGTCAGCGGGCCGGTGGTCCCGGCGCACGCGAGGTAGGCGCGCCGGGCCGAGGAGTTGCGCACCTCGCGGCGGACGATGCGTCGCTCGTGCCGGGGCCTGGGCAGGACGCGCCCGTGGCGTCCGCGTACCCGGCTGCGGCGTTTCGCTGCCTGCTCGTTGGTGGAATCCACCGGTCAACCCCCGTACAGCGCCCCGTCGTGCCGGGGCGCTGGTTCCCTGCGCTGTCACCGCCCGCCGGCGCCGGACACCCGGCCGTCGGGTCGACGGCGACGCGGCGCGTCGGTGCCATTCATGGGCTCGGCTGATGGTCTTTTCGATCGGTCAGCATACGGGCCGTGTTCGTCCGTACCCGGCCCGGGGTCGGCCCGTCCCCGGCCTGGGGTCGGCCCGTCCCCGGCCCGGGGGCGGCGTCCGGGCGCGCCGGGACCCCGCAGGCCACGCGGAAGGGCGGGCCCACGGGTGCGACGGAGCGTCAGGGCGTGATCTTGACGGAGTTCGCGATCTGGTCCATCAGCGCCAGCGGCGGCGCCTCCGCGGCCTGGTCCAGGCAGATCTGGAGCACCGGGACGGTGGTGGCCCCGGCCGCGGGGGTGACTTCGAGGACGCCGCAGTAGCCGTCCGGCGTGGAGGAACCGCTGGACATCGGGACGTGCCACAGAGCGAGGTAGCCGTCCATGCCCTGGATCTTGACGGCCGACTGCTTCACCGGCTCGGGCGGCGTCGGTGCGTCGGATCCGTAGCGGGTGTTGTAGAGCAACTGGCCCATGCCGAGGACCAGGGACTTCGGGTCGGACCAACCGCCGTTGAAGACGCGGAGGTTCTGGATGGCCAGGCCCCGGGTGCAGGCTCCGTTGCCGTGGCCCACGCAGGCGTACGGGTTGACCGCGTAGCGGACCTCGTTCGGGGCCTTGGCGTCGACCTGGACCTGCCAGTCCGGCGGCAGCATGAAGTTCATCTTCGAGTCCTGGCCGGTGATCTGCCGCCCGCCCTGGAGCTGTTGGCCGCCGGTCAGGGCCGTGCCCATGAAGCCGTTCGGGCTCTTGGGGTCGGCGGCTGCCGCGGTCGCGGTCGGATCGGCCTTCGCCGCGCCGGGCTCGGCGCTCCGGTGGCCGACCACGTAGCCGCCGCCCGCCATGACGACCGACAGCACCACGGCGCCGACGGCCAGCAGCACCCGGCGCTTGGTGCGGTCCGGCTCGACGGTCTCGAACACCACCGAGGTGGGGACCGGCTTGGGGAGCAGCGCGCCGGGCGCGGGCGGCGGAGCCGGTACGCCGCCCTGGGCCGGTACGGCGGGCGGCGTCGGCGCGGGTGCCACCGGGGGCGCGGGTTGCGGGGCCGGCACCGTCGGGGCGGCGGCCGCCGGCGCGGCGGCGTTCTGCGCGACGTGGCCGGGGAAGGGGCTCGCGGGTGTGCCGCCGCCCCCGGGCTTGGCCTGAACCTTGTCGGTCCAGGTCGAACCGTCCCACCAGCGCAGTGTGTCGGGCTGCCCGGAAGGGTCCTCGTACCAGCCGCTAGGCGCACTCCCCGTCGTCATGCGGCGGATCCTAGCAGCGAGCCGATCCGATGGTCATTTCAAGTCAACAGGCTCGCAAGGCCGCAGACGGGTACTCAGAAAGCCAGGCTGTAGACCATCAGGTCCATCCCCGGGTACGGCGACCAGTCGCGTTCGGGGGTGCGCCGGAAGCCGACCCGTTCGTAGACGCGGTGGGCGGCGGTCATCTCCGGGCGGGTGGAGAAGGCCATGCCGGCCAGGCCGAGGTCGAGGCTGCGGGCGAGGGCGGCGCGCACCAGTGCCTCGCCGACGCCGCGGCCGCGGCAGGCGGGGTCGGTGGCGAGCATCCGGATCTCGCCCTCGCGCGCGGTGGCGATGTCCGCCCACTCGGTGCCGCCGACCGCGAAGGTCACGCAGCCGAGGACCCGTCCTGCGGCCGGGTCGACCGCGACCAGGAGGTCGGCCTCCCGGGCCCGGCGGTCGGCGTCGCGCAGGAGCTCGACGTAGGTGCTGCCGGGCGAGGTGAAGCCGCCGCCGACGAAGGCGTCGACGGTGATGCGGCCGGCGTCTTCGAGGTCCTCCGGAAGGGCCGGACGGATGAGGTAGTCCATGCGGCCAGTGTGCCGGAGCCGTGCGGGGTGCGGAGCTCCGGGGTCGAACGGACCGGGAGGGTGGCCGGATCGGCGGAGGGGCGCAGCGAGGCGGCGGGCATCGTGCCGTACAGCCGCTCGGGGCGGGCCGGGTCGGCCGGGTAGCCGCCCGCGCGGTGGTGGTTGTCGCGGCCGGCCGCCGGGCCGCGGGAGACCTCGCGGCCGATCAGGACGCCGAGCAGGCCGAAGCCGCCGACGATTCCGGCCAAGGCCAGTGCGCTGGCGAGGGTGTCGCTGTCCATGGGCTCCACTCTGGCCGGGCGGGACGGCGGCCACGAGTGGCAGGAATGACCGATCACCTCGAAATCCTGCCACTGGGCACCTTCCGCCGCGGCGGGGGGCCGGGGCATCCTGGACGGCATGCTGAGGAACGTGGTCGCGGTGGTGCTGGAGGAGATCCACCCCTTCGAACTGGGCGTGGCCTGCGAGGTGTTCGGCCTCGACCGCACCGCCGACGGCCTGCCCGGCTACGACTTCGCGATCGCCGGCGCCCGCCCGGGCCCGCACGCCACCCACGCCGGGTTCGCGGTGGACGTCCCGTACGGCCCCGAGCGGTTGGCCGGGGCCGACCTCGCGGTGGTCACCGCGGCGAGGATCCGGCGCGACTACCCCGAGCCGCTGCTGGCGGCGCTGCGCGGGGTGGTGGCGGACGGCGGCCGGGTGCTCTCCATCTGCAGCGGCGCCTTCGTGCTGGGCGCCGCCGGGCTGCTGGACGGTCGCCGCTCGGCGACCCACTGGCGGCACAGCGAGGAACTGGCAGCCCGCTTCCCGCTGACCACCGTCGAGCAGGACGTGCTGTACGTGGACGACGACCCGGTGATCACCTCCGCCGGGACGGCGGCCGGCATCGACGCCTGCCTGCACCTGGTGCGCAAGGTGCAGGGCGCGGAGGTGGCCCGGGAGATCGCCCGCCGGATGGTGGTGGCGCCGCACCGGGAGGGCGGGCAGGCCCAGTTCGTGAACCGCCCGCTGCCCGAGGGCGACGGCGACTCGCTGGCCCCGCTGCTCGACTGGATGCGCCACCACCTGGCCGAGGAGGCCACCGTCGAGCAGCTGGCCGCCCGGGCGCACATGTCGCCGCGCACCTTCGCCCGCCGCTTCCAGCAGGAGACCGGCACCACTCCGCACCGCTGGCTGGTCGGGCAGCGGGTGCTGCTCGCCCAGCGGCTGCTGGAGTCCACCACGGAGTCGGTGGACGCGATCGCCGCCCGCTGCGGCTTCGGCAACGCGGCCGCCCTGCGGCACCACTTCGGCCGTCGGCTGGGCACCACGCCGCTGGCCTACCGGCGGTGCTTCGCCGATCCGGTGCCCAGCTGACCCGCTGCTGAGCCGATCCGGAGCCGAGCCGACCCGAGGCCGAGGTGACGGTACGTCAGTTCGGCTCCGCCGTCAGGTGGTCGACGCCGTTCCAGCGGTCCGGCCGCAGCCGCCCCTCCTGGGCCCGCCAGAGGCTGGTGGAGCAGTTGTGCACCGGCCCGAGCGCGACGAGCTGCTCCTCGGTGAGCCGGTCCAGCGCGTAGCGCAGCATGAGCACCGTGCAGTCGTGCGCGACCAGCAGGACGGGCCGCCCGGCCTCCTCCTCGCAGAGGTCCCGCAGCACGCTGCGCACCCGCAGTGCGACGTCGGCCCAGGACTCGCCGCCGGGCGGGCGGTAGTACAGCTCGCCCATCTTGCGCCGCCGGGCCGCCTCCTCGGGGTGCTTGGCCTCGATGGCGGCCTTCGGCAGCATCTCCAGGATGCCGAGCTCGCGGTCGCGCAGTCGCTCGTCGTAGCGGACGGCCAGCGAGACGGGGACGGCGCCGAGTCCGGCGGCCTGGGCGAGCGCGATTCTGGCGGTCTCGGCGGTGCGTACGTACGGCGAGCACCAGACGCTGCGCGGGCGGTCGGCGCTGGGCAGGGCGGCCCACCACCGGCCGAGCGCCTGGGCCTGCTGCCGGCCGTGCAGCGACAGCGGGATGTCGGCGTCGCGGCAGCTGATCGGGACGCTGAGCGCGCCGACGGCCTCGGCCAGCTGGAACTCGACGTTGGCGGTGGACTCGCCGTGCCGGGTCGCGACCAGGACGGACGGCAGCCGGGTGGCCGCCGCCGGGCGGTGCGCGGTGACCTGGTGGTGCTGGCTCTGGGTGGACTGGTGCTGGGTGGACTGGTGCTGGCCGTTGAGGGTGGTGCCGAGTTCTGCCATGGCCGCGAGCTCCCCGTGGTCGATCAGGTTCCGGCCGGTTGCCGGTCCGGTCTGGTGGTGCCCGGCGTGCACGCCTGTTCATACATATGATCGCGCCGCCTTCTCCAGTGTTCACGGAGAAGGCGGCGCGATCACAGGGCGCGTACCGCGCGAATCAGTGCGCCGCTACGGGCTCCGGCGCGTTCTCCAGCTCGTCGTCGCCGGTCTCGGCGCCGTAGTCGGACGGTCTGGTCTCGTCCGGGCCCTCCGGCGCCTTCACGGCCCGCAGCAGCAGGGTGAGCGCCACCGCGACGACCAGGTTCAGCGCGAAGGCGGTCAGGCCGATGTAGCCGAGCTCGCCGATGCCGGGGATCTCGGCCGCGTTGCCGCCGAAGTGCTTGGTGGCCGGGCTGGCGATCCCGTACGCCTTCCAGGTGCCGTAGACCATGCCGGCCGCCCAGCCGACGAACAGCGCCCAGTGGTGGAACCAGCGGGTGAACAGGCCGCCGACGATGGCCACGAAGGTCTGCAGGATCCACAGGCCGCCCAGCAGCTGGAGGTTGATCGCGGCCTGCCGGTCCATGCCGAGGACGAAGACCAGCGCGCCGACCTTCACCAGTAGCGAGACCGCCTTGGCGACCCGGGTCTCGTCGGCGGGGGTGGCGGCGGGCCTGATCCAGTCCTTGTAGACGTTGCGGGTGAAGAGGTTGGCCGCCGCGATGGACATGATGGCGGCCGGCACCAGCGCGCCGATCCCGATCGCGGCGAAGGCGACGCCGGTGAACCAGTCCGGGAACATGTCCGCGAACAGCCGGGGCACCGAGAGCTGGGCGTTGAAGCCCTTGACGCCCTTGCCCACGCCCGCCGCGATCGCCATGAACCCGAGCAGCGCCAGCAGCCCCAGCATCAGCGAGTACGCGGGCATGATCGCCATGTTGCGGCGCACGGTGTTGCGGGACTTCGAGGCCAGCACGCCGGTCACCGAGTGCGGGTACATGAACAGCGCCATCGCCGAGCCGAGCCCGAGCGTGGCGTACGTCCACTGCTTGTGCTCCGGGACGGTCATCGACCCGGTCCCGGTCTCCTTGAAGTGCTGCGCGGCCGCGTCGAAGACGTGCCCGTAACCGCCCAGCCGGATCGGGATGTAGATCACCGCGACGATGATCACCACGTAGACCAGGGCGTCCTTGACGAAGGCGATCAGCGCCGGGGCGCGCAACCCGGAGGAGTAGGTGTAGGCGGCCAGCACGCCGAAGGCGATGAACAGCGGCAGGTCCTTGACGAACCAGCTCGCGTTGTCCCCGCCGCCGACCCCCAGCACGTCCAGCACCGCCTGGATGCCGACGAGCTGCAGGGCGATGTACGGCATGGTGGCCAGGATCCCGGTCAGCGCGACCACCAGCGACAGCGGCCGCGAGCCGTACCGGCCGCGCACGAAGTCGGCCGGGGTCACGTAGCCGCGCACCCGGGAGACCGACCAGAGCCGGGGCAGGAAGAGGAAGACCAGCGGATAGGCGATGATCGTGTACGGCACCGCGAAGAAGCCGGCCGCGCCGCTCGCGTACACCGCGGCCGGGACGGCGACGAAGGTGTACGCGGTGTAGAGGTCGCCGCCGAGCAGGAACCAGGTCACCCAGGTGCCGAAGCTGCGGCCGCCCAGGCCCCACTCGTCCAGGTGCGCCGCGTCGTCGGCCCGCCGCCAGCGGGAGGCGAGGAAGCCCAGCACGGTGACCAGGGCGAAGAACAGCACGAAGACCACGAGGGCCGGCACGTTGACGTCCTTCATCGCGCACCGCCCTTCCGGGCCGCCTTGCGGGCCTTCTCGTCCCGGTTGATCAGCAGGTAGGCGGCGACGGTGAAGACGGCGGACGCCGGCACCCAGAGCAGCTGGTACCAGTAGAAGAAGGGCACCCCGGCCACCGCCGGGTCGTTCTTGTCGTACGAGGACACCCACAGCATCGCGACGATCGGCACGAGCAGGGCGAGAGCGGCCAGCACCCGCTCGGGGGTCACCGCGGGGACGGCGGCCCCGGCTGGCTCGGGCATGACATCTTCGACGGTATCGGGATCAGACGGCATCTTCGGCTCCGCTCCGGAGGACTCTCCACGTCGGCGCCGCAGCCCGGGCGGCGTCGCACGCCCCCGCGAGCCCGCCGAGCAGCACCATCGGTGATCGACAGTCAGTACGGCTGCGCAATCTAGAGCATGGAGTGATCCATGTCACCGGAAACGACGGAACTTCCCACCGGTCGGGCGCAACCGGCCGATCCCGCCGCGGCGGAGCGCGTGAGGCGCCGTCACGGACCGGGGGAGCCAGGGCCGCTGTGCGCGGGAAGCGCGCCGTCATGATGCGCGGGAAGCGCCGTCACGGGTGCGCGGGAAACACGGTCACGGGACGCGAAGGGCACCGGCGCGCAGGCCGCGCGCGCCGGTGCCCGTGGCGTGACGGGGGAGTGCGCCCGGCCCGGGCGCCCCTCCCGGAGCCGTCGCCTACTCCGGACGCTTCAGACGGGTGATGAACTTGTAGCGGTCGCCCCGGTAGAGGGAGCGGACCCACTCGACCGGGTTGCCCTCGGCGTCGAAGGAGTGCCGGGACAGCTGCAGCATCGGCAGGCCGAGGTCGGAGCCGAGCAGCCCGGCCTCGCGCGGGTTGGCCAGCGTGGTCTCGATGGTCTCCTCGGCCTCGGCCACGGTGACCCCGTACACCTCGCGCAGCGCCGCGTACAGCGAGTTGTGCTTGGCCAGGTTGCGCCGCAGGGCGGGGAAGCGCTTGGCGGACAGGTGGGCGACCTCGATGGCCATCGGGTCGCCGTTGGCCAGCCGCAGCCGCTCGATCCGCAGCACGCGGCCGCCGGGCTTGATGTCGAGCAGCGGGGCGAGCCGGTCGTCGGCGGTGATGTAGCCGATCTCGATCAGCCGGGAGGCGGGCTCCAGGCCCTGGGCCCGCATGTCCTCGGTGTAGGAGGTGAGCTGCAGCGCCTGGGCGACCTTGGGCTTGGCGACGAAGGTGCCCTTGCCCTGGATGCGCTCCAGCCGGCCCTCGACGACCAGTTCCTGCAGGGCCTGGCGGACGGTGGTCCGCGAGGTGTCGAACTGGGCGGCCAGCGCGCGCTCCGGCGGGACCGGGGTGCCGGCGGGCTGGGTCTCGGTGAGCTGGAGGAGGTGGCGCTTGAGGCCGTAGTACTTGGGGACGCGGGCGGTCGGGTCGGTGCCGGTCTGCGTCGGGAGGTTCTTCACCTCGGGGTCGTCGGCCTGGGCGGTGGTTCCCCCGTCGCTGCTCATCGGACCTGTTCTCCCGCTTCTCGCAAGGCCTTCACAGGCCCCGCCACATCGTTAACGGCTCACATCGTTGCATGTATGGCTACGGAACGAATACCTCATCACGCGATGAACGATGTGCGGTGTCGGCTTGATAACGGGTGGTCGAGATCGGTCGAACAGCCGTTGACAGGCCCATTGGTCTAGGCCAAGCTCCAGGCATCTGGTCTACACCACTAGGCCGGTTCCTACGAATCCCCCCACCCGTTCGAAGGGGTCCGCGGCACCAATTCCCCCGCTTTGTGTGGGTCTGCCGCTGCCGCCCGACGGGGGTAACCCAGGCATCCCTCAGGAGGATGGCGTGAAGCGTCAGCTCATCGCGGCGGTCGGCGTCGCAGCAATGGTCGTCGGCCTGGCGGCTTGTGGCTCCAGCGGCAAGAGCGAGGACGCCAAGGGCGGTTCGTCCTCGGCTGCCAAGAACTTCGACGGCAAGACCCTGACCGTGTGGTTGATGGACGGCTCGGCCCCCAAGGGCTGGACGGACAGTGTCAAGGCCGACTTCGCCGCGGCGTACCCGGGTGCCAAGCTCGACATCCAGACCCAGAAGTGGAACGGCATCGGCCAGAAGGTCACCGCCGCCCTCTCCGAGGGTTCGGCCGACGTCCTGGAGATCGGCAACACCCAGACGGCGGGCTACGCGGCCACCGGCGGTCTGCTCGACATCACCAAGGACAAGGCCGACCTGGGCGGTGCGGACTGGGCCGCCAACCTGAACGAGTCCGCGGTCCTGGACGGCAAGCAGTACGCCGCCCCGTGGTACTTCACCAACCGCGTGGTGACCTACAACAAGGACATCTGGACCAAGGCCGGCATCACCACCCCGCCGAAGACCCTGGACGAGCTCTACACCGACCTGGACAAGGTCAAGGCCGTCGCGGGCGTCACCGACCCGCTCTACATGCCCGGCCAGGAGTGGTACACCTACTTCGGTCTGCTGACCAGCGAGGGCGGCAAGCTCGCCAAGAAGGACGGCGACAAGTGGGTCGGCGGCCTGTCGACCCCCGAGGCGCAGAAGGCCTTCGACACCTACAAGAAGCTGCAGAGCTACTCGGTCACCGGTCCGAAGGACAAGGACGAGGCGACCCCGCAGCAGAAGGACGTCTTCGCCAAGGGCGACATCGGCACCATCATCGGCCTCGGCTGGGAGCTGCCCAAGCCCGAGGAGCTGGCCGCCGAGAAGATCGGCTTCTTCCCGCTCCCCGGCAAGACCGCCGACAAGCCGTCGAGCGTCTTCCTCGGCGGCTCGAACCTGGCGATCGCCCAGCAGAGCAAGAACCCCGAGCTGGCCAAGGGCTTCCTGAAGATCGCCCTGAACGCCAAGAACGAGGGCCTGGTCGCCGCCTCCGGCTCCATCCCGAACAAGACCGCGCTCAACAGCCAGGTCACCGGCGAGTTCGCCAAGGCCGCCCTCCCGGCGTCCGCCAACGGCGCGATCACCCCGAACGTTCCGACCTGGACCAACGTCGAGAACGAGCCGAACCCGATCAAGGACTTCCTGACCTCGGCGCTGACCGGCGACTACGCCGCCGCGGCCAAGAAGGCCGACGACGAGATCGCGAAGCGTCTCAACACCAAGCAGTAAGCAGTCGAGCGGCGTCGCTCACCGGCTCCCGGCGGGGGGCCGGTGGGCGGCGCCTGTCCGTCGTGGTCGGGTTGTGAGGAAGAGAGAACGATGGCTGTGCATTCGGAGCGGGTGCAGACACAGTCCCCGGACCAGGGGGAGGCTGCGGTGGCCAGGACCGACGTGATCGCCGGCGACGGCGCCGGCGGCACCCCGAAGAAGACCGGCAGAGCCGCGGGCGGGCCGAGCCTCGGGGCCCGGGTCGCCCCGTACCTGCTGCTGTTGCCCGCCATCGCGGCCACCCTCGGCCTGCTCGGCTGGCCGCTGTTCAAGACGGTCCTGCTGTCGTTCCAGAACCTCAACAAGCGTCAGTTCATCCAGCACCTGACCGAGTGGAACGGCTTCGACAACTACCGGGACCAGCTGACCGACTCGGAGTTCTGGGCGGTCACCGGCCGGACGGTCGGCTTCACCGTGGTCAACGTCGTGCTGATCATGGTCGGCGGCACCCTGGTGGGCCTGCTGCTCAACCGCCTCGGCAAGACGATGCGGCTGCTGCTCTCGCTGGCCCTGGTCCTCGCCTGGGCGATGCCGGTGGTCGCCGCGACCACCGTCTACACCTGGCTCTTCGACCAGAACTTCGGCGTCGTCAACTGGTTCCTGGACCAGCTGGGCTGGCACTCGATGGCCCACTTCAACTGGTACAGCGGCGAGTACTCGACCTTCTTCGTGATCGTGCTGCTGATCGTCTGGGGCTCGATCCCCTTCGTCGCGTTCAACATGTACGCGGCGCTGACCACCATCCCCAAGGAGCTCTACGAGGCGGCCCGGATGGACGGCGCCGGCCCCGTCAAGATCTTCACCGCGGTGGTCTACCCCAGTCTGAAGCCCTTCTTCCTGGCCACGACCTTCCTCGAAGTCATCTGGGTCTTCAAGGCCTTCACCCAGGTCTACCTGATCAACCACGGCGGGCCGGACGGGCTCACCCGGACGCTGCCGGTCCACGCCTTCCTCGAAGGCATCGGCGCCCAGCGCTTCGGTGCCGGGTCCGCCATCGCGGTGCTCACCATCCTGATGCTGGCCGCCCTGATGGCGTACTACTTCCGCATCATCCTGAAGCAGGAGGACGAGCTGTGAGGCGCTCGCTCATCGGACGTACCTGGCCGAACGTGATCGCGGTCGTCCTCTTCGTCTTCTTCATCTTCCCCGTCTACTGGATGATCTCCACGTCCTTCAAGCAGGACAACGACATCATCAGCCGGACCCCGGTCTTCCTCCCGCTGGACGCGACCTTCGCCCACTTCGACAAGGCGGTCCACGCGGAGAACTTCTGGACGTACGTCGGCAACAGCTTCACGGTGACCGTCGGCGCCGTGCTCATCTCGCTGGTCATCGCGACCCTGGCGGCCTTCGCCGTCGCCCGGATGAAGTTCCGCGGCCGCAAGTCCTTCGTGCTGGTCATCATGGTGGCCCAGATGGCGCCGTGGGAGGTCATGACCATCGGCGCCTACATGATCTCCCGCGACAACGACCTGCTGAACAGCCTCGTCCCGCTCACGGCCTTCTACATGATGATGGTGCTGCCCTTCACCATCTGGACGCTGCGCGGCTTCATCGCCGCGGTGCCGAAGGAGCTGGAGGAGTCGGCCATGGTGGACGGCTGCACCCGCACCCAGGCCTTCGTGAAGGTGATCTTCCCGCTGCTGGCCCCCGGTCTGATGTCGACCTCGCTGTTCGGCTTCATCACCGCGTGGAACGAGTTCCCGCTCGTGCTGTGGCTGAACAAGAAGCCCGAGAGCCAGACCCTGCCGCTCTGGCTGTCCTCGTTCCAGACCAACTTCGGGACCGACTGGGGCGCCACCATGGCCGCGTCCACGCTCTTCGCCCTGCCGATCCTGATCCTGTTCATCTTCCTGCAGCGCAAGGCGGTCAGCGGGCTGACCGACGGCGCCGTGAAGGGCTGAGACACCGTGAGCATCCTCGTTCCCACCGCCTTGGACAGCGACCAGCTGCACCGCGACGCCCTGACCGTCCTGCAGCCCGGCTTCGTCGGCGCCGAGCCGCCGTCGTGGCTGCGCCGCCACCTCGCCGCCGGCCTCGGCTCGGTCGCGCTGTTCGACCGCAACGTGGTCGACCTCGACCAGCTCTCGGCGCTCACCCGGGCGCTGCGCGCCGAGAACCCCGACCTCCTGATCGCCATCGACGAGGAGAGCGGCGACGTCACCCGGCTGGAGGCTGGCTCCGGTTCGTCCTGGCCCGGCAACCTCGCGCTCGGCGCGATCGACGACCCGGCGCTGACCCGGGACGTCGCCCGCGAGCTCGGTCGTGCGCTGGCCGCGGCCGGCGTCAACTACAACTGGGCGCCGACCGCGGACGTCAACTCCAACCCGCGCAACCCGGTCATCGGCGTCCGCTCCTTCGGCGCCGACCCCGAGCTGTGCGCCCGGCACACCGCCGCCTGGGTCGAGGGCCTGCAGTCGGCCGGCGTGGCCGCCTGCTCCAAGCACTTCCCCGGCCACGGCGACACCGCGGTGGACTCGCACCACGGCCTGCCGGTCATCGACGTCGACCTGGACGTGCTGCGGGCCCGCGACCTGATCCCGTTCCAGGCGGCGATCGCGGCCGGCACCAAGGCCGTGATGACCGCCCACATCATGATCCCGGCGCTGGACCCGAAGCTGCCGGCCACCCTGAGCCCGGCCGTGCTGCGCGACCTGCTGCGCGCGGCCCCGGCCGACGGCGGCCTCGGCTACCAGGGCCTGATCGTCAGCGACGCGATCGAGATGGGGGCCATCGCCGACACCTTCGGGATGGGCGAGGGCACCGTGCTGGCCCTGGCGGCCGGCGCGGACGCGATCTGCGTCGGCGGCGGGCTGGCCGACGAGGAGACCGTGCTGATGCTGCGCGACGCCATCGTGGCGGGCGTGCGGGCCGGGAAGCTCGACGAGGAGCGGCTGGCGGACGCCGCCGCCCGGGTCCGGGCGCTGGGCAGCTGGGGCCGGATCTCGGCCCAGGGCGAGCGGCCGGAGCCGGACCTGGCGGTCGGTCTGCGGGCCGCGCGCCGGGCGCTGAAGGTGGTCCGGGCGCCGGGCCGGGCGACCTCCCCGGTGAGCGAGCGCCCGTACGTGGCCTCGTTCTCGGACGAGCCGAACGTCGCCGTCGGCGGCGTCACCCCGTGGGGCGTGGCCGACATGCTGGCCGACCGCTTCCCCGGCACCCGCACCCGCTCGGTGTCGGCCGCCGAGGCGGCCCCGGAGCTGCTGGACGGCCTGGTCGACGAGCTGGTGACCGGCGCCGAGGGCCGCCGCCTGGTGCTGGTGGTCCGGGACGCCCACCGCTACCCGTGGATGTCCGCCGCGCTGGGCCGCCTGGTGGCGGCCCGTCCGGACGCCGCCGTGGTCGAGATGGGGCTGCCCCAGTCCGAGCCGGTCGGCGCGCTCTACATCGCCACCCACGGCGCCGCCCGGGTCTGCGGGCTGGCGGCCGTGGAGGTGCTCACCGGGCAGCCGGGAGCGGTCTGCTGAACCGACCGACAGAACGTCACCGGACCTGTCCGGGAGGCGTCGGCCGACGGGCCCGTCATGCGCATGTCGCATGGCGGGCCCGTTCCGTTCTCCCGGCGTCGACCTGCGGATTCCCCGAGTGACGGTGTTCCCTCAAGCCAGTCTTAAATCCAGCTTAAGTTCTACTAACGGTGACGGGTCGGCAACTGATCGCCACGGGGTACAACAGCTCTGCAACGGCCTTCGACACAAGGGCTTTTGACCGTTGACACCACCTTTGGTCTAGGCCAGAGTCCAGTCATCCGGTTCGAATTTCAACCTCGCCGGATGTGGTATCGGCCCACCCCGAAGCTCTTCGCCGCCCCCTGTCCGGACTCTCCGCTGCGGGCGCCAATCACGCTGCCGGCGGGCATCACGGCTCTAGAACACCCTCGGAGGACGGCGTGAAGAAGCGTCAGCTCATTTCGGCGCTCGGGATCATGGCACTGACGGCGGGCCTGACGGCCTGTTCCTCGTCGGGCTCCTCGTCGGGCGACGGAAAGGGCGCCGCCGCCGACCCGAAGGCGGCCACCGGCGCCGTCACCGTCTGGCTGATGGACGACGCCCAGAAGAACTGGCCCGACCTGGTCCAGCGGGTCAACGACGAGTTCGCGCAGAAGTACCCGAACGTCACCCTCAAGCTCTCGTACCAGGGCTGGGCGGACAAGGTCAGCAAGCTGGACAAGGCCCTCGCCGAGGGCAGCGCCCCCGACGTGGTCGAGCTGGGCAACACCGAGACCATGAAGTACGTGCTGTCCGGCGCGCTGGCCCCGGTGGAACGCAGCACCTTCGACAACTCCGACAGCTGGATCAAGGCGCTCGCCAACACCTGTACCTACCAGGACAAGCTCTGGTGCGTGCCCTACTACGCCGGCTCCCGGGTCGCCATCTACAACTCCGCGGTCTTCCAGCAGGCCACCGGCAACGCCGAGTTCCCGAAGACCGAGACCGAGCTGCTGGCCGCCCTCGACAAGGTCGCGGACAAGAACAAGGCGGACAAGACCTTCTCCCCGCTCTACCTGCCCGGCCCGTACTGGTACGCGGCGATGAGCTACGTGGCCGCGTACGGCGGCAGCATCGCCAAGTTCGACAGCTCGGGAAACTGGCACGGCACCCTGCACGACCCCAAGTCCCAGGAGGGCATCGGCCACTTCGCCGACCTGGTGCGCAAGTACAACAAGGGCGACCTGACGCTGAACGAGCAGAACCAGTTCGAGTCGATGGCCCGCGGGCACGCCGCGTCCTTCTACGGCAACGGCTACGAGGCGAGCAGCGTCACCGCGCCGGTCACCGGCGACCCGAGCCTGAAGGACGCGGTGAAGGTGGCCACCATGCCCGGCCCGGACGGCAAGCCGCTGCCGACCTTCATCGGCGGCTCCGACCTCGCCGTCACCGCCAAGTCCCCGTCGGCGGCGCTGGCGACGGACTGGATCCGGATGTTCACCAGCACCAAGTCCGAGCAGGCGCTGGCCGACAAGGACATCCTGCCGAACAACCTCACCCAGCTGAACCAGCTGAAGAACAAGCCCTCCACCGCCGCCGCGGCCAACGCCGTCCCGGACGCCTGGTTCACCCCGCTGGCGCCCGGCTGGGGCGCGATCGAGAAGCAGAAGATCATCCCCGACATGCTGACCGCGATCCTCAAGGGCAAGTCGGTGGACCAGGCCACCAAGGAGGCCGACGCCGCGATCGACCAGCTGATCAACAAGGCGTCCTGACCGGCACCGGCATTCGTACCGGCACCGTCCGCTGCGGGCCGTCCGCGGCCGTCCGCCGCTCCCGGCTCCGGGGAGCGGCGGACGGAGGTGCTCCGGCCCGGGCGCGCCCGTAGGATTGCCGGGCACGAAGAACCGCAGCGAGTGTGCGGACTCGCCGCCGTAGAGGTCCCCGCCGGGCAGCCGCCCGGGCGGGGTCGAACCATCTCATCGGAGGCAGACCCAGATGTCCGACCCGCAGACTGTTTCCGTCCCCGGCCGGATCATGGCGGCGGAGATGGCCGAGCAGCCGGCCGTCCTCCAGCGCATCCTCGACGAGGGGGCCCCGAAGATCCGCGAGATCGCGGCCGGGATCGCCGCCCGCGGTCCCCGCTTCGTCCTGCTCACCGCGCGCGGCACGTCCGACAACGCCGCGCTGTACGCCAAGTACCTGGTCGAGATCCTGCTCGGCAAGCCGGCCGGCCTGACCTCGATGTCCACCACGACCGCGTACGGCGCCAAACCCGACCTCACCGACGTCCTGGTCATCACCGTCAGCCAGTCCGGCGGTTCGCCGGACCTGGTGGCCTCCACCAAGGCCGCCCGCGAGGCCGGCGCCATCACCCTCGCGGTCACCAACAACGCCGCCTCGCCGCTGGCCGAGGTCTCCGAGTTCCACATCGACGTGCTGGCCGGCCCGGAGAAGGCGCTGCCCGCCACCAAGACCTACACCGCCGAGCTGCTGGCGCTCTACCTGTTGGTCGAGGGTCTCGCGGAGGCGTGGGGGTACGCCCGGCCGAAGGCCGGGGGTGGCTCGGCCGCCGAGGGGCTGCCGGCCCTGGCCGCCGGCGTGCTGTCCCGGCAGGCCGAGGTGCGGGCGCTGGCCGAGCGCTACCGCTTCGCCCAGCGCTTGGTCATCACCTCGCGCGGCTACGGCTACCCGACCGCCCGCGAGGCGGCGCTGAAGCTGATGGAGACCACCTACATCCCGGCCAGCCCGTTCTCCGGCGCGGACCTGCTGCACGGTCCGCTGGCCATGGTGGACAACGTCTCGCCGGTCATCGCGATCGTCCCGGACGGCAAGGGCGGCGAGGCCCTGCAGCCCGTCCTGGACCGGCTGCGCGGCCGCGGCGCGGACCTGATGGTGATCGGCCAGCAGCCGCAGGTGGACGCCGCTTCGGCGGGCTTCGCGCTGCCGGCCGGGGTGCCCGAGGAGGTGCAGCCGATCCTGGAGATCCTGCCGCTGCAGCTGCTGGCGTACGAGGTCACCATCGCCCGCGGCCAGGACCCGGACGCCCCGCGCGCCCTGGCCAAGGTCACCGAGACGCGGTAGCCCGCCCGCGAACCCGCCCGCGCCCGGTTCGGACGTGCGTCCGCCCGGACGCGGACCGGCCCCGTCCACAGGCTGTGGACGGGGCCGGTCCGGTGAGCGGCGCACGATGGTCCGGGGGCCGGGGAGGCCGGAAAGCACTACGGGCCACGGCGCCGACACGGGACCCTCAACCCATGCGGCACCGCAGCCCGGAGCTGTCGTCGGGCACCGGGACGATCAAGGACTGTGCGGGGTCCTCGTTCGGCGGTGTCCGACCGAGGAAAGGCCGCGCGCGGTCAGGGCAGTTGCGCGGGGGCCTCTCCTTGGTGCCCTTTCATTGTGGACTAGACCAATCTCGGTTGTCCAGGCCTCTCGAAAAATTGGTCTAAACAACTCGCGCGGATCCCGGCCCGGCCCCGAACGGCCCCGAGCAGCCCCACCGGTCCGCCCGTCGGTCCGCCGCGCCCCGCCCCGACCGGCGGCGATACCCTCGCCATGTGCCCTCGTTGAACGAACTCGTCCGCCGCCACACCACCCTCACCGGGGCCGACGTGGAATGGCTCCACATGCTGGTCTCGGAGTGGCAGCTGCTCTCCGACCTCTCCTTCGCCGACCTGGTGCTCTGGATCCCCACCTGGGACGGCATCCGCTACGTCTCGGTGGCCCAGATGCGGCCGAACACCGGACCGACCTCCTACCAGGACGACATGGTCGGCCACCTCGTCCCGCGCGGCCGCCGCCCGCTGCTGGACGCCGCCTTCGACGAGGGCCGGATCGTGCGCGAGGGCGACCCGGAGTGGCGCGAGGAGGTCCCGGTCCGGGTCGAGTCGATCCCGGTCCGGCGCGAGGGCAAGGTGCTCGGGGTGATCGCCCGCAACACCAACCTGCTCACCGTCCGCACCCCCAGCCGGCTGGAGCTCACCTACCTGCAGAGCGCCTCGGACCTGGCCCAGATGATCGCGGCCGGCAGCTTCCCGTACCCCGGCATCGAGCAGGTCGACATGGACGCCGCCCCCCGCGTCGGCGACGGCCTGATCCGCCTGGACGCGGACGGCATCGTCACCTACGCCAGCCCCAACGCGCTCTCCGCCTACCACCGCCTCGGCCTCACCGCCGACCTGGTCGGCAGCCACCTCGGCCGCGCCACCGCCGACCTCGCCCCGCCGTCCCGGGGGGCCGTGCACGAGGCGCTGGTGAAGGTCGCCAGCGGCTGGGCGCCCCGGCAGACCGAGGTGGAGGCGCAGGGGGGAGTGGTCACCCTGCGGGCGATCCCGCTCAAGCCCAAGGGCACCCTGACCGGCTCGCTGGTGCTCTGCCGCGACGTCACCGAGCTGCGCCGCCGCGACCGCGAGCTGATGACCAAGGACGCCACCATCCGGGAGATCCACCACCGGGTGAAGAACAACCTGCAGACCGTCGCGGCCCTGCTGCGGCTGCAGTCCCGCCGGATGGAGTCGGAGTCCGGGCGGGCCGCGCTGGACGAGGCGGTGCGCCGGGTCGGCTCGATCGCGATCGTGCACGAGACGCTCTCCCAGGCGCTGGACGAGCAGGTGGCCTTCGACGAGATCGCCGACCGGGTGCTGGCGATGGCGATGGAGCTGTCCCAGGACGGCCGGGTGGCGACCCGTCGCAGCGGCAGCTTCGGCATCCTGTCCGCGGAGGTGGCCACCCCGCTGTCGATGGTGCTGACCGAGCTGCTGCAGAACGCGCTGGAGCACGCCTTCGGTCCGACGGCCTCCGGGAACCTGGAGGTCAGCGCGCTGCGCGGCCGGGCCCCGGCGACCGGGATGGGCTGGTCGGACAGCTGGAACGGCGGCGCCCGCCCGGAGGAGTACCTGCTGATCACGGTGCAGGACGACGGCCGCGGCATGCCGGAGGGGTTCGACCCGAAGACGGCGGGGAACCTCGGGCTGCAGATCGTCCGGACGCTGGCCACCGGGGAGCTGGGCGGCACCTTCGACATGGTGGCCGGTCCGAACGGCGGTACGAAGGTGATCCTGGAGATCCCGGTCCGCTGAAGTCCCGCCCCCGGGCCGGGGTTCCGGGGCGGCTGAGATTCTGCTGAGAATTCGTCGCGCGAGGGCGCTCGGCAGGGGCGCGCGCTCGGCGGATGCGCCGGGTGAACACTCCGCCCGCCCGACGTGCCCGCGGCCGAACGGGGAAGCGGCGGGGAAGCGGCGGCCGAAGCGCCGGGGAAGCCGGCCTGGCGCGGAAACAGAAACGAGGCCCTGTCGACCGGGGGGGGTGGGTCGACAGGGCCTCTCAACCCGTTCCGGCCGTCGGGGGGAGTCGGCCGGAACGGGGGCTCTGGGTGGAGCGACACCTCGCCGGTGCGTTGCACACGGTGAGCGCCTCAGCTCCACGATATTGCTCTCAGTGAACAGTATCAAGTGGCTGGGCGGGTTGGGTGTCGTTCGGTGTCGCGGGACCGAGTCGAGCAAGGCCCTTTGTGCGGAAGGCTTCACCAGGAGGTGCAGGGAAGCCTTTGATCATGTGTTGATCGTTTTTTGATCGATACTGCGGTCACTGCCGGTGCTACGCCGTGTGATCAGCGCGATCAGGCGGTGCGGGCGCGGTTGCGGGCGGCACGGCGCTTCATCGCGCGACGCTCGTCCTCGCTCATGCCGCCCCAGACGCCGGCGTCCTGGCCGGTCTCCAGAGCCCACTGGAGGCACTGCTCCATGACCGGACAACGGCGGCACACGGCCTTGGCTTCCTCGATCTGCAGCAGAGCAGGACCGGTGTTCCCGATCGGGAAGAACAGCTCCGGGTCCTCTTCGCGGCAGACAGCGCGGTGGCGCCAGTCCATGGTCGTCCAACTCCTCCTGCCGACCGGGGGTGGCCCGACGGCACAATCGATGGCTTTGTGAATGTGAACGCTTTCACGAATCCCGCAACAGCAAAAGAGACCAAAGGCCTACCGGGCCCGGGTGGTCTGTGCTGGGGGGGGATTCGGCGATTCGAGGGGCGCCCCGCGGTCGGCGCTCCGTGGTTCCGGAGTTGCCGTCGCTGCGATGCGTCCCGATCGCCATGTAGAGGTTCGCAAACCTCGGGCTCGGATACAACCCCCTTCGGGGAGGAATTTTTGATTCTTCGGTGTCGCCTAGCTCACAGCCAGTACTTCTATGGAGTGAAGGGGGCTTGTGCGTTCGAGAAGAAGGGCGAACCCCCCTTCCGGTCACACAATCACACGCAGTGCCCGCCGTACGCCTGTGAAACTGACGCGACTCCTGTCTCCAAGATGGTCGCCGTCGACCTGGAACGGTGCCGGTTCCTCTGAAACCAAGGTGAAGTGTCTGACGTCGTGATAGGAGACGACGTGCCTCCCGGACGGCCCGACCGGTGGTGCGCCATCACTCGAAGGCCCGTGCGACCGCAGGATCTGACGGATCGTTCGAGCCGTACCGAACGCCGTCATCCGGGTGATCCCGAAGACGTCCAGGTCCGTGTCGAAGGAGGCGAGAGGTGAGGGATAGACCGGGCGGCTGCCCAGGAACGTCCACGGCGAGGTGTTGCTGACTATCGACAGCACCAGCCCCGGCACGGCCTCCCGGCCCGGAAGTTCAAGGGAGACCGGGCCCGAGCGGCGCTGCTCACGCTGGGTGAAGTAGTGCCGGACCGCCTCCCGGACGTAGAGCGCGTGGGTGGACCTGCGCCCGGCCCGGCGCTGCTCCTCGACCCGGCCGACCACCCCGGCGTCGAAGCCGAGGCCGGCGGTGAAGGTGAACCAGCGGTCCGGCACTCCGTCGGTCATCGCCTTGCCGAGCCCGATCGGGCGCTCCTGCTTGTGCTCCAGTGCGTGCAGCAGGGCGCCGGTGGCCTCCACCGGGTCGTTGGGCAGGCCCAGCGCGCGGGCGAACACATTGGTCGAACCGCCCGGCACCACGGCCAGTCGCGGGACCTTCTCGCCCGGGCCGTGCGCCAGCAGCCCGTTCACCACCTCGTTGACGGTGCCGTCGCCGCCCAGTGCGACCACCAGGTCGACCGTGCCGTCCTCGGTCGCCTCACGGGCCAGGTCGCGTGCGTGGCCCCGGTACTGCGTCTCGGCGACGTCGAGCTTGAGATCGCTGCGCAGGGCGTGGATCAGGACGTCCCTGGTCCGGCCACTGGTGGTGGTGGCCTTGTGGTTCACGACCAGGAGAGCACGCATGGGGAAAGCCTACGGGTCGGTACGGGCCGACCGGCGGCTACCCTGCAGGAGTGACCGCAGAAACCTCCGCACCCGCACCCTCGGCCGGCTCCGGCCGTCCGGCGTCCCTGACCCTGGGCGCCGCCCTCACCGCCCTGGAGGGCGCCGCGCTGGCCGTCGTCGGCGTCTGGGACATGGTGGCCGCGCTGTCCGGCCAGTCCAAGCAGCTCGCCCTGAACGAGTTCGGCGGCGCGGTCATCGTGCTGCTCGGCGTGTTGCCGGTGCTGGCCGCCGGCGCGCTGCTGAAGGAGCGCCGCTGGGGCCGCAGTCCGGCGGTGCTGACCAACTCGATCTGCCTGCCGGTCGCCTACTACATGGTCCGGAGCGGCGGGGTGATGATCGCCGTCGGCGTGCTGGTCGGCCTGCTCGGGCTGGTGGGCATCGGCTCGCTGCTGAACCCGAAGTCGACGGCGGCCCTGTACGCCCCGTCCGAGGACTGAGCGCGCAGGGCCGCCGGGTCGTCCGGACGGCCGCGCAGTCGAGCTGAGCGGCCGTCAGTCCTACTCCTCCACCAGGAGCTTCTCCCGCAGCTGGGCCAAGGTCCGGGCGAGCAGCCGGGACACGTGCATCTGGGAGATCCCCACCTCGGCGGCGATCTGCGACTGGGTCATGTTCCGGAAGAACCGCAGCACCAGGATCTTCTGCTCCCGGGGCGGCAGTTGGGCCAGCAGCGGCTTGAGCGACTCGCGGTACTCGACGCCCTCCAGCGCCTCGTCGGTGGCGCCCAGGGTGTCCGCGACGGCCGGCGACTCGTCGTCGCTGTCCGGCACGTCCAGGGACAGCGTGGAGTACGCGTTGGCGGACTCCAGGCCCTCCAGCACGTCCTCCTCGGAGATCCCCAGGTGCTCGGCCAGCTCGTGCACCGTGGGGGAGCGGCCGTGCCGCTGGGAGAGCTCGCTGGTCGCCGTGGTGAGCGACAGCCGCAGCTCCTGCAGGCGGCGCGGGACGCGCACCGCCCAGCCCTTGTCCCGGAAGTGCCGCTTGATCTCCCCGACGATGGTCGGCGTCGCGTAGGTGGAGAACTCGACCCCGCGCTCGTGGTCGAAGCGGTCCACCGACTTGATCAGGCCGATGGTGGCGACCTGGGTGAGGTCGTCCAGCGGCTCGCCCCGGTTGCGGAAGCGCCGGGCCAGGTGCTCGACCAGCGGGATGTGCATCCGCACCAGCTGGTTGCGCAGCTCGACCCGCTCCGGCGAGCCCTCGGGCAGCGCCGACAGGCGGACGAACAGCGCGCGGGCGGCCTCCCGGTCCGGGGCGCCGGTGCGGTGCGCGCCCTGGGCGGGCACGGCGCCGTGCAGCTCCGCCTCGGCCGTCTCCTCCGCCCGGTCCGCCCGGTCCGGCGGGGGTACGGAGTCGGGCGTCGGCTCGGACGTCGGCTCGGTCGGGTGGCTCATCCGGTGGGCGTCCTTCGGGTGCGCTTCGTCGTTGGCGGCGAGGCCGGGAACGCTCGCCTGGGTCGGTACGGCAGGTCCCGCCGTCGCGAGGCCGGTACGGTCCAGATCACTCACGGCCATTCCCCCGTTCCGTTCCGGGAGCACCGGGGCGGATGGCCCCGGAATCGTCTCGTTGGTCGTACCGCCCCGGGGGCGGTACCGGGAGCCGCCCGCCGGCCCCGGACGGGGTGCGGCGGACGGCCCTTGCGCGGGTGCTGCTCGGTGCTGCTCGGTCTGCGCGGTGCGGTCCGGGGCCCGGCTAGTGGGCGGCGGACCCGCCGCGCTTCTTGTGCAGGCTGATCGACACGGTCTTGTCCTCGGCGACCGAGGAGTCGACCTCGCCGGCCAGCGCGGAGAGCACGGTCCAGGCGAAGGTGTCCCGCTCGGGGGCCTTGCCGTCGGTGGTCGGGGCGGCGACGGTCACCTTCAGCGAGTCGCCGACCAGGCGGAACTCGCAGGAGAGGACGGAGCCCGGCACCGCCTGCTGGAGCAGGATGGCGCAGGCCTCGTCGACCGCGATCCGCAGGTCCTCGATCTCGTCGAGGGTGAAGTCCAGCCGGGCGGCCAACCCGGCCGTCGCTGTTCGCAGCACGGAGAGGTAGGCCCCCGCCGCGGGGAGCCGGACCTCCACGAAATCCTGAACACCGAGATCGCCGTCGATCTGGGACACCCTTGCCTCCTGGGTGACGCGCCTTGCTTGCTTGGTACCCCGCTTGTTACCCCTGCTTGCCGCCCCTCAAAGGAGGCGCCGGGATTGCGGATCCGCCATCGCTCCGCCCTACCGCATCCCTGCTCGGGAGTTACTGATGGTAAGGCATTGCGACGCAGGGTGGCAGACCCTTTTCCGGACTCGTCCAGTCCGCTTTCCGGAGCGCCCGGTCCGTTCAGCGCCGGCCGGCGGCGGCGAGCGCCTCGTCGGTGAGCCGGTACACGGTCCACTCGTCCATCGAGACCGCGCCGATCGACTTGTAGAAGTCGATCGAGGGCTGGTTCCAGTCCAGCACCGACCACTCCACCCGGGAGTAGCCGCGCTCCACGGCGATCCGGGCCAGCTCCAGCAGCAGCGCCTTGCCGTGGCCGCCGCCGCGGGCCTCCGGGCGGACGTACAGGTCCTCCAGGTAGATCCCGTGGGTGCCGCGCCAGGTCGAGAAGTTGCGGAACCAGAGCGCGAAGCCGACCGGCTCGCCGGTCCCGTCCTCGGCGATCAGGCCGAACACCGCGGGATCGGCGCCGAACAGCACCTCGTGCAGCTGCTCCTCGGTGGCCACCGCCTCGTGCGCGGCCTTCTCGTACTCCGCGAGCTCGCGGATCATGGCGTGGATGACGGGAACGTCGCTGGCGACGGCGGTGCGGATCATGTCTGCGAGCCTACTGCTCGGGCCCCGTCTCGTCCCAGGCCTGGATGGAGGTCTGGTCGACGATCCGCCCGTCCCGCAGGTCGGCCATCGAGGTCATCAGCACCCGGACGCCGTCCGGGTAGCGGCAGGACTCCATGAAGGCGACGTGGTCGCCCTGGACGACCACCTGCTCCAGCTTGTGGGTCATCTCGCGGCCGTAGATGTCGCCCAGCATGGCGCCGATCTCCTCCCGCCCGTGCATCACCAGGGGGTGGCTGGGCTGGGTCTTGCGGTCGACCATGCGCAGTTCGGCGTCCTCGGCGTAGAGCGACAGCAGGGCCTCGGCGTCGCAGCGCTCGATGCCCTCGCGCAGCGCGCGGGTGTCGAAGGCGGCGGGGGCCGCCATGGTGGTCATGAGTTCGCTCCTCCGGTCGGGGTCCGTCGGTTCGTACTCCGAGCGTACGCCCGGCGCCGTCGGCCGGAGGAGCGGTCGGTCCGGGCCGGTCAGCGGGCCGGCACGGTGCGCAGGTACTCGGCCAGGGCGCCGATCGCGGCCGGGTTGCGCGGGCTCTCCACCAGGTCGACGTAGTCCAGCACGAAGATCCGGCCGTTCCTGATCGCGGAGACGCCGGCCAGCGGCGGGAAGGACGTGAGGAACCTCCGCTTCTCCTCGGCGTCCGGGGTCGCGTAGTCGTTGATCACGATCACCTCGGGGTCGCGCTCCACCACGCTCTCCCAGCCGGCGGTGACCCAGGTGTCGGCGAGGTCGCCCATGATGTTGGTCCCGCCGGCTTTGGCGATGATCTGGTGCGCGGCGGCGAACTTCCCGGCGGTGTACGGCTTGTCCTGCCCGCTGTCGTACAGGAAGACGGACGGGCGGCGCCCGGGCTGCGGGACGGCGGCGATCCGGGCCCTGGAGTCGGCGATCAGCCGGTCGGCGCGGTCCTTGACGTCGAAGATCTCGCCGAGGTTGGCCAGGTCGGTGTAGAGCGCGTCCAGCGGGTCCATCACGCCGCGCTCGCCGCCCCTGCCGCTGCGGCAGGACTCGCTGAGCACGTAGGAGTCGAGGCCGAGGGCCTTGAAGGCCTGCGGGGTGACGCCGCTGCCCTCGTCGAAGCCGTAGTGCCAGCCCGCCAGGACCAGGTCGGCCCGGGCGTCCAGCGCGATCTCCTTGGTGAGTGCCTTCTTGGAGAGCCAGGCGGTCTGCTGGTAGCCGTCCTTCCACGGCACCTGGTCGACCTTGCCCTTGTCGTCGGGCATGACGTAGCCGGCCATCCGGTCGGCGAGACCGAGCGAGAGCATCAGCTCGGTGATGTTGACGTCGTTGGTGACCACCCGGGCGGGCTTCCGCGCGAAGGTCAGCCGGTCGCCGCAGTTCTCGACGGTCACCGGGTAGTGGGCGGAGCCGCCGGCGGTCTCCTTCGGGGCGATCTCCGCACCGCAGGCGGTGAGCCCGAGGGCGAGCAGGGCGGTGGTGGCAACGGCCTTGGTGCGCACGGTGGTTCCTTCGGTGGTTCAGGCTCCGGGGGAGCGGTCGAGCGGGGCGGAAGGGTCGAGGCGGTCGAACAGCAACTGGACGGCGCCGGTCCCCGGGTGCCGGACCGGGGTGGCCCGGACGCCGAACACCTCGGCCAGCAGGGCGGGCCGGAGCACCTCGCGGGGCGGCCCGGAGGCGACGATCCGGCCGGCCCGCAGCACGTACAGCAGGTCGCAGTGGCCCGCCGCCAGGTTGAGGTCGTGCAGCGCGGTGAGCACCGTCGGACCGGCCTCGCGGGCCAGCGCCAGGACCTCCAACTGGTGGGCGATGTCCAGGTGGTTGGTGGGTTCGTCGAGCACCAGCAGGCGCGGTTCCTGGACCAGCGCGCGGGCGAACAGCACCCGCTGCTTCTCGCCCCCGGACAGGCTCAGGAAGCCCCGTTCGGCGAGGTGGCCGGCCCGGACCTTGCGCAGCGCCTCGGCGCAGCGCTCCCGGTCCCCGTCGGCCGGGGCGCCGAACCCGCGCCGGTGCGGCAGCCGGCCCATCGCGACCACCTCGGCCACCGTGAAGTCGAACTCGGCGGAGTGCTCCTGGGTCAGCGCGGCCACCCGGCGGGCGCTCGCGCGGGCGGAGAGCGCGTGCAGGTCGTCGCCGGCCAGCCGGACGGCGCCGCCGGCCGGCTTCAGCACCCGGTAGACGCAGCGCAGCAGGGTCGACTTGCCGCTGCCGTTCGGCCCGACGAGTCCGACCACCTGCCCGGCGGCCGCCGCCAGGCTCACCTCGTGGACCAGCCGGGCGCCGGCCAGCTCCACCGAGACGGTGTCGACGTCGAGGTCCTGGGCCGCCGTAGGGTCGGCGGGGCCGCTCGGTCCGGTCACGATCGGCCTCCGAAGGCGTGGCCGCGCCGGCGCATCATCAGCAGGAAGACGGGCACCCCGAGCACGGCGGTGAACACCCCCACGGGCAGTTCGGCGGGCGCCAGCAGGGTGCGGGAGGCGATGTCCACCCAGACCAGCAGCAGCGCCCCGGCGAGCGGCGCGACCAGCAGCACCCGGCGGTGCGCGGCGCCGACCAGCATCCGGGCCAGGTGCGGCACCAGCAGCCCGACGAACCCGATCGCCCCGCTGACCGCGACCACCGTGCCGGTGACGGCGGCGGTCACCACGAACAGCTCCCGGCGCAGCCGGTCCGGGTCCACGCCGAGCGCGGCGGAGGTCTCGTCCCCCATGGCGAGCCCGTCCAGCCGTCCGGCGGCGCAGCCGAGGTGGGCCAGGCCGGCCAGCACGGTGCCGGCGGCGATCGGCACCGAGCCCCAGGTGGCGCCGCCGAGGCTGCCGAGCAGCCACATCATGGCGCTCCGGGCGGCCTCGCCGCGGTCGGCGGCGAAGACCATCAGGGTGGTGGTGGCGGCGAAGCCGTGGGAGAGGGCGGTGCCGGTGAGCACCAGCCGCAGCGGGGTGAGCCCGTACGCGGTGCGGGCGGCGAGGTAGACCAGCGCCATCGCGACCAGCGCGGAGCCGAAGGCGGAGGCGGAGACCGCCCAGACCCCGAGCGAGGCGAAGGCGCCGAACAGCAGGACGGCGTTGGCGCCGACGGCCGCGCCGGAGGAGATGCCGAGGACGAAGGGGTCGGCGAGCGCGTTGCGCACCAGCGCCTGCACGGCGACCCCGGTGGCGGCGAGCCCGGCGCCGACCACGGCGGCCAGCACGGTGCGGGGCAGCCGGATCTCCCAGACGATGGCGTACGCGGCCGCCTCGTCCGCCTCCAGCCGACCGCCCGTCAGCCCGGCGCCCAGCAGCCGCAGCACGCGGGGGAGCCCGATCCCGGAGAAGCCGAAGGCGACCCCGCAGACCAGGGAGAGCAACAGGGCGGCGGCGAGGCCGACGGCGAGCGGGAGCGCGGGTATGCGGCGGTCGGGCGGGCCGACCGCGCCGTTCGCGGGTGCGCGGTTCACGGGTGCGCCTTGCCTCGGGCCGCGGGTGCGCCGGGGCGGGCGCGGGCCGGAGGCGTGCCGGGGCGCCGTTCCCCTCGCAGTCCGCGGCGAGTTGTCGGGAGGTCAGCGGCCGGGGGCGATCGGGCTGGCGCGGCCGCACCGCTGGGACGGGCCGTGCTCACCGTTGCGGGTCAGCGCCGGATTCACACCGGACTTCCCCCTCGGACGCCCTGGCAGCATAACAGCCACTCAGGGCAGGCAACCCTTACCGGTCTCACCCCGCACGTTCGCTCCGGACGCGAACGCACGACCGCCCCCGTCCGGCGGTGCGGACGGGGGCGGTCGGGTGGCGACGCGTCAGGCTCAGGCCTGCTTGGTCTCCCAGAAGATCTTGTCGACCTCGGCGATCAGGTCCAGCAGGGCCTGGCCGGTGGCCGGGTCGGTGGACGCCTTGGCGGCCGAGGCGGCCTTCAGGGTGTCGTTGATCAGCTGGTGCAGCTGCGGGTACTTCTCGAAGTGCGGGGCCTTGAAGTAGTCGCTCCACAGCACCGAGATGTGGTGCTTGACGGCCTCGGCGCGCTGCTCCTTGATGATGACGGCGCGGGCGCGGAAGTGCGGGTCCTCGTTGGCCTGGTACTTCTCCTGGGTGGCCTTGACGGACTCGGCCTCGATCCGGGCCTGCGCCGGGTCGTACACGCCACAGGGCAGGTCACAGTGGGCGTGAGCGGTGGCACGCGGTGCAAACAGACGAGAGAACATGGGAGTCCTTCCTTAGATCGTCTTCCCGCGCCCGAGATTACCCTTCCGCCCGCGCGGTTTCGCGATCGGGCGGTGGGCCTAGGGCAAAAGACGGACCCGGAACCGGGGTAATCCGGGCATCGGGCAGGTGGCGGCCCGTACGGCAGACTGGGGGCCGGCGGTGCGGGAGGAGGAGTCGTGGCGCGGAGCGCGGAACCGGAGGGCCGGGCCCGGAGCGGCGTGCTGCCGTTCGGGCTGGTCGACGTGGCGGGCCGGTCGATGGTCCCGACCCTGTACGAGGGCGACCGGCTGCTGGTCCGCTACGGCGCGCCGATCCGACCGGGGGCCGTGGTGCTCTTCCGGCACCCCTTCCAGCAGGACCTGCTGGTGCTGAAGCGGGCCGTCGAGCGGAGGCCCGGCGGCTGGTGGCTGCTGTCCGACAACCGCCCGGTGGACAGCGACAGCCGCAGCTACGGCGCGGTCCCGGACGAGCTGGTGCTCGGCCGGGCGCTGCTGCGGCTGCGCCCGAGCCCGGCCTGGCTGGCGCCGGGGCGCCGGCTGGAGCGGCTGCTGCTCACCCCGCGGCTGGCCCGGGTGCCGGGCCTGGCCCGCCGCCTCGGCGTCCGGGTCGAGGAGCTCTAGCCGGTTCCGGCGTTGAGCGCCGCCTCCGCCTCCTGGCGCTTGCGGGCCCGGTAGGCGGCGACGTTGGCCCGGGTCGCGCAGCGGTCCGAGCAGTAGCGGCGGGAGCGGTTGGTCGAGGTGTCCAGGTAGGCGTTGCGGCAGGGCGCGGCCTGGCAGATGCCCAGCCGGTCGGCGCCCAGCTCGGTCAGGTGGACGGCCAGGCCCATGCAGGCGACCGCGCTGAAGTGCGCGGTGGCGGTCGCCGAGTTGTCGGCCAGGTGCAGGTGCCAGCGCGGCCGTCCGGCGTCGTCCAGGTAGTCGTGCCCGGAGATCAGCGGGCTGACGGGGTACTCCATCAGCAGACTGTTCAGCAGGTCGACCCCCCGGACCTCGTCCCCTTCGGCGGCGGCCTCGAAGACCCCGCGCAGCCGGGTCCGCACCGCCCGCAGCCGGGGCAGATCGGACTCGTCGGCGAGCGCGGCGGCCCGCGACGAGTCGGAGAACAGGGCGCGCACCGCGTCCACGGAGGTCAGCGTGTCGGTGCCGCGCTCGGGCTCCTCGGTGTTCACCAGCCGAACGGCGAGATCGGCGTACGAGGCGAGCTCCACGGCGGTCCTTCCAGAAAATCGGTAACGGGCTGACTGCTTCCAGCCTATTACCCGAGCGGGGAAAACGTCGGCGCCCGGCAGGAGCTGCCTGCCGGGCGCCGACGGTGGGGATATCAACGGTGGGGATATCAGAGGACCTTGGAGAGGAAGGCCCTGGTGCGTTCGTGCTGCGGGTCGGTGAGGACGTCGCGGGGGGTGCCGGATTCGACCACCACACCGCCGTCCATGAACACCAGTGCGTCACCGACCTCGCGGGCGAAGCCCATCTCGTGGGTGACGACCACCATGGTCATGCCCTCCTCGGCGAGGCCGCGCATGACGTCGAGGACGTCGCCGACCAGCTCCGGGTCGAGCGCCGAGGTGGGCTCGTCGAAGAGCATCAGCTTCGGCTTCATGGCCAGCGCGCGGGCGATCGCGACGCGCTGCTGCTGGCCGCCGGAGAGCTGGGAGGGGTAGTTCTTCGCCTTGTCGGAGAGGCCGACCCGCTCCAGCAGGGCCATCCCGCGCTCGCGGGCGTCGGCCCTGCTCTCCTTGCGGACCTGCACCGGCGCCTCGATGACGTTGTCCAGCGCGGTCATGTGCGGGAAGAGGTTGAAGTGCTGGAACACCATGCCGATGTCCCGGCGCTTCTCCGCGACCTCGCGGTCCCGGAGCTCGTGCAGCCGGTCGCCCTTCATCCGGTAACCGACCAGCTCGCCGTCCACCGAGAGCAGCCCGCCGTTGATCTTCTCCAGGTGGTTGATGCACCGCAGGAAGGTCGACTTGCCGGAGCCGGAGGGGCCGACGAGGACGAACACCTCGCCCCGGCGGACTTCGAGGTCGATGCCCTTGAGCACCTCCACCAGACCGTAGGACTTGCGCACGCCCTGGGCCTCGACCATCAGCGCGGCCGCCGAGTCCTGGGGCTGCGGCTTGGTCAGGTCGGTCATACGTGG
Source organism: Kitasatospora sp. NPDC086791 (assembly GCF_040685975.1). NCBI lineage: Bacteria > Bacillati > Actinomycetota > Actinomycetes > Kitasatosporales > Streptomycetaceae > Kitasatospora > Kitasatospora sp. NPDC086791. The sequence continues at coordinate 160,636 of NZ_JBFBOC010000003.1, read as the reverse complement.
CCACCTCCTTCGGCGCCCGTGACCACGTCGTCCTTGGCCTTCGGCACGGGCTTGCCGGCGAACAGCCGGCGCAGTCGCTGCAGCGGCGTGGGCGGGAGCACCCGGTTGGCGCCGCGCGCGTAGTGCCGCTCGATGTAGTACTGGACCACGGTGAGGATCGAGGTCAGCAGCAGGTACCAGATGCTGACGACGAGCAGCAGCGGGATGGTCTGGAAGGTGCGCGAGTAGATGTTCTGGCCCGCCCGGAGCAGCTCCTCCAGCGAGATCGCCGAGACCAGCGAGGTGGTCTTCAGCATCGAGATGGTCTCGTTGCCGGTCGGCGGGATGATCACCCGCATGGCCTGCGGCAGGATGATCCGCCGCATGGTGTTGAACTGGCTCATGCCGAGCGCGTGCGCGGCCTCGGTCTGGCCGAGCGGCACGGACTGGATGCCGCCGCGGACGATCTCCGCCATGTAGGCGGCCTCGTTGAGGCCGAGGCCCAGCAGGGCGGCGACGAACAGCGGGATCGCCTCGTTGGTCGGCTCGGACCAGAAGGCGGGGCCGAACGGGATGCCGATCGAGATCTCGACCCAGAGCGAGCCGAGGAAGTTCCAGAACAGCAGCTGCACCAGCACGGGGGTGCCGCGGAAGACCCAGATGTAGAACCAGGCGGTGCTGGAGAGCACCGGGTTCGGCGACAGGCGCATGATCGCGAGCGTGATGCCGCCCGCGACGCCGATCAGCATGGAGAGGAACGTCAGTTCGAGGGTGACGCCGAGGCCGTGCAGGATCGAGGAATCGAAGAGGTACTGGCCGACGACGTCCCACTGGAACTGGGGATTCGTGGTGAGGGCGTGGATCAGCATCGCCGCGAGGACCGCGACGACTGCTGCCCCGACCCAGCGTCCGGGGTGGCGGACCGGGACGGCCTTGAGGGTTTCGGGCCGTCCCGGGTGCGCCGACCCCTGGTCGGAAGAGTTCACTGTGTGGCCTCAGGGGTTGGATTCAGACCGCGGATTCAGCTGGTGGCGCCGTTGACGACGGACGTGTCGATCGCGCCCGCCTGAACGCCCCACTTCTCCAGGATGGCCTTGTACGTGCCATCCGCCATCAGGGACTGCACGGCGCCCTGGACGGCCTTGGACAGCGGCGAGTCCTTCTGCAGCACGACGCCGTAGGGAGCGGTGTCGGTCACGGTGCCGACCTTCTCCAGCTGGCCGTTGGTCTGCTTGATGGCGTAGTCGACGACCGGGGAGTCGGCCAGCATGACCTGGTCGCGGCCGGAGACCAGCGCCTGGGTGACGTCCGTCTGCAGGTCGAACTTGTCGCCGTCGTTCGGCACCGGCGGCTTGCCCGCCTTCACGCAGGCCGGGTTGATGGTGTCGGTGATCTCCTTGGCCTGCGTGGTGCCGGTCTGCACGGCGACCTTCTTGCCGCAGAGGTCGTTCGGGTCGATCTTGTCCGGGTTGCCCTTCTTGACCGCCGCGCTGGTGCCCGCGCTGAAGTAGGTCACCATGTCGACCGACGCCTCGCGCTCCTTCGTGTCGGTGAAGGAGCTCAGGCTCATCGTGTACTTGTTCCCGGCGATGCCGGGGATGATCGCGTCGAAGGTGGCGTTCTGCACGTCGGCGGTCAGCCCGAGCTTCTTGGCGATGGCGTTGGCCATGTCGACGTCCATGCCCACGATGGCGCTCTTGTCGTCCTTGAACTCGTTGGGCGCGTAGGAGGCGTCGGTGGCGACGACGACCTTGCCGGCGGACTTCACGTCGGCGGGGACCAGGGCGGCCAGCGCCGGGTCGGCGGTCACCGCGGGGACCGACGCGCTCGGGTTGGCACCGGTCGAGGAACCGGACGACGACTTGCTGCTGCCGCAACCGGTCAGCACGAGGGAGACGGAAGCGGCGACCACACCGGCCGTGATGAGCCGGTTGCGCTTGGTACGGGCGGTCATGAGGGGGATCTCCTCCTGGGAGAGAAGGTCGGGCGGACGCGCCGCGGGAGCGGCGCACCGGGGGTGCGAGCCGTACGGCGCCGTACGGGTGTGCCGTCGTACGTCGTCGTACGGGCAGGCCGGGTTCTGCAGTGCCTGGGCGCTGGGACCGCCCAGGGTCGTACGAGGTGCTGCTGCCGCCACCCTCCGCCGAGGTGGACGTCGACCGAACCGCCTCGACCAGTGGCCGGCTCGATCCGAGATGTGGGGAATCCTGCCATCTGAGGACGGTCAGGTGGCCCTGATCCAGATCAAAATCGGATAACGAGGGGTCACACTGTCCGTTATTCGAACTGATCCCGGGCCCCTGTCACCCTGCGCATAAGTATCCAGATCCCTCTGTGCTCCGCCCGGAGGCCCGCCGCCCGCCTGCTCAGATGCCCCCGTTGACCACGGCGTTCTGTGCCGCGCCGGCGCTGACGTTCCACTTGGTGAGGATCTTGTCGTAGTCGCCGCTGCGGATCAGCTGGTCGACCGCCTTGGCCAGCACGTCGCGCAGCTCGGTGTCGGTCTTGCGCACCGCGATGCCGTACGGGTTGGAGGTGGACTGCGCGCCGGTCAGCTCGAAACGGCCGGCGCCGTCGGGGCCCTTCGCCGCGAACGCGGCCACCGGGTAGTCGTTCAGCCCGGCCGCGGCGGCGCCGGAGGCGACCTCGGCCAGCGCCTTGGCGTCGCTGTCCATCCGGTGCGCGGTCAGCGGGCGGCCGGCACGGGTGCAGACCGCCACCTGGCGGGTGGCGATCTCGTCCTGGGTGGTGCCCTGCTGGACCGCGATGGTCTTGCCGCACAGGTCGTCCAGGGTCTTGATCCCCTTGGGGTTGCCCTTCGGGACGACGATCGAGGTGCCGGCGATGAAGTAGTCCACGAAGTCCACGCCGGGGTTGGCCTGCTTGCCGTTGTCGTCCAGGCCGTCGCGGCGCCCGCGGGTGTCGCTGAGCGCCGACATCGCCACGTCGTACTGCTTGCCCTGCAGGTTCGGTATCAGCTTGTCGAACGTGGTGTCCACGAACTCGACCCGCACGTCGAGGATCTTGCCCAGGGCGGTGGCGAGGTCCGGGTCCAGGCCGGCCGGCTTGCCGTCCTGGCCGCGGAACTCCACCGGGGCGTAGTTGACGTCCATGCCGATGCGGAGCACTCCGGCCGCGCGCTGGGCCTTCGGCAGCTTGCCGCGGATGTCCTTGACCGGGTCGTCCGCGGCGGCCTGCCCGCCGCCACCTCCACACCCGGTGAGCAGCAGGGCACCGGCAGTGGCCAGGACGGCGCCGGCCAGGGCGGGGCGGGGGAGGGGGAGAGGGTGAGGCATGAGGGCTGCTCCTGTGGGAGGGACGTGCGGTCGCCACGGTGTCGCGGTGGTGTACGCGAAATGGCGGACAAGCGATCCTGCCATCCCGGCCTGCCGGGCCCGGCGGCGGGTGTGTCAGAATTCGGTACCGGGTGACCCCCGAACGCTCGAACCAGACCGCCGAGCCCCGACAGGCTCGGGGTGCTCGGGAACGGAAGTCCTCACGTGGCTCCGTATCCGGAGTGCCGAACTCCCCGTGCGTCTGCGTTCACTCCTGCGGGTGTGCGTGCGCTCATGCCGTTGCCGCCGGAGCCCGGTGCTTCCGATGCCGGGCCCCTGTGAGGTGACAGCGCGGCGATGAACCGTACGTGACGAGGACGAAAAGGCATAGGTGCGATGCCTTTGTCCCACCTAGGCTCGGCCCGGCAGCACTGCGGACAACACAAGACCCCATAAAACCCTCATCCGAGGGCGCCGCCCGACGGCAGCGCCCCGACCCTGCCCCCGGGTCCGCTTCGGCGTACCCGGTTTCCGGCGTCCGGGCGGGTCGTCCTGCCCGTCGGTCGCGCGTCCTCGCCGGACAATGACGAAGAGGTCATCGTGGCAGCGGAGATCATCAGCAGCACCCAGGACACCGACGATCCGGTCGACGCGGTTTTCGCGCTCCACCGCGGCGGCAAGATGGAGATCCGGGCGACCGTCCCGGTGCGCGACGCGGACGACCTGTCCCTCGCCTACACCCCCGGTGTCGCCCGGGTCTGCACGGCCATCGCCGAGCAGCCGGAGCTGGTCGACGACTACACCTGGAAGTCCAACACCGTCGCGGTGGTCACCGACGGCACCGCGGTGCTGGGCCTCGGTGACATCGGCCCCGAGGCCTCGCTGCCCGTGATGGAGGGCAAGGCCATCCTGTTCAAGCAGTTCGGCGGCGTGGACGCGGTGCCGATCGCGCTCGCCTGCACCGGGGTCGACGAGATCGTCGAGACCGTGGTCCGGCTGGCGCCCTCCTTCGGCGGCGTCAACCTGGAGGACATCTCCGCCCCCCGCTGCTTCGAGATCGAGCGCCGGCTCCAGGAGGCCCTGGACATCCCGGTCTTCCACGACGACCAGCACGGCACCGCGATCGTCACCACCGCCGCCCTGTGGAACGCGGCCAAGGTGACCGGCCGTGAGATCGGTTCGCTGCGGGCCGTCATCTCCGGCGCCGGCGCGGCCGGCATCGCCATCGCCAAGATGCTGGTGGCGGCCGGCATCGGCGACGTGGCGGTCTGCGACCGCAAGGGCGTGGTGTACGAGGGCCGCGGCGACCTCACCGACGTCAAGGCCGAGATCGCCGCGCTGACCAACCGCTCGGGCGTCAAGGGTTCGCTGGCCGAGGCGCTGGCCGGCGCCGACGTGTTCATCGGCGTCTCCGGCGGCACCGTGCCGGAGGAGGTCGTCGCGACCATGGCCGAGGGCGCGTTCGTCTTCGCGATGGCCAACCCCACCCCGGAGATCCACCCCGAGGTCGCGCACAAGTACGCGGCGGTGGTGGCCACCGGCCGCAGCGACTTCCCGAACCAGATCAACAACGTGCTGGCCTTCCCGGGCATCTTCGCCGGGGCGCTGCAGGTCCGGGCCAGCCGGATCACCGAGGGCATGAAGCTGGCCGCCGCCAAGGCGCTGGCCGGCGTGGTGGCCGACGAGCTGACGCCGCAGAAGGTCATCCCCTCGCCGTTCGACGAGCGGGTCGCCCCGGCCGTCACCAAGGCCGTCGCCGAGGCCGCCCGGGCGGAGGGCGTGGCCCGGATCTGACGGTCCGGCCGTCCGGATCCGACGGTTCCGTCCGTCCGGTTCGGACCCGCTCGGTCGTCCGGTCCGCCTGTCCGGTCGTACGGTCCGACGATCCGGCCGGACCTCCGGCAAACGGCCCGAGGCCGGGACGCGCGTCACACCCACGCGTGGTTCCCGGCCTCGGCCGTCGCCGCTATCGTCCGGATCATGTTTGCTGCCTACGCCGCACGTATCGATGCCGACGACCCGCTCAGCGGACTGGAGTTGGGCGAACTCCCCGAGCCGCAGGCCCGCCCCGGGTGGAGCGTGGTCACGGTCAAGGCCGCCAGCCTCAACCACCACGACCTGTGGTCGCTGCGCGGGGTCGGCCTGCCGGCCGAGAAGCTGCCGATGATCCTCGGGTGCGACGCGGCGGGCGTCGACGAGAACGGCGACGAGGTGGTCATCCACTCGGTCATCGGCCAGACCGGCCACGGGGTGGGCCCGAAGGAGCCGCGCTCCATCCTGACCGAGCGCTACCAGGGCACCTTCGCCCAGCAGGTGGCGGTGCCCACCTGGAACCTGCTGCCCAAGCCCGCCGAGCTGAGCTTCGAGGAGGCCGCCTGCCTGCCCACCGCCTGGCTGACGGCCTACCGGATGCTGTTCACCAACGCCGGGGTCAAGCCGGGTGACACCGTCCTGGTGCAGGGGGCGGGCGGCGGCGTGTCGACCGCGCTGGTCGTCCTCGGCAAGGCGGCCGGCCTGCGGGTCTGGGTCACCGGCCGGGACGAGTCCAAGCGCCGCCGGGCGGTGGAGCTCGGCGCCGACGCGGCCTTCGAGAGCGGTGCCCGGCTGCCCGCGCGGGTGGACGCGGTGATGGAGACGGTCGGCGCCGCGACCTGGTCGCACTCGGTGAAGTCGCTGCGCCCGGGCGGCACCATCGTCATCTCGGGTGCCACCTCGGGCCCCAACCCGAGCGCCGCCGAACTGAACCGGATCTTCTTCCTGGAGCTCAGGGTGGTCGGCTCGACCATGGGCACCAAGGAGGAGCTGGCCGGGCTGCTCGCGCTCTGCGCCAACACCGGCGTCCGCCCGGTGATCGACTCGGTGCTGCCGCTGGGCGAGGCCCGGGACGGCTTCGCCCGGCTCGCCAAGGGCGAGGTCTTCGGCAAGATCGTCCTCAACCCCTGACGCGTGGGGGCCCGGTGCTCCGCGCGGGAGCACCGGGCCCGGATCCGCCGTGCCACGGCGGCCTGTCCCTCGGTCGTGCGTCCGTCAGCCGAGCAGCCGCTTCAGCCGCTCGCCCGCGGCGCCCAGCACCGTGCGGGCCTCGGCCAGCGCGTCCGCGCTCACCACGCCGTCCCGGGCCGCGTCGCGGACCTGGTCGCGGAAGCGGTCGAGCAGGCGCTCCAGCTCGCGGGCCGGGTCCCCGGCCGGGTCGGTGCGCGCCCAGGAGGGCAGGTCGGCCGGCCCGTCCTCGTCCAGGTCGATCCGGGTCACGGTGATCCGCTCGTCCGACGGCGCGGGCTCGTCCGACGGGTGGCCCCAGCGGGCCGCGTCGGCCAGGCCGGACAGGCCCTTGGTCAGCTCGGCCAGGCCCTCGGCCAGCCCGGTCGGCCAGTCGCCCTTCGCGGCGTGCTCGCGCACCTGCTGCTCGACCCGGCGCTTGATCCGCAGCGCCTCCTGCTGGGCGGCGGTGCGCGAGGCCTTGGCCTGTTCGCGCAGCCGGCGGGCCTCGTCCTCGGCGGCCTTCGCCTTGGCCTTGGCCGCCTTCTCCTGCTCCCGGGCGCGCTTGGCCTGCTCCTTGGCCTGCCGCTTGAACTGGTTGAACTCCTCCTTGGCGCGCTGCCAGGAGTCGTTGTCACCCCAGGGGCCGGCCCACGGGTCGCCCTCCTGCCCGGCGCGGCCCGGCCGGGGGGCCTGCTTGGCGGCCTTCCACAGCTCCTCGCGCAGGTCCTTGGCGCTGTCCCGGACGTCCTCGCGGATCGCCCCGGCGAGCTGTGCCACCGAGTCCCGGATCTCCAGCTCCAGCTCGTCCAACTCGCCCTGCCGGGCTTCCAGTTCGGCGCGACCGGCGTCGGTCAGCCGGTAGACCTTGCGGCCGCCCTCGGTGCTGTGGCTGACCAGGCCCTCCTGCTCCAGCTTGGCCAGTCGCGGGTAGACCGTCCCGGCCGAGGGGGCGTACAGGCCCTGGAACCGCTCCTCCAGCAGGCGGATCACCTCGTAGCCGTGCCGCGGGGCCTCGTCGAGCAGCTTCAGCAGGTAGAGCCGGAGCCGGCCGTGGCCGAACACGGGGGTCATCTCAGGCCTCCTTGGTGAGGTCGGGCTTGCCGGGAGCGGCCGGCAGCTCCTTGACCGGGCCCTCGTCCTCGGGCTCGGGGCGGCTCAGCACGGTGACCGCGCCGGAGACGGTGGTGACGTTGAGGCTGCCGCGGCCCTCGCCGAGCTGGCCGGACAGCTTCTTGGCGCCCCAGGTGCCGCTCAGCTTGAGCTGGTCGAAGCTGCTGGAGATGTCGCCGCTGGTGGATCCGGCCTCGACCCGGGCGTCGGTGCGGGACGGGATGCGGACCGCGACCGGGCCGCTGACGGTGGTGACCTTGACGTCGGCGTCGCCGTCGACGTCGAGGTCCAGGGTGACGGCACCGGTGACGGTGTTGGCCTGGACCCGGTCGGCGGTGCCGGCGACCACGGTGAGCTGCCCGGAGACGGTGTTGACCCGGAGCTGCCCGCCGACCGACTGGGCGTCCACGTCGCCGGTGACGCTGTTGGCGTCGGTGCGGCCGGTCAGCCCGACCAGGGTGGTGTCGCCGCTGGCGCTCTGCACCGAGACGTGTCCGGCGGTGCCGGAGACGGTGGCGTCCGCGGAGACGGTGCCGACCTTGACCTCGGCGTCGGCCGGGACGGTCACGGTGATGCCGGCGACCCGCTTGTGCTTGATCGAGGCGATGAAGCTCTTGACCGAGTTGATCGACTTGAGCGAGTCGCCGAAGTCGCCCCAGCTGTTGATGTCCTTGTAGGTGACCGTCAGGACGCCGTCCACCAGGGTCACGAGCAGCGGCTCGCCCCGGAGCTCGGTGACCTCCAGGCGGGTGGGGCCCTCGGCGGCCACCACGTTCACCGTGCCGTCGATGATCCGCACGTGCAGCGCGCGGACCGCCTCGTCGATGGTGATCCTCTCGGGCCCGTCGATCGTCCACTGGCTCATCTCTGCCGCCTCCCGTTCGTCGATCGCGATGTATCGCGTTCTCTGCTAAAGACGATATATCGCGTGCTGGGAGAGTCAAGCCTGCCGGACCCGGATCCCGACCCCGAGCGGACCCCGATCCGCCCCCGAGCCGTCCCCGAGCCGTCCCCGACCCGCCCCCCCCCGAGGCCCGTCCGCAGGTACGCGAGAGGCCCGGGAGGCGGTTGCCTCCCGGGCCTCTCGGCGGCCGTCACCCGGTCACTCGTCGTCCTCGTCGTCGAGCCGGGCCAGCCAGGTGGCCAGCCGCTCGACCGGGATCTCGAAGTCCGGGTTGAGGTCGACGAACTCGCGCAGGCGCTCGGCCAGCCAGTCGAGGGTGACCTCCTCCTCGCCGCGCCGGTTCGCCAGCTCCTCGATGCCTCGGTCGGTGAAGTACACGGTTCGCTCCGGTCCGGTGGGGATTGACCTGGTCAGGATAGACCGGCCGGGTCGGCCGTCGTGGCGTGGTCCGCCCGCCTCCCGCCGCCCCGCCTCCCGCCGCCCCGCCTCCCGTCGCCCGCCGCCTCCCGCCGCCTCCCGCGAACGACGCGGCCCCCGCCCTCCCGGGTGGGGGAGGACGGGGGCCGGTGAGCCCTCAGGCGCGGGAGCCGCGGGGCGTCAGAGCGAGTAGACCTCTTCGATCAGCGCCTGCTGCTCGGCGGCGTGCCGCTTGGCCGAGCCGACCGCCGGGGACGAGGCCGTCGTGCGGGCGACGCGGCGCAGGCGGGAGTCGCCGGCGCTGCGGCCGATGACGACCTGCAGGTGGTCGACCAGGTTCATCGCGATGAACGGCCAGGCACCCTGGTTGTCCGGCTCCTCCTGCGCCCAGACGAACTGGACGTTGTCGCCGTAGCGGGCCAGCTCCTCCTGGAGCTCGGCCACCGGCAGCGGGTAGAGCCGCTCGACCCGGACGATCGCGGTGTCGGTGACGCCGCGCTCGGTGCGGGCCGCCTCCAGGTCGTAGTAGAACTTGCCGGCGGTGATGACCACCTTGCGGACCTGCGCCGGGTCGACGGTGGTGTCGCCGATGACCGGGCGGAACGAGCCGGACAGGAACTCCTCGGTCGCACTCGCCGCGGCCTTCAGGCGCAGCATCGACTTCGGGGTGAAGACGACCAGCGGCTTGTGGTGCGGGTTGTGCGCCTGCCAGCGCAGCAGGTGGAAGTAGTTCGACGGCAGGGTCGGCATGGCGACCGTCATGTTGTTCTGCGCGCACAGCTGGAGGAAGCGCTCCGGGCGGGCGGACGAGTGGTCCGGGCCCTGGCCCTCGTAGCCGTGCGGCAGCAGCAGGGTGACGCCGGAGTGCTGGCCCCACTTCTGCTCGGCGGAGGCGATGTACTCGTCCACCATGGTCTGCGCGCCGTTGACGAAGTCGCCGAACTGCGCCTCCCACATGACCAGCGCGTTCGGGCGGGTCAGCGAGTAGCCGTACTCGAAGCCCATGGCCGCGTACTCCGACAGCAGGCTGTCGTAGACGGTGTAGCGGGCCTGGTCCTCGGTGAGGTACTGCAGCGGGGTGTAGTCCTCGCCGGTCTTGCGGTCGATCAGGACGGCGTGCCGCTGGCCGAAGGTGCCGCGGCGGCTGTCCTGGCCGGCCAGACGGACCGGGTGGCCCTCCATGAGCAGCGAGCCGATGGCGAGGGTCTCGCCCATCGCCCAGTCGATGGTGTTGTCCTCGACCGAGCCGGCCCGGCGCTGCAGCTGCGGCAGCAGGCGCGGGTGGACGGTCAGCCAGTCCGGGTGGTTCACCTGGGAGGCGGCGATCCGCTTGACCATCTCCTGGGAGATGCCGGTCTGGATGGAGACCGGGAAGTCGGCGACCGGCTTGCCCGCGGTGGCGCCGGCCGGCGCCTGGGCCGCGTCGCGGACCTCGGCGAAGACCTTCTCCAGCTGGCCCTGGAAGTCCTGGAGCGCCTGCTCCGCCTCTTCCATGGTGATGTCGCCGCGACCGATCAGGCCCTCGGTGTACAGCTTGCGCACCGAGCGCTTCTTGTCGATCAGGTCGTACATCAGCGGCTGGGTGAACGACGGGTTGTCGGCCTCGTTGTGACCGCGGCGGCGGTAGCAGATGAGGTCGATCACCACGTCCTTGTGGAACTCCTGGCGGAACTCGAAGGCGAGCCGCGCGACGCGGACCACGGCCTCCGGGTCGTCGCCGTTCACGTGGAAGATCGGGGCCTCGATCATGCGGGCCACGTCGGTGCAGTACATCGAGGAGCGCGAGGACGCCGGGGCGGCGGTGAAGCCGACCTGGTTGTTCACCACGACGTGCACGGTGCCGCCGGTGCGGTAGCCGCGCAGCTGCGACATGTTCAGGGTCTCCGCGACGACGCCCTGGCCGGCGAAGGCCGCGTCGCCGTGGATCTGGATCGGCAGCACCGGGAAGGTGGTGCCGCCCTGGTCCAGGATGTCCTGCTTGGCGCGGGCGATGCCCTCGACGACCGGGTCCACGGCCTCCAGGTGGGAGGGGTTCGCGGCGAGCGAGACCTTGATGGTCTCGCCGTCAAGGCCGGTGAAGGTGCCCTCGGCGCCCAGGTGGTACTTGACGTCGCCGGAGCCGTGCATCGACTTCGGGTCGAGGTTGCCCTCGAACTCGCCGAAGATCTTGCCGTACGGCTTGCCGACGATGTTGGCCAGCACGTTCAGGCGGCCGCGGTGGGCCATGCCGATGACGGCCTCGTCCAGGCGGTGCTCGGCGGCGGCGTCGATGGTCGCGTCCAGCAGCGCGATCAGCGACTCACCGCCCTCCAGCGAGAAGCGCTTCTGGCCGACGTACTTGGTCTGGAGGAAGGTCTCGAAGGCCTCGGCCGAGTTCAGCCGGCGCAGGATCCGCAGCTGCTCCTCGCGCTCCGGCTTCGAGTACGGCTTCTCCAGGCGCTCCTGCAGCCACTTGCGCTGCTTCGGGTCCTGGATGTGCATGTACTCGATGCCGACGGTGCGGCAGTAGGTGTTGCGCAGCAGGCCGAGGATGTCGCGGAGCTTCATCATCCGCTGGCCGCCGAAGCCGCCGACCGCGAACTCGCGCTCCAGGTCCCACAGGGTGAGGCCGTGGGTGGTGACGTCCAGGTCGGGGTGCTTGCGCTGCTTGTACTCCAGCGGGTCGGTGTCGGCCATCAGGTGGCCGCGGACCCGGTAGGAGTGGATCAGCTCCATGACGCGCGCGGTCTTGTTGACCTCGTCGTCGTGGGTGGTGGCGACGTCGGTGGCCCAGCGGACCGGCTCGTACGGGATCCGCAGCGACTCGAAGATCTCGTCGTAGAAGCCGTTCTCGCCGAGCAGCAGGCGGTGGATCTCGCGCAGGAACTCGCCGGACGCCGCGCCCTGGATGACGCGGTGGTCGTAGGTCGAGGTCAGCGTCATGATCTTGGAGACGCCCAGGCGGGACAGGGTCTCCGGGGCGGAGCCCTGGAACTCGGCCGGGTACTCCATGGCGCCGACGCCGACGATGGTGCCCTGGTTCTGCATCAGACGCGGCACGGAGTGCACGGTGCCGATGCCGCCGGGGTTGGTCAGCGAGACCGTGACGCCGGTGAAGTCGTCCATGGTCAGCTTGTTGGCGCGGGCCCGGCGGACGATGTCCTCGTAGGCCTGCCAGAAGCCGAAGAAGTCGAGCGTCTCGGCCTTCTTGATGGCCGCGACGACGAGCTGGCGGTCGCCGTTGGGCTTGACCAGGTCGATGGCCAGGCCGAGGTTGACGTGCTCCGGCTTGACCAGGAAGGTCTTGCCGTCCTCCACCTTGTAGCTGTGGTTCATGCCCGGGGCGGCCTTGATGGCCTGGACCAGGGCGTAACCGATCAGGTGGGTGAAGGAGACCTTGCCGCCGCGGGCGCGCTGCAGGTGGTTGTTGATGACGATGCGGTTGTCGATCAACAGCTTCGCCGGCACGGCGCGGACCGAGGTCGCGGTCGGCACCTCCAGCGAGGCGTCCATGTTGGTGGCGACGGCCTTCGCCGGGCCGCGCAGCTGGACCAGCTCGGGGCCGGCGGCGGCGGGTGCGGCCGGGGCCGGGGCGGCGGCCTTCGGAGCCGGGGGCGCGGCGGGCGCGGCGGCGAGCGGGGCGGCAGCCGGGGCCGGAGCGGCCGGGGCGGCCGGTGCGGCGGGGGCGGGCGCGGCCGGAGCAGCTGCGGCGGGCGCGGGGGCAGCGGCAGGGGTCGGCGCGGGGCCGGCCTGGGTCGCGGCCTGGGTCACTGGGGTCACCTCGGTACCGGGCTTGTAGTCGGCGAAAAAGTCCCACCAGGCTCGGTCGACCGAGTTCGGGTCCTGGAGGTACTGCTGGTAGATCTCGTCGACGAGCCACTCATTGGGGCCGAAGCCAGTGGAGCTTGCCGAGCTGTTGGGGGTTTCAGGGGACTGTGGCGACACGGCGGCAACCGCCCTCTTCCGCTTCCTTTTGGGATGTTTGGACAGCGGGGATTAAGGCTACGCCCCTGACCAGTGATCGCGCAGTCCCCGGGGGCCAGGCGTCGTCCAGATCACAGTCCTGACCTGCAGTTTGGCTGAAAAAGTGCGTTAGAAAGCCGCATCTGAGGGGAACCGATCGGCGCCGAACAAGGTCAATAGCCGGAGGAAACCGGACAAACCCCTGCGGAAATCCTCTAACGATCTTCGTATGCGTCTGTGTCGGACCTGTGACAAATGTCCCGGCCGTCGTCCTGGCGCCGCCCCGGCAGCCGGACCTCGATCCGGCAGCCGCGCGGCGACTCGGCCACCGCGATCCGTCCGCCGTGCAGGTCCACCGCCCAGCGGGCGATGGCCAGGCCCAGGCCGGTGCCGCCGTCCGCGCCCGGCCCGGCGGCGGTCGCGGTGCCGCTGCGGCTGAACCGCTCGAAGACCCGGCCGCGGTCGGCCGGGGGGATGCCCGGGCCCTCGTCCTGGACCTCCAGCAGCAGGCCGCCGGCGCTGCCGTCGGGCCGGGCGCGCACCGTCACGGTGCCGCCGGGCGGGGAGTGCTTGCAGGCGTTGTCGACCAGGTTGGCGACCACCTGGTGGAGGCGCTCCGGGTCCGCCACGCCGGTCAGGCCGGCCGGACTGACCTCCAGGGCCAGCCGGACGTCCCCCCGCCGGGAGAAGGCCCCGCCGGCCGTCGCGCCGTCCACGGTGACCCCGCGCAGCACGCCGTCCAGGAACTCGCGCACCTCGAAGGGGCGGGCGTCCAGGTCGACCACGCCGTCGTCGATCTTGGAGAGGTCGAGCAGGTGGGTGACCAGGCGGCCGAGCCGCTCGGTCTGCTCCAGGGCCGCCCCCAGGGTCGCCGGGTTGGGCTGGACGACGCCGTCGACCACGTTCTCCAGGACGGCGCGCAGTGCGGCGATCGGCGTGCGCAGCTCGTGCGAGACGTTGGCGACCAGCTCGCGGCGGTGCTGGTCGGCGGCCTCCAGGTCGGCGGCCATGGCGTTGAAGGCGGCCGCCAGTTCGCCGATCTCGTCGCGGGAGCTCACCTCGACCCGGCGGCTGTAGTCGCCGGAGGCCATCGCGCGGGCGGCGGCCGTCATCTCGCGCAGGGGGGCGGTCAGCCCGTGCGCGAGGAACTGCATGAAGAGCAGCGAGGCGATCATGGAGAAGACCATGATGATCCGGATCTGGGTCTCGGACCGGATCGCCACGACCACCATCCCGGTGGCCAGGAACACGGAGACGATCACCAGCAGGGCGAGTTTGCCCTTGATCGAGCGGACCGGGTCGAGCGGCCGGATGTCGGTCCAGACCCGGTGGGCGGCGCGGGCGGCCAGTGTCTGCGGCCGCGCGCCGTCGGATTCCCCGTTGCGTTGCTGTGGAAAGGTCATTGATCCCTGTGGTCCCGCGTGTGTCCCCCGCGTGGTGGCACGGCGTCGTTCGGGACACGGGCCCCCCGGAGGCCCGTCGCCCGAGAGGTCCGCCGTCAGGACAGCGGGGCCTCCAGTGCGTACCCGACACCGTGCACGGTGCGGATCCAGCTGGCGCCGATCTTCCGGCGCAGCGCCTTGACGTGGCTGTCCACGGTGCGCGTGCCGGAGGCGTCGGTCCAGTCCCAGACCTCGGCCAGCAGCTGCTCGCGGGTGAGCACCGCGCGCGGCTGGGCGGCCAGGCAGGCGAGCAGGTCGAACTCGGTCGGCGTCAGGTGGACGTCGCCCGAGGACAGCCGGACCCGGCGCTGCACGTGGTCGATCTCCAGTTCGCCGAAGCGCAGGCTGCCGAGCGCGGGCGTCCGGGCGGCCTGCTGGGCGCGCTCGACGCGGCGCAGCAGCACGTTGACCCGGGCGGCCAGTTCGCGCATCGAGAACGGCTTGGTCATGTAGTCGTCCGCGCCCACGCCGAGGCCGACCAGCAGGTCCGTCTCGTCGTCGCGCGCGGTCAGCATCAGGACCGGGACCGGGCGTTGGGCCTGGATCCGGCGGCACACCTCCAGGCCGTCGAAGCCGGGCAGCATGATGTCGAGGACGACGAGGTCGGGCTGCCAGGTGTGGAAGCCGTCGACCGCGCCGGGGCCGTCGTGGGCCACGGCGACCTTGAAGCCCTCCGCGCCCAGTCGGGCCGCGATCGACTCGGCGATCGTCGGCTCGTCCTCCACCACCAGCACTCTGCGTTGGCTGCTCACCGCGCCGCCGGTGTTGTGGTTCTCCTGCTGAATTTCTGTCACGGTCACGCCACCGCCCCCAGGGCTGCGGGCCGGCCACCTGTGGGGATGGCGGGGCTCCGCTCGTAGTCTTGTTCCGTCGTGGACTGTGCCGGGTCCGCCGTCCCGTCGTGCGATCGGGAGGCGAGGACGGATTCGTCGGCCGCCCACTTCTCCCGCGCACTTCGCAGCGTACGGACAGCGGATGCTTTCCGGCAGGTGGACCGGACGTTTCCGGCCCTCGGGCCGGCTGTTCGGGCCGCCCGCGGACCCACTGCGCGAGTGGGCACGGGCCGATACCTTACCCGGCGATTTTTCACCGCGTAACGGTGCGTATGCAGTGGAGTTGACGTCAAGTCGCCGGTCAGAGGGCCTACTGACGCGTCAATCGAAAGAAGGTCTGGACCAATATCGGGAATTCGGCGGTCCGCCGCGTCGGCGGTCCTCACCGGCTTTTCCCAGCTGCCTCTCAGAACCTCGACGTACCGTGGCCACGACAACACCCGACCGGGCCGAACCCGCGGTGCGCGCCGGTGCGTTCGCACCGGGCGGGAGCCGTCGGCCGCGGCGTGGAGCGGAGGCGGCATGGCGGGACTGCGGCGGGTCGTCGACGGGCGGGCGCCCGCGGGAGCGCCGTACGGGATGCTCCGCCACGGGCTGCGCACCGGCGTCACGCGATGGCTGCTGGACCGGGTGCCGACGCCCCGGCGCAACCCCTTCACGCTCGGGTACCTCGCCGTGGTGGGCGCCACCACGACCTTCGCGCGGTTCGCCGATCCCGGGCTCGTGCAGCGGCTGCAGGAGGCCTCCAGCTCGGACGGGCACAACCTGCTGCAGCACCCGCTGCGGGCCCTGGTCCTGAGTGGATGCTGGGTGGCCGGCGAAGTCTGGATGCCCTACCTGTGGGGATTCGCGTTCACCCTCGCACCGCTGGAGCGCAAGGTCGGCCCGGCCAGGGCGGCGGTGGTCTTCGCGATCGGCCACGTCGCGGCCACGCTGCTCTCCCAGGGTGTGGTGATCACCGCGGTGGAGACCGGGCGGCTGGCGCCCGAGATGATGGACCACCTGGACATCGGCGTCAGCTACGGCGTGCTCGCCTGTCTGGGGGCGCTGGCCGGGCTGCTCTCCTGGCGCGGGCGGCTGCTCGCGCTGGGCGGGGCCGGGCTGATGATCGCCGAGCAGATCGCTTCCGACAAGGACGTGGTCACCGCGGTCGGGCACCCGGCGGCGGTGCTCGCCGGGGTGGCGCTGTGGCGCTGGCTGCGCCGGGCCGAGCGGCGCCCGCCCCGGCCGCGTCCGGCGGTGGCGGCGGTCGGCGGTGCCGCACCGGCGCGCGGCGGGGCGCGCGTGTGGACCGCGCGCTGACGATCCTCCCCGGCGCGCCCGCTGCTCCGCCGGCGTGCTTTTGACGGCCCGGCCGCGACCCGGCCGCCGGGCTTCCCCGCCCGGATCGTGTTCGCTCACGGCGAACCGAGTGCCGGGAACATCCGACGTCCGCCGAGCCTTAGTCAGGTCGACTCAACTTCACTGACCGGGGAGAGATCATGGCATCGACGTCCACACCGCTCACCCTGCCCGTACTGCCGCTCGACGACGAGGTCGTCCTGCCGGGCATGGTCGTCCCGCTGGACCTCAAGGACACCGAGGTGCGCGCCGCGGTCGAGGCCGCCCGCGCCGCGGCCGCCGGCGGCGGCAAGCCGCAGGTCCTGCTGGTTCCGCGGGTGGACGGCTCGTACGCGGCGGCCGGCACGCTGGCCGCCGTGGAGCAGGTCGGCCGGCTGGCCGACGGGGAGCCGGCCGCGCTGGTGCGCGCCGTGCGCCGGGTCCGGATCGGCGTCGGCACCACCGGCCCGGGCGCCGCCCTCTGGGTGGAGACCACGCCGTTCCGGGAGTCCTCGGTCGGCACCCCGGTGGCCGGCCGGGCCGCCGAGCTGGTCAAGGAGTACAAGGCGCTGTCCACCCAGTGGCTGCGCCGGCGCGGCGCCTGGCAGATCGTGGACCGGGTCGCCCAGATCGAGGGCGTCGGCGAGCTCGCCGACAACATCGGCTACGCGCCCTTCGTCACCGCCGAGCAGAAGCTCAAGGTGCTGCTGGAGGCCGACCAGGTCGCCCGTCTGGAGTACGCGCTGACCCTGCTGCGCGACCACCTCGCCGAGGAGGAGGTCAACGACACCATCCGCAAGGACGTCGAGGAGGGCGTGGCCAAGCAGCAGAAGGAGTTCCTGCTCCGCCGCCAGCTGGAGGCCGTCCGCAAGGAGCTGGCCGAGCTGAACGGGGACGCGGTCGACGAGGAGGGCGACTACCGCGCCCGGGTCGAGGCCGCCGACCTGCCGGCGGGCGTCCGCGAGGCCGCCCTCAAGGAGGTCGACAAGCTGGAGCGCAGTTCCGACCAGTCGCCCGAGGGCTCGTGGATCCGCACCTGGCTGGACACCGTCCTGGAGCTCCCCTGGAACGAGCGCACCGAGGACGCCTACGACATCGCCGGCGCCCGCGCGGTGCTGGACGGCGACCACGCCGGCCTGGCCGACGTGAAGGAGCGCATCGTCGAGTACCTCGCCGTCCGCAAGCGCCGGGCCGACCAGGGGCTCGGCCTGGTCGGCGGCCGCCGGGGCGGCGCGGTGCTGGCCCTGGTCGGCCCGCCCGGCGTCGGCAAGACCTCGCTCGGCGAGTCGGTGGCCCGCGCCATGGGCCGGAAGTTCGTCCGGGTCGCGCTCGGCGGCGTCCGGGACGAGGCCGAGATCCGCGGCCACCGGCGCACCTACGTCGGCGCGCTGCCCGGCCGGCTCGTGCGGGCGATCAAGGAGGCCGGCTCGATGAACCCGGTCGTCCTGCTCGACGAGATCGACAAGGTCGGCTCCGACTACCGGGGAGACCCGGCCGCCGCCCTGCTGGAGGTGCTGGACCCGGCCCAGAACCACACCTTCCGGGACCACTACCTGGAGGTCGAGCTCGACCTCTCCGACGTCGTCTTCCTGGCCACCGCCAACGTGCTGGAGGCCATCCCCGAGCCGCTGCTCGACCGGATGGAGCTGGTCCGGCTGGACGGCTACACCGAGGACGAGAAGGTCGTCATCGCCCGCGACCACCTGCTCCCGCGCCAGCGCGAGAAGGCCGGCCTCGGGGGTGAGCAGGTCAGTGTGGACGAGGCCGCGCTGCGCCGGCTCGCCGGCGAGTACACCCGCGAGGCGGGCGTCCGCAACCTGGAGCGCTCGATCGCCCGGGTGCTGCGCAAGGTCGCCGCCCAGGCCGAGCTGGGCGAGCGCGAGCTGCCCGCCGCGATCGGCCCGGAGGACCTGCGCGCCCTGATCGGCCGTCCGCACCACGTGCCGGAGTCCGCCCAGGAGCCGGCCGAGCGCCGCACCGCCGTCCCCGGCGTGGCCACCGGCCTCGCGGTGACCGGCGCCGGCGGCGACGTCCTCTACATCGAGGCCTCGCTCGCCGACGCCGAGACCGGCGGCACCGGGCTGACCCTCACCGGGCAGCTGGGCGACGTGATGAAGGAGTCCGCGCACATCGCGCTCTCCTTCCTGCGCTCGCGCGGCGCCGAGCTGGAGCTGCCGGTCACCTCGCTGCGCGACCGCGGCGTGCACCTGCACGTCCCGGCCGGGGCCGTCCCCAAGGACGGGCCGAGCGCCGGCATCACCATGACCACGGCGCTGGCCTCGCTGCTCTCCGGCCGCAAGGTGCGCACCGACGTGGCGATGACCGGCGAGGTGTCGCTGACCGGGCGGGTGCTGCCGATCGGCGGGGTGAAGCAGAAGCTGCTCGCCGCCGACCGGGCCGGCGTCACCACGGTGATCATCCCCAAGCGCAACGAGGCCGACCTGGACGACGTCCCGGCCGAGGTGCTGGAGCGGCTCACCGTCCACCCGGTGGGGGACGTCCGGGAGGTGCTGACGCTGGCGCTGGAGCCGGCCGAGGTGCTGGTCGCCGCCTGATCAGCGGTCCGAGGGGCCGACGGCATCCCCGCGTGCGAGACTGCGGAGATGCCGTCCCCCACGCAGCGCGCCCTGGCCCGGGTGCCGGACCGGCTGCGCCCCTTCCTGGTGCGCCACCGCCGGCTGGTGAAGTTCCTGATGGTCGGGGGCACCTGCTTCGTGCTCACCACGGTGGTCAACCTCGAACTCAAGTTCACCGTGCTGCAGGACAAGCCGGTGGTCGCGCTGACCGTCGCGACCGTGATCGCCACCGTCGTCTCGTACGTGCTGAACCGTCGCTGGGCCTTCCGGGCCGGCGGCCGACAGCGTGAGGTCCTGCTGTTCGTCCTGGTGAGCGTGGTGGCGATCGGCGTCAACGACGTACCGCTGGCGATCTCCCGGTACCTCCTGGACCTGCGCGAGCCGTTCGTCAGTCCCTTCGTCCAGGAGGTCGCGGACTTCCTCAGCGGGATGGTGGTCGGCACCTTCGTGGCGATGCTGTTCCGCTTCTGGGCGATGCAGCGGTGGGTCTTCACCCGGCTCGCCGACCGGCCCGCGGCCGCACCCGTCCTGGTGCGGACGGGGACCCCGGAACCCGGCTACGCTGCACCCGATATGCCACGGGATGTGCCGTAAGGGGCGAGGTGAGCCTGATGCACGAGCCGGACGGTGTCCGGAGCGGGCCCGCCAGCCAGCAGGGCATGCGCCGGGCCAACCTGGCCCTGGTGCTCACGGTGATCGCGAGCGGCCCGCGCTCGCGCGCCGAGGTCGCCGCCGAGACCGGGCTGACCAGGGCCGCGGTCTCCTCGCTCGCCGAACAGCTGATCGCCGGCGGCCTGGTGGTCGAGGAGGGCCCCGCCGCGCCCAGCGGCAAGGTCGGCCGCCCCGGCACCGCGCTCGGACTCAACCCGCTCGGGCCCGGCGGCCTCGGCGCCGAGATCGGCGTCCGGCACCTGGGCGCCTGCGTGGTCGACCTGCGCGGGGAGGTCCGCGCCTGGCGGCGCCAGGAGATCTCCAACCGCGGCCGGGAGCCCGCCGCCGTCATGGCCGACCTGGCCCGGCTGCTGCGCGCGGCCGTCGCCGAGGCGGGCCTGCGCCCGGCCGGACTCACCCTGGCCGTGCCCGGGCTGGTCGGCGACTCCGGCGCGGTGCTGCAACGGGCCGCCAACCTCGGCTGGCAGGACGTCCCGCTGGCCGCCGAACTGCGCGCGGCGCTGCGGCCGGCCGCGGACGGCCTGGCCGAGCTCCCGGTCGAGGCCGACAACGAGGCCAACCTCGGCGGACTGGCCGAGCGCTGGCTGGGCGACGGGGCGGAGGAC
Source organism: Kitasatospora sp. NPDC086791 (assembly GCF_040685975.1). Taxonomy (NCBI): domain Bacteria; kingdom Bacillati; phylum Actinomycetota; class Actinomycetes; order Kitasatosporales; family Streptomycetaceae; genus Kitasatospora; species Kitasatospora sp. NPDC086791. Next base: position 140,579 of record NZ_JBFBOC010000003.1, on the reverse strand, counting down.
TTCCTGTACGTCTCCGCCGAGGCCGGGGTCGGCGCGGCGATCGTGGTCGGCGGGCGCCTGCTGCGCGGAGCCCGCGGCCACGCGGGCGAGTTCGGCCACGTGCCGGTCCACCCCGACGGGCCCCGCTGCGCCTGCGGGGCGCGCGGCTGCCTGGAGCAGTACGCGGGCGAGGCGGCGGTGCTGCGGGCGGCCGGCCTGACCGGCGTCCGGGGCGACTGGGTGGCGCTGCTCGCCGACCGCGCCGGGGCCGGGCAGGAGCGGGCCCGGGCGGCGCTGGCCGGAGCCGGGTCGGCACTCGGCATCGCGGCCGCCGGCGCGGTCAACCTGCTGGACCCTGCCGAGGTGGTGCTGGGCGGCGGCTACGCCCGGCTGGCGCCCTGGCTGCTCCCCGCCATGCGCGGCGAGCTGGCCGCCCGGGTCACCGTCCGGCCGTGGGCCGAGGACCGGCTGACCGTCTCCCGGCTGGGCCGCCGCGGCCCGCTGCTGGGCGCGGCGGTGCGCGTCGTCCGGGCCATCGTCGCCGACCCGGGGTTGCTCGCCGGGGGCTGACCCCCGGTGCGGAACCCCGGCCCGGAACGGCCCGGGCCCCCGACCGTGGGGCCGGGGGCCCGGGTACGGCGGGGGCTCGGGTGCGACGGGGAGGATCAGACCTCGACGGCGGTGGGCTCGGGCTCGCGCTCCTCGGCGCGGGGGTTGCGCAGCACGGCCAGGAAGGCGACGCCGATGCCGACCAGCGCCCAGATCACCAGGACCAGGAGCGGCATCCCCAGGTTGGTCGAGCCGAAGTAGGCGATCGACTTGGTGGCGGCGGTGCCCGCGCCGTTCGGGATCACCGAGCCGATGGCCCGCCAGAACGGCGGCATCATCGGCGCCGGGTAGACCCCGCCCGCGCTCGGGTTGCCCAGGACGACGAAGACCAGCACCGCGATGCCGATGCCGATGATCCCGAACAGGCACTGCAGCGCCATGGTGAACGCGCCGACCGAGAAGACCACCAGGGCACCGACGGCGGACAGGGCGAGGATCGAGCCGGGCAGCGCGTCCAGGACCGGCCCGGCGATGATCGTGCCGCCGACGCCGGCCGCGACCGAGTAGAGCGCCAGGACGCCCAGGCGGATCAGCAGGCGGTGGGCGTTGGCCGGCTTGGAGCCGGCGCTGATGCCGAGGATCGAGGCGACCAGGTAGCCGCCGACGCACCAGCCGATCACCAGGTAGAAGGAGGAGAGGCCGTTGGTGTCGCCCTTGGCGAGCGGCACGACGTCCTGGACCTTGACCGTCCGGCCCTGGGACTGGTCGATCGCGGTGGTGACGGTCTCGGCGGCCTTGGCGGCGGACGGGCCGCGGGCGCCGCCGACCAGCAGGGTGTCCTCGGTGCCGGTCGGGTTCATGACCCAGGCGGCGTAGATCTTCTGGTCCTTGATCTGCGCGGTCGCGGTCTCGGCGTCCGGCGCGGTGACGGCCTTGACGGCGTGGTTCGGGACCGCCTCCAGCGCGCCGATCAGCTTGGGGGCGACCTGCGGCGGGGCGACCACCGCGATGGAGAGGTTGTGCGGGGCGGGCTTGTGCAGCGCCCCGATGTAGGAGGTGATGAAGCCGAGCTGGAGGAGCAGCACTCCGATCACGAGCAGTGCCGCGCGCGGGGTCACCGCGCTCTTCAGTTCGGCGACGAAACCCTGCCCAGGGGCTGCCATCCACATCTCCTTGCGTATCGGGGGAAAACGGTCCTTCCGGAACCGATACTTCATACCATGAAGTAGTTGGGTTGTCGTACCTCCCGCGCTGGGTCCGGGCCGGTGTCGCTGCGCGATACTGACGCGGTGAGCGACGAGGAAGCCCTGGTGGCGGTGGAGCGCGAGGTCGCGCTGATGTTCCGGCGGGGCCGGGCCAGAGTGGCGGAACTCTCACGCCGGGTGCACCCCGGACTGGAGGGCATGGCGTACAGCATGCTCGGCTACATCGAGCAGGCCGGGCGGGTCCGGGTGACCGACGTCGGCGTGCACTTCGCGGTGGGCAAGGCGACGGTGAGCCGGCAGATCCGGGCGCTGGAGGAGCTCGGCCTGGTGGCCCGGGAGACCGACCCGCTGGACCGCCGGGCCGCGCTGGTGTCGCTGACCGAGGACGGGCGGCGGCGCTACCTGTCCGCCCGGGACGTCCGGATGCGGCGGGTGCGCGAGGTGATGGGCGGCTGGTCGCCGGACGACGTGGTCCGCTTCGCGGAGCTGCTGCACCGCTTCAACGACGTCCTCGGGGAGCCGACGGCCGAGTGACCGGGTGACCGGGGAGTCCCGGTGGGGTCGCCGGGGCCCGTGGTGCGGCGCGCCGCCCCGGCTCGTCGCCCGGCTCTTTACCCGGCCTTGAAGAAAGTTGCCTAATTCAACCATCTCGCCTTATGGTTGCCTAAGGCAACGAACTTTCATGATGCGCGTACCCCGCCACGCCTGCGCCGAAGGACCCAGATGACCGTGACCACCGAGGCCGCGAGCGGCAGCGCCGCCGCCGTCGACAACCAACGGATGACCCACCGGCAGGTGATGGAGGCGCTCTCCGGCCTGCTGCTCGGCCTCTTCGTGGCCGTGCTCTCCTCGACCGTCGTCTCCAACGCCCTGCCGCACATCCTGGCCGACCTGCACGGCGGCCAGTCCGCCTACACCTGGGTGATCACCGCGGCCCTGCTCACCCTCACCGCCTCCACCCCGATCTGGGGCAAGCTCTCCGACCTCGCCAGCAAGAAGCTGCTGCTGCAGATCGCGCTGCTGATCTACATCGCGACCTCCGCGCTGGCCGGGCTCTCGCAGAACACCGGTGAGCTGATCGCCTGCCGCGCGCTGCAGGGCATCGGCGCCGGCGGTGTGGTCGCGCTCGGCCAGATCTGCCTGGCCGCGATGGTGCCGCCGCGCGAGCGCGGCCGGTACAGCGGCTACTTCGGCGCGGTCTTCGCGCTCGCCACCATCGGCGGCCCGCTGATCGGCGGCGTCATCGTGGACACCTCCTGGCTGGGCTGGCGCTGGTGCTTCTACGTCGGCATCCCGTTCGCCCTGCTCGCGATCGCGGTGGTCCAGCGGACCCTCGAACTGCCGGTGGTGAAGCGCGAGGCGAAGATCGACTACCTGGGCGCGCTGGTCATCACCGCCTCGGTCAGCCTGCTGATGATCTGGATCACGCTGGCCGGCAAGAACTACGCCTGGCTGTCCTGGCAGACCGCGGCCATGGTCGGCGGCGGACTGCTGCTGGGCGCGCTGGCCGTCGTGGTCGAGCGCCGCGCCGCCGAGCCGATCATCCCGCCGGACCTCTTCAAGCACCGCACCGTCACCCTGGCCGCCCTCGCCAGCGTGCTGGTCGGCGTCGGGATGTACGGCGCGACCACCTTCCTCAGCCAGTACTTCCAGCTGGCCCGGGCCGAGTCCCCGACCACGGCCGGTCTGATGACCCTGCCGATGATCCTCGGCCTGGCGGTCTCCTCCGCGGTGGCCGGCCGGCTGATCACCAAGTACGGCAAGTGGAAGGCCTACCTGGTCGCCGGCACCGCGCTGCTCGCGGTCGGCTTCGGCCTGCTCGGCACCGCCCGGGCCGAGACCGACTACGGGCTGCTCTCGGTCTACATGGCGATCACCGGCATCGGCCTCGGCCTGACCAGCCAGAACCTGGTGCTCGCGGTGCAGAACACGGTGCCGCGGCACGAGCTCGGCGCGGCCAGCTCGGTGGTCACCTTCTTCCGCACCATGGGCGGTGCGATGGGCGTCTCCGCGCTCGGCGCGCTGATGACCGACAAGGTCGGCCGCTACCTGGCGGAGAACCTGGCCGCCGCGCACGTCCCGGCCGGGCCCGCGGCGGCCGGTGGCGGCATCCCGGACCTGCACAAGCTGCCGGCCCCGATCGTCCCGCTGGTGACCGACGCCTTCGGCCGCGGCGTCGGCACGGTCTTCCTGTGGGCCACGCCCTTCGCGGGGCTGGCCTTCGTCACGGTGCTGTTCATCCGGGAGACGGTGCTGAGGACCACCCAGGAGAGCTGACGGCCGCCCGGGAGGACCGGCGGGCCGGGGACACGTGAAGGAGCCGGGATACGCGAACGGGCCGGGGAGTGCGCAGGCACTCCCCGGCCCGTTGCGTCGGGCTCCGCCCGGCCGCGGTCAGTGGCCGGCGATCAGCGTCAGTCCGTAGCCGACGGCCGCGGCGCAGACCGCGAAGCAGGCGTACGCGCCGGCCAGGGCCAGCGTGCCGCCGCCCGCGGCCGGGGTGTTCCCGCCCTCGCGGGCGGCGCTCAGCGAGGCCTCGCGGCGGGACAGGGCCAGGATGCCCAGGGCGAAGACGGCGACCACGGCGACGGTGATGCCGAAACTGAAACCGGCGGTCTGGGCCAGGGCGGTCCACTTGATGTGCATGGTGAGTGCTCCTCAGCCGGCGGTGCTCAGGCCGCGACCGTGGTCGAGGCGGGGGTGGGGGCGTTCGCGGCGGCGGTCGGTGCGACCTCGACCTCGACCGTGGTGACGTCACCGATGTTGACGTCGTTGACGTTGTCCGCGCCGACCGGCTGACGGCGGGAGAGCAGCCACATCGCGCCCGAACCGGCCACCAGCGCGGCGCCGACCAGGGCGACGCCCCAGCTGCCCTGCTCGGCCAGCAGCGCCGCGGCGCCGGAGACCAGGGCGGCGGCCGGGAGGGTCAGGCCCCAGGTGTAGACCATGCGGCGGACCAGGCTCCAGCGCAGCTCGCCCTTGGGGCCGCCGAGGCCCGCGCCCATGATGCCGCCGGAGCAGACCTGGGTGGTGGAGAGGCCGAAGCCCATGTGCGAGGAGGTCAGGATGACGGTCGCGGCGGCCGACTCGGAGGCGAAGCCCTGCGGCGGCCGGATGTCGGCCAGGCCCTTGCCCATCGAGCGGATGATCCGCCAGCCGCCCATGTAGGTGCCGAGCGCGATCGCGGCACCCGCGGAGACGATCACCCAGGTGGGGGGCAGCGCGCCGTGCGGCAGGGCGCCGACCGAGACCAGGGTCAGGGTGATGATGCCCATCGTCTTCTGGGCGTCGTTGGTGCCGTGCGCGAGCGAGATCAGCGAGGACGAGAAGACCTGGCCGGTCTTGAAGCCCTTCTCGGTGGCCGCGGCGTTGCCCTTGCGGGTGATCGCGTAGGCCAGCTTGGTGGCCCCCCAGGAGGCCAGGCCGGCGACGAACGGCGAGGCGACCGCCGGGATGATGATCTTGGTGACCACGGTGTCGAAGTTGACGCCGTTCATGCCGACGCCGACGATCGTGGCGCCGATCAGGCCGCCGTACAGCGCGTGCGAGGAGCTGGACGGCAGGCCGCGCAGCCAGGTCAGCAGGTTCCAGAGGATCGCTCCGGCCAGTGCGGCGAAGATGATCTGGGGGTGGACCCCGGCCTTCTCGTTGACGATGCCGCCGGAGATGGTGGTGGCGACCTTCACGGACAGGAACGCGCCCGCGAAGTTGAGGACGGCCGCGATGGTGACCGCGACCTTCGGACGAAGGGCCCCGGTCGCGATCGCGGTGGCGGCCGCGTTGGCGGTGTCGTGGAACCCGTTGGTGAAGTCGAAGGCCAGCGCCGTGATGATCACAACGGCTACCAGGAACGAGATGTGTTCCATACCCAAACAATCGTCGTAGTTGTCGCACGGACGTTGATGACGTCGCGACCGTAGGTCGGCTTGGTAAACGGAAGGTGAACTGAGCCGGGAATCGTGGTTCCGTTGGTTGACTGATGGTAACCGGGAGCTTTCGCCAGGGTGTCCCGGGCCGTGCTGGGCTGGACATCGGCGAAGTACGCCCGGGTTCGACCGGGTTTGCTGAGAGCTGTCTCACACTTCAATCGAGAATTAACCTCCCAGTCCGCGTGCGCCCTGTTTCCGGCGAGTAACCCATGGGAGGATCTGCGGGATCCGGGAGGCCGGGACAGGGCGCGGGGCGGGGAGGACCAACCCATGGGCGGGGCTGCACAACGTACGGAGACGGCAGGCGTACGCCCCTGGGTACGGGCGGCGCTGCGCTGCGGAGCCGTCCTCGCGGCCGCCGCACTCGCGCTGCCGGCCGCCGCCGGAGCCGCCTGGGCCGCCCCCGACCCGGGCGTCGGCGCCGTCGTCACCGGCACCGACCCGCTCGCCGCCGCCAAAGCCACCCTCGGCCCGCTGCTGGACCAGCTGCACACGCTCTACCAGAGCGCCGAGGCCGCCACCGAGCAGTACAACGGCACGGTCGCCAAGGTGGCCGAGCAGCAGGCCGCGCTCACCGACCTCCAGGACCGGCAGGACCGCCAGCAGAAGGAGGTCGACGCCGGCACCGACATCGCCTCGCAGCTCGCCGCCGCGCAGTACCGCAACGGCGCCGCCTCCGCGTACGCCGATCTGCTGCTCTCCAAGGACCCGTACGAGGCCGTCACCATCGCCGAGCTCCTCGCCACGGCCAGCCGCTCCCAGTCGGAGTTCCTGGACCGGCTGAAGAGCGACCGGAACGCGCTCGACGACCTGAAGAGGCAGACCGAGGAGGCGCTGAAGGCCTCCCAGGGCCTGGTCGCCCAGCAGGAGGCCGCGAAGGCCAAGGTGGCCGCCGACCTCGCCTCGGTCGAGCAGGTCGTCTCCTCGCTGACGGGCGCCCAGCGGACCGAGCTGGAGGAGCTGGAGAAGGCCAAGGCCGACGAGGCGCAGCTCGCCTTCCTCGCCTCCGGGGCGCTCGGCAAGGGCGAGCGCACCCCCTCGCAGCAGGGGCGCGGGGCGGTGGCCTTCGCGCTGGCGCAGGTCGGCAAGCCCTACCTGTGGGGCGGTACCGGACCGGAGGCCTACGACTGCTCCGGCCTCACCTCGCAGGCCTGGCTGCACGCCGGGAATCCGATCCCGCGCACCAGCCAGGAGCAGTGGGCGCAGCTGCCGCACGTGGCGCTCAACCAGCTCCGGCCCGGTGACCTGGTGATCTACTTCCAGGACGCCTCGCACGTCGGGATGTACGTCGGCGGCGGGCTGATCGTGCAGGCGCCGCGGCCGGGCGCGTTCATCAAGGTGTCGCCGATCGGCTCGATGCCGATCCTCGGAGCCGTCCGGCCCGACCCGTCCGGCGCGGCCGACGACGCGGGCGGCGCCTGGAAGGTGCCCGACCTGCCGGCCGGCTGGAACACCGTGACCCCGATCGCGCCGAGCCCCACCAAGCCGACGCCGCCGACCGCTCCGCCCACGACGCCGCCGACCTCCCCCGGCCAGCCCACCGGCACACCGACCACCCCCGGCGGGACCGGCACCCCGGCCGACCCGGGCACCCCGACCGACCCGGGCACGCCGCCGGGCACCGGTGTGCCGGCTCCGACGCAGACCCCGACCGGCACGCCGACCACCCCGAGCACGCCGACCGGCACTCCCGGCACGCCCACCCCGACCGGGACGGGGACGCCGGCCGGCACCCCGAGCGGGACCGGCTCCGCCACCGCCTCCGGCTCGGCCACCGCGTCCGCCACGGGCAGCGCCACGGCGACCCGGCCGCTGGGGACGCCCACGCACTGACCGGCCCGTCCGAAACGCGAAGGCCGCCCCACGTCACCGGACGGGGGCGGCCTTCGCGTGCGGACGGGGGCCTAGGCGCCGGTGTCGTCGGCGAAGCGGATGACCACGGCCTTGGAGGTGGGGGTGTTGCTGATGTCGGCGGTGGAGTCCAGCGGGACCAGGACGTTGGTCTCCGGGTAGTAGGCCGCGGCCCCACCGCGGGCGACGGGGTAGTGGACGACGCGGAAGTGCGGGGCGCGGCGTTCGACGCCGTCCTTCCACTCGCTGACCAGGTCGACGTACCGGCCGTCGGTGAGCCCCAGTTCGGCCGCGTCGGCGGGGTTGACCAGGACCACGCGGCGGCCGCCCTTGATGCCGCGGTAGCGGTCGTCCAGGCCGTAGACGGTGGTGTTGTACTGGTCGTGGGAGCGCAGGGTCTGCAGCAGCAGGCGGCCCGGCGGGACCTCGGGCGCGGTGAGCGGGTTGACGGTGAAGTTGGCCCGGCCGGTCGCGGTGGGGAAGGTGCGGGAGTCGCGGGGCCCGTGCGGGAGGGTGAAGCCGCCGGGGCGGCGGACCTTCTCGTTGAAGTCCGCGAAGCCCGGGACGACGCGGGCGATCCGGTCGCGCAGGGTGTCGTAGTCGGTGGCGAAGTCCTCCCACGGCACGGTGTCCCGCGGGCCGAGGACGGCGCGGGCGAGGCGGCAGACGATCGCCGTCTCGGAGAGCAGGTCGGGTGCCGGCGGACGCAGGCCGCCGCGGGAGGCGTGCACCTGGCCCATCGAGTCCTCGACGGTGACGAACTGGGCACCGGCGCCGGTGACGTCCCGGTCGGTGCGGCCGAGCGTGGGCAGGATCAGGGCGCGGGCGCCGGTGACCACGTGCGAGCGGTTGAGCTTGGTGGAGACGTGGACGGTCAGCCGGCAGCGGCGCATCGCGGCCTCGGTGACCTCGGTGTCCGGGGTGGCCGCGACGAAGTTGCCGCCCATCGCGAAGAAGACCTTGACCCTGCCGTCGCGCATCGCCCGGATGGTGTCCACCGAGTCGAGGCCGTGCTCGCGCGGCGGCTCGAAGCCGAACTCGTTCTCCAGCGCGTCGAGGAAGGCCTTGGCGGGGCGCTCGAAGATGCCCATCGTCCGGTCGCCCTGGACGTTGCTGTGCCCGCGCACCGGGCAGACGCCGGCGCCGGGGCGGCCGACGTTGCCGCGCAGCAGCAGGAAGTTGACCACCTCGCGGATGGTGGGGACGGCGTGCTTGTGCTGGGTGAGGCCCATCGCCCAGCAGACGATGATCTTCTTCGAGCCCAGCACCAGGCGGCCGAGCTCCTCGATCTGCTCCCAGGGCAGACCGGTCGCGGCGAGCACCTCGTCGTGGTCGGCCTTCCGGGCCTGGGCCTCGAACTCCTCGAAGCCGTGGCAGTGTTCGGCGATGAAGGCGTGGTCGACGCCGTCCTGCTCCAGGATGATCCGGTTGAGCGCGCGGAACAGCGCGAGGTCGCCGCCGAGGCGGATCTGCAGGAAGAGGTCGGTCAGCTTGGTGCCGTGGCCGGCCAGGCCGCGGGCGTGCTGCGGGTTCTTGAACCGCTCCAGGCCGGCCTCCGGCAGCGGGTTCACGCTGACGATGGTGGCGCCGGCCCGCTTGGCGCGCTCCAGGGCGGAGAGCATCCGGGGGTGGTTGGTGCCCGGGTTCTGGCCGGCCACGATGATCAGGTCGGCCTGGTAGAGGTCCTTGAGGCTGACGCTGCCCTTGCCGACGCCGAGCGTCTCGGTCAGCGCCGAGCCGGAGGACTCGTGGCACATGTTGGAGCAGTCCGGCAGGTTGTTGGTGCCGAGCCGGCGGGCGAACAGCTGGTACGCGAAGGCGGCCTCGTTGCTGGTGCGGCCGGAGGTGTAGAAGGCGGCGCCGTCCGGGGTGTCCAGGGCGCGCAGCTCCTCGGCGATCAGCGCGAAGGCGTCGTCCCAGGAGACCGGCGTGTAGTGGGTGGCGCCCTCGTCGAGCAGCATCGGCTGGGTGAGCCGGCCCTGCTGGCCGAGCCAGTAGCCCGAGCGCTCGGCGAGGTCGGCGATCGGGTGGGCGGCGAAGAACTCGGCCCGGATCCGGCGCTCGGTGGCCTCCTCGGCGACGGCCTTGGCGCCGTTCTCGCAGAACTCGGCGGTGTGCGTCCGGTCCGGCTCGGGCCAGGCGCAGCCGGGGCAGTCGAAGCCGTCCGGCTGGTTCACCTTGCGCAGGGTGGCGAGGGTGCGGCGGGCGCCCATCTGCTCGGCGGCCATCCGGAGGCTGTGGCCGACGGCGGGCAGTCCGGCGGCCGCGTGCTGGGGCGCGGACACCTCGGGGGCGTCCTGCGCCGGGTCGCTCTGCGGGGCCTGCTTGGCCATGACCGCTCTCCTCGGCTCTGCTCGATCCGGCCGTACCGCCGGGGGCCGCCGCTCCGTCGCGGGGCTCGGTGCCCATCCTCCCACCTGGCCGTGGGCGGGGGGAGGGGCGGTGGGCGGCGTCGGTAGAGTCCTCTCCGTCATGGCGGATGGGGGAGGGGCGCGTGCGAGTCGGTGACGTCCTGGACGGCCGGTACGAGCTGGCGGAGAAGCTCGGACAGGGCGGGTTCGGGGTGGTGTGGCGGGCCCGGGACACCCGGATGCGGCGGCCGGTGGCGGTCAAGGTCATCGGGCACCACGGCGGCGACCAGGCGAAGGCGGCGCTGCGGTTCGTCCGGGAGGCGTGCGCGGCCGGCAACCTGTCGCACCCGCACATCGTCACCGTGCACGACCTCGGGCAGTGTGAGGTCGGCGACCGGGAGGTCACCTTCCTGGTGATGGAGCTGCTCACCGGCCGCACCCTGACCGAGGTGCTGGGCGAGGGGCTGCCCGAGCCCGCGCTCAGCCTGCGCTGGGGGCGGCAGATCAGCGACGCGCTGGCGGCCGCGCACGACGCGGGCATGGTGCACCGGGACATCAAACCCGACAACGTGATGATCACCGACGCCGGGCACCTGAAGGTGCTGGACTTCGGCATCGCCCAGCTGGACACCGGCGCGGGCGGGCTGACCACCACCGGGACGATCGTCGGCAGCCCCGCCTACATGGCGCCCGAGCGGTGGACCGGCGGCCGGGTGGACGGCCGGGCGGACCTGTACGCGCTCGGCTGCGTGCTGGTCGAACTCTTCACCGGGGCGAGGCCGTTCGGCGGGGACTCGACGCCGGTGCTGATGTACCAGCACCTCAACGAGGCGCCCCCGGCGCTGGACCCGGCGCAGTTCGGGCTGCCGCCGCAGGTGGCCGGGCTGGTCGCGGAGCTGCTGGCGAAGGACCCGGCGGACCGGCCGGCGGACGCCCGGACGGTCGAGCGGCGGCTCGCGGAGCTGGCGGCGGCGCCGGGCGGCGGGGCGGGCGCGGTCGCGGCGGTGCCGACGGTGGTGGACCGGGGGGTGCCCGTGGCGGGGCCGGTGGGGCCGGTGGTGCCTCCGGTGCCGGCCGTGCCACCCGTCGTACCTCTCGTACCGGCCGTGCCTGCCGCTCCGCCCGCGGTGCCTGCCGCTCCGCCCGCGGTGCCTGCCGCTCCGCCCGCCGTGCCGCCCGCCGTGCCGAGCGCGGCCCCGTCGGTGCTGTCGCCGCTGACCACGCCGCCGGTGCTCGCCCCGCCGCCGGCCGAGGCCGTACGGGCCGCGCTGCGCGAGCGGCGGTCGGCCGCGTACCGGGCGGCGACGGCCGGGGAGTCGGCGATCCAGCTGCAGGCGGTCGCCCAGGAGTGCGTGGCCGCGCTCGGCGCGGGCGACCGGGACACCCTGTGCGCCTGGCGGGACTTCACCTGGTACCTCAGCCGGGCCGGGGACCTGGAGGGCGCGATCCGGCTGCTGACGAGCGTCGTGGACGACATGCGCTCGGCGTTCGGCCCGCTCGACCCGGACACCCTCGGCGCCCGCTACCACCTGGTGTGGTGCATCGGCGAGAGCGGCGCGGCGGTCACCGCGATCCGGCTGCTGAGCGAGCTGCTGCCCGATCTGTACGCCGTCTGGGGCCCGCAGGACAGCCGCGTCCTGAAGGCCCGGCACGACCTCGCGGTGCACCGGGCCAACCGGGACGACCTGCAGGGCGCCGTGCTCGACCTGCACGGGCTGCTGCCCGACCTCGCCCGGGTGCTCGGCGAGCACCACCCGAGCACCGCGCAGGCCTGGCAGGACCTGGCCGGCTACCAGCAGCGGCTCGCCCGGGCGGGCCGTCGGGGCACGGGCGGTCCGCACCGGCGCCGGCCGCCGCGGATGAGCCCGATGGAGGCGCTGGTGCTGGTGCGCCGGCTGCGGGTCTGGGACTTCGCCACCGACCAGGAGGCCCGGGCCTGCATGGACGCGCTGGAACGCGGGACCGGCCTGAAGGGCGTCACGGACGTGGTGTTCGAGGCTCCGGACCACGTGTCGGACGAGGACCTGGTGGAGGAGATCTTCGGTCCCTGAGGGCCCTCAAGCCGCTCGGATCCTGAGGCCCCTCGGATATCTCGGCCCCCCGCCGCGACCGCTCACGCCGCCAGTGCCGCCGTCGGGAGCGCCGCCAGCGCCCGCAGCAGCGCCCGGGCGGCCGCGTCGTTCTGCCGGAAGCCCGGGGCGTCGGTACGCGGCCGGGCGAAGGCGGCGGCCGAGCGCAGGCTGGTGTGCGGGCCGAGCGCGGTGCGGCGCGGGTGCGGGGCGCCGCCCAGGGCCGGGTCGAGCAGCCGGCTGTCGGCGGGGGCGATGGTGACCAGGCCGGAGTGGTGGGTGTAGTCCGGGTCGCGCACCACCTCCTCCACGATCCGCCCGGCGCGGTGCAGTTCGCGCAGGACGGGGTCGCGGGTGCGGGCCAGCGCGTGCTTGGGCAGGTACGCCTCGACGAGCGCCGTCGCGTGGACGGTGTGGCCGGGCACGGTGGTGCCCCGGGCGCGCCAGGTTCCGGTGGTCTCGTCCCGGTCGACCCGTACGCCCGCGCCGAGGAAGCGCACCACCCCGGCCTCGGAGAGCGCGAGCAGCTGGCGCAGCCGGAAGCCGGGCGGGCCGGAGGCGAGGAAGCTGAAGTAGCCGAAGAACCACTCGTCCACGTCCTCGGCGATCGAACGGGCGGTCAGCCGGCCGCTCGTGAGGACCCGCTGGAGCTGGCCGAACAGCGACAGCAGGGCGAGGAAGGCGCCGAGGTCGGCGCTGTGCGCGGGGTCGGCGCGGCGGTCGGCGTCGGCGGTGACGTATCCGCGCAGGTGGGCCTGGAGCTCCTCGGCGGAGCCGAGTACGAGGCCGGCCAGCGGGTGGTCGAGCCGTTCGAAGTCGATCCGGTCGGCGGGGTCGGGGACGGCCTCGGCGACCAGGGCGGCGAGTTCGGAGGTGTACCAGCCGTGTCGGTCGTACCGGGCCAGGAACTCGGGCCAGGGCAGCGCGGTGCGTTCCGGGTGGGCGTGGAACAGCTCGTGGAAGTGCCCGAAGGCGATCTCCTTGGCCATCGCCGGCCAGAAGTCGCGCCGCAGCCGCAGCGGTCCCTCGGTGGCGAGCACGGCGTCGACGGCGGCCGCGTCGAAGTACCGGGGGAGCGGGGCGGGCGGCCCTTGCAGGCGGTAGCCGGTCTTGGAGTGGTACGGGACGCCGCGCCGGGAGCCGAGGTGGAGCACCGGTTCGCGGCCGGACGGGCGGTAGCGCAGCGCGTCGCCGCGGCCGGTGGGCTCGAAGTGGCCGCCGCGGCCTTCGGTGAGCAGCGAGACCAGGTCGACGGCGGCCAGGCCGAGGCCGCGCAGCACCACCTGCTCGCCGGGGGCGATGGCCGCCAACTCGGCGGCCACGTCGGCGGAGTAGGCGGGCGGGAGGTGGAAGCGGCCGTGCCGGGCGGCGAAGTCGGCGTCGGCGGCGTGCCGCGGGTGCGGGGCCGAGTCGAGGTGGCCGAGGGTGAGGGCGACGTGGTCGGCGGTGAGCGTCCGGTCGCCGAGGTGGACGGTCTGCGGGCCGTCGGCCGGGCCCTCGATCCGCCGGACGGTGTCCCGGTGGACGGTGACGCCGATGTGCGGCGGCAGGTCGGCGACGGCGCGGCGGAACACCCAGTCCAGGTAGGCGCTCTGGGCCCGGCGGGTGGGGAAGGCGGTGGGGGCGAGGGTGTCCAGCTCGGCCCGGACGGCCGGGTCGGCGACCTGCCGGTAGGGCGCGAACTCCTCCTGCCGGAGCGCCCATTCGGCGAGCGAGGGGCCGGGGCGGACCGGCCCTTCGAGGGTGGAGCGCTCGTCGGTGAACATGGTGACGTCCTCGGCCATCGAGTTCATCCGCAGCAGCGGGGACTGGTCGTGGCGCCAGATCCGGCCCGCGCCGGGCGGGTACGGGTCGACCAGGTGGATCTCCAACGGCCGGTCGGCGGGCAGGAGTTCGGCGGCGTTGGCGGCGATCCGCTCCAGCAGGCCGGTGCCGCGCGGGCCGGCCCCGACGATGACGAGCGTGCTCATGACGCCACCACCCGGCGGAGGGTCGCGCGGGCCCGCTGCAGCGGAGTGGGCGGCAGGCCGTCGCGGGTGGCGCCCTTGGCGAAGTGCCGCTCCACGTAGTACTGGCCGATGGACAGCAGGGTGGTGATCGCCAGGTACCAGAGGGTGGCGACCATCAGCATCGGGATGACCCGGTACGACTGCAGGTAGACCAGTTGCACCGAGTAGAGCAGGTCCGAGACGGCCAGCACGCTGACGATGCTGGTGCCCTTGAGCGCGCCGATCAGCATGTTGCCGGCGGTCGGCACGATCGCCCGCATCGCCTGCGGCACGACGATCCGGCGCAGCACCCGTCCGCGGCCGAGGCCGAGCGCGGCGGCCGCCTCCAGCTGGCCGCGGTCCACGGAGAGGATGCCGCCGCGGATCACCTCGGCGGCGTAGGCGGTCTCCAGCAGGGTGAGGCCGATGACGGCGGTCAGGGTGGGGCCGATCAGGTCGACCGTCCTGACCGTGACGAACTCGGGGCCGAACGGGATGCCGAGGCCGAGCGTCGGGTAGAGCGCGCCGATGTTGAAGAAGAACAGCAGCTGCACCAGCGGCGGGGTGGAGCGGAAGATCCAGATGTAGCCCCAACTGAGCGTGCGCAGCACCGGGTTGGTGGAGAGCCGCATGGTGGCGAGGACGGTGCCGAACACGAAGCCGAGGGCGAGGGTGACGGCGGTCAGCCAGAGGGTCAGGGTGAGGCCGTCCAGCACGGAGCGGGCGGTGAACCAGTCCGCGACCACGCCCCACTGGAAGGCGTCGTTGCGGATCACCGAGGTGACCGCCATCGCCGCCAGCAGCAGCGCGACGGCGGCGGCGACCCACTGACCGGGCTTGCGGCGGGCGACGATCCGGGCCTCGGGGGCGGGCGGCGGGGCGGGGTGGGCGGGTGTGGAGGGGGCGGGCAGGACGTCCTGCGGGGTGGCCATGGCGAAGGCTCCTGGCGGGAGTGCGGGCGGGCGGGTACGGCGGCGGTCACGTACGAACGGCCTGGGCGCCGGGCCGCGTCCCTCAACGCGTCCGGCACGGTTGCACTGCACTCCGCCGTGATCGTACGCAGGCGCGAACGAGGGCTGTCAAGGGTGGCCCGCGGGGTGGAAACGGTTCTTCGACCGCCGTCGGAGAAGTGACAGGAGATCGCAACAGTGCGGCAATGATGGACGGTTGACGCAGGCCCGGGCGGCTGTTCAACTTGACGCCATGAACGCCGAGCAGCCCCTGGTCACCCGCGACCACATCGACTTCGGTCGGGTGTGGTCCGCGGCGTGTCGCGGCTGACCCGACAGCGGCCGCCCGTCCGGCCCTGATCCCCTCGGCCCTGATCCCCTCGGCCCTGACCTCCCGCGGCCCTGATCCCCTCGGCCCCGCTTCCTTCGGGGAGTCCTCCCTCGGTGTGCCCCGCCGCGGGCCGGGAGCCGCCGTCCCCGTCCGACGGCACCTCAGGCATCAGCCGTCTTGGCCGACTTCGCACTGCGCTCCGGCAGTCCTCCCGTTCCGTCCGGCCCCGTCGCCCTGCCCTTCGGCCTGCCCTTCTCCCCGTCCTTCGCCCTGCGCTTCAGCCTGCCCGCTTCACCGTCACGTGCTCGACGGCCGCCCCGCCGCGGCCGCCTCCGGTCCGCCCACCCGCGGTCCACCGGATCCCCGCTCACCCGAAAGGTTCCGCCATGCCCGTCGAATTCCTCGGCATCGCCGCCACCGGCGACGGTTCGGAGACCACCCCGCGCACCACCGCCGCCTTCGACCGCGACTACACCCTGCGGCTGGCCCGGGCGCACGAGGACCACGGCTGGGACCGGGTGCTCTTCGCCTACGGGGCCGGCGCCCCGGAGCCGGCGGCCGCGGCGGCCTTCCTCGCCTCGCACCTCGACCGGCTGCAGATCCTGCTGGCGCACCGGCCCAACGTCTCCTACCCGACCTTCGCCGCCAAGACCTTCGCGACCCTGGACCGGATCAGCGACGGCCGGCTGACCGTGCACTTCATCACCGGCGGCAACGACCACGAGCAGCGGCGCGAGGGCGACTTCCTCACCAAGGACCAGCGTTACGAGCGCACCCGCGAGTACATCGGCATCGTGAAGAAGGCGTGGACCAGCCGGGAGCCCTTCGACCACGAGGGCCCGCACTACCGCTTCGAGGACTTCGTCTCGGACGTCTTCCCGGTGCAGCAGCCGCGCCCGGCGGTCTCCTTCGGCGGCTCCTCGGACGCGGCCTACGCGGCCGGCGGCGCCGAGGCGGACATCTACTGCCTCTGGGGCGAGCCGCTGGCCCGAACCGCCGAGCAGATCGAGCGGGTGGCGGAGGCGGCGCGGGCGGCCGGGCGGACCGAGCTGCCGCGGATCCAGGTGGCGTTCCGGCCGATCATCGCGCCGACCGAGGAACTGGCCTGGGAGAAGGCGCACCGGACGGTCGCCGCGATCCGGGCCCGCCGGTCCGCCGACCGGCCGCGGGCGGTGGGGACGGCGGGGACGGCCGGGCCCGGGGCCGCGGCGCCGGAGGTCGTGACACCCGAGAACGTCGGCTCGCAGCGACTGATCGAGATCGCCGAGGCCGGCGAGCGCTACGACCGCGCGCTCTGGACCCCGACCGCCGCGGCCACCGGCGGGGCGGGCAACTCCAACGCGCTGGTCGGCACCCCGGAGACGGTCGCCCAGGCGCTGCTGGACTACTACGACCTCGGCGTGGACATCCTCTCCGCCCGTGGCTACGACCTGCTGGACGACGCCGTCGACTTCGGCCGGTACGTCATCCCGATCGTCCGCGAGGAGGTCGCCAAGCGGGACGCCGCCAAGGCCGCGGCGGAGCAGGCGGCCCAGGCCGAGCGGGCCGAGCGCGACCGCCACCAGCTGATCGCGGCGCAGGCGTGAGCACCGCACCGGTGGCCGAGTTCCGCCGGGTCGCCGTCGACGACCCGCTGGTCGAGCCGCTGCTGCGGGAACTCACCCACGAGTACGTCACCCGGTACGGCCCCGAGGCGCACCAGGAGATGAGCCGCTACCCGGGCGAGGCCTTCGCCGAGCCGCACGGGGTGCTCCTGCTCCTGCTGGAGGACGGCGAGCCGGTGGCCGGCGGCGCGTACAAGCGCCACGACGAGCACACCGCCGAGGTGAAGCGGATGTGGACGCACTCCGCGCACCGTCGCCGCGGCCTGGCCCGCCGGGTGCTGGCCGAGCTGGAGCGGACGGCCGCCGCGGCCGGCTACACCCGGTTCCACCTCACCACCGGCCCGCGTCAGCCGGAGGCCAGGGGCCTCTACCTGGCGGCCGGCTACACCCCGCTGTTCGACCTCACCGCCGACCCGCTGACCATCGGCCCGCTGCCCTTCGAGAAGGCCCTGAAGGCCCTGAAGCCCCTGAAGTCCTCGAAGCCCTCGAAGTCCTCGAAGTCCTCGAAGTCCCTGAGGTCCCCGTCCGGCCCGTCCGCCGGGACGCCCCTCCCCTCCCCGCACCCCGCCCGCACTCCCTGAAAGGCCCCCCGTGAGAACCACCACCGTCCGCCGCCGCCTGCTCGCGGCCACCGCCCTGCTGCCGGTCCTGGCGCTGGCCGCCTGCGGCTCGGACCCGAAGATCGCGGGCGCGGCGGGGGCGGGCGGCCCGGCCGCCTCCGCCACCGAGGACGTCGTCTCCGGCCTGGCCAGGTCGGAGGCCGCGGCCGCGCTGCTGCCCGAGGAAGTCCGCAAGGCCGGCACGCTCAGGTTCGGCTCCTCCTTCGGCTCGGCGCCCACCGCCTTCTACGTCGACCAGGTGAGCAAGAAGCCCGCCGGGATCGACGTGGACTTCACCGACGCGGTGGCCAAGGTGCTCGGCCTGACCGTGGACCGGCAGGACGCCGCGTTCGAGACCATCCTCCCCGCTCTGGACAGCGGGAAGTTCGACGTCGGCACCGGCAACTTCGGGGTCACCACGGCTCGGCTGAAGACCATCGACTTCGTCACGTACATCGACGACGGCCAGGGCTTCGCGGTGAAGAAGGACAACACCGCGATCCAGCCGGTCACCGACCTGGTCCAGCTGTGCGGGCTGACCGTCGGCACCGGCGCCGGCACCACCTTCGAGACCACCCTCAACAGCCGCAGGAACGTCTGCACCGATGCCGGGAAGAAGCCGTACGAGGTCAAGGCGTTCAGCGAGAGCGGGGCGTTGCTGACCAGCCTCCAGCAGGGCCGGGTGGACATCGAGATGTCCACCATCAACGGCCTGCGCCACCAGGCCGCGCAGGAGGACTCCGGGCTGCGCTTCCTCGGTGAGTTCCACCGCCTCGACGTCGGCTTCGCCTTCAAGAAGGGCTCGAAGCTCACCCCGGCCTTCCAGGCGGCGGTCAACCAGCTGATCAAGGACGGGACGTACGAGCGGATCCTGCGCAAGTGGGGCGTCACCGACTCGGCGATCAAGGAATCGCAGATCAGCCCGCCCGAGCACGCGTGAGCGCGGGCCCGGGGCCGACGACCGGCCCTTCGATCACAGGCCCAAGGAGCCTCCGATGACCGTCACCACCGAGACCCCCGCGGCGCCGTCCCGCCGCAGACCCGCGAACGCGGCCACGGCCACGGCCACAGCCACGGCCACGGCCACGGCGGCCGTCGACCTCGACGGCCTGGACGGCCTGCGGACCGTCCCCGCCCGGCACCCCTGGCGCTGGGCGGCCGGGGCCGCCGCACTGGTCGTCCTCGCCCAGTTCACCCACGGCCTGGCCACCAACCCCGGCTGGGACTGGGCCACCTTCCGGGTCTACTTCACCGCCGACACGATCCTCCGGGCGATCGGCCGGACCCTCGAACTCACCGCCTACGGAACGCTGCTGGGCTTCCTGCTGGGCGCCGGGGTGGCCGCGATGCGGCTGTCCCGCAGCGCGATCCTGCGCTCCATCGCCTGGGCGTACGTCTGGGTGTTCCGCTCGATCCCGCTGATCGTCCAGCTGGTGTTCTGGTTCAACCTCTCCTACCTGTACAAGCGGTTCGGGTTCGGCATCCCCTTCGGCCCGACCTTCGGCGACGTCGAGACCGTCGGCGTGCTCGGCGCGCTCGGGGCCGCGGTGCTCGGCCTCGGGCTGCACCAGGCCGCGTTCGCCGCCGAGATCATCCGCGGCGGCATCATCGCGGTGGACGCCGGCCAGCGGGAGGCCGCCGCCGCGCTCGGCATCCCCCGCGGGCGGCAGGCCTGGCGGATCGTGCTGCCGCAGGCCATGCGGGGCATCCTGCCGGCCGCCGCCAACGAGGTGATCTCGCTGCTCAAGGGCACCTCGGTGGTCTACGTGATGGCCATCGGCGAGCTCTTCTACCAGACCCAGGTCATCTACGGCCGGACCGGCCGCGTGGTACCGCTGCTGATGGTCGCCACCGTCTGGTACGTGCTGCTGACCACCGTGCTGTCGATCGGCCAGTACTACGTCGAACGCCACTTCGCCCGCGGCGCGCAGCGCACTCCGCCGCCGACCCCGCTGCAACGCGTCCGGGCCTTCGTCCGGAGCCTGCCGGACCGCACCCAGCCCGCCGCCCGCACCTCCGGAGGACAGCCGTGACCACCCTGACCGAGGCCGGACCGACCGCGGCCGCCCCGATGGTGCAGGTGCGCGGCCTGCACAAGAGCTTCGGCCGGCTGGAGGTGCTGCGCGGGGTCGACCTGGACGTCCCGGCCGGTTCGGTGACCGTGGTGCTCGGCCCGTCCGGCTCCGGCAAGTCCACCCTGCTGCGCGCGATCAACCACCTGGAGAAGCTGGACCGCGGCCACGTCGCGATCGACGGCGAACTGATCGGCTACCGGCGCTCCGGGGACCGGCTGTACGAGCTCAAGGAGCGCGAGGTGCTGCGCCAGCGCACCGGCATCGGCTTCGTGTTCCAGAACTTCAACCTGTTCCCGCACCTCACCGTGCTGGAGAACCTGGTCGAGGCGCCGGTCGCCGCGCTGCGCCGGCCCCGGGCCGAGGCCAGGGCGACGGCGCTGGCGCTACTGGAGCGGGTCGGACTGGCCGACAAGGCCGCCGCCTACCCCCGGCAGCTGTCCGGCGGGCAGCAGCAGCGGGTGGCGATCGCCCGGGCACTGGCGCTGGAGCCGAAGGTGCTGCTGTTCGACGAGCCGACCTCGGCACTCGACCCGGAGCTGGTCGGCGAGGTGCTGGACGTCATCCGGGACCTGGCCCGCAGCGGCACCACGATGATCGTGGTCACCCACGAGATCGGCTTCGCCCGCGAGGTCGCCGACACCGTGGTCTTCATGGACGGCGGCGTGGTGGTCGAGCAGGGCCCGCCGGCCGAGGTGCTGGACCGGCCCCGGCAGGACCGCACCCGGGCCTTCCTCGCCAAGGTCCTCTGAGCACCCCGGTCTCCCCCTCCCGAGACCCTCTCCTCCTTACCGCCCCCACTTTCAAGTCCCTTTCACCGAGCAGGAGTTCCACCATGTCCCTACCCCGTCGCGCCCTGGTGACCTCGGCCGCCTCCCTCGCCGCCGCCCTCGTCCTGGCCGGCTGCGGCAGTGGCGCCACGGGGGCCTCCGCGGAACTCGCCCCGGCCAAGGGCAGCACCGCGCCCGACGGCACGGTGGTGAACCTGTCGCCGAACCAGAACCGGGTGACGACGCCGAAAGTCGACGCGATCGCTGCGCTGGTTCCGGAGGAGATCAGAAAGAAGGGGACGCTGACCGTCGTCGACTCGATCGGCTCCACCCCGCCGCTGGACTTCTACGCCAACGACGACAAGACCATCATCGGCGTCGAACCGGACATCGCCACCCTGATCGGCGGAGTGCTCGGCCTCAAGGTCGAGTTCAACCCGGTCTCCTGGGAGAACATCTTCGTCGGCCTGGACAGCGGCAAGTACGACGTGGGCCTGTCCAACATCACCGTCACCGAGGCGCGCAAGGAGAAGTACGACTTCGCCACCTACCGGCTGGACATCCTGGGCTTCGAGGCGAAGAAGGGCAGCGGCCTCAAGGTCACCGGCCCCAAGGACCTCGCGGGCAAGTCGGTCGGCGTCGCCACCGGCACCAACCAGGAGAAGCTGCTGGTCGCCTGGAGCGAGGAGAACGTCCGGGCCGGCCTCAAGCCGATCGACATCACGTACTTCCAGGGCAACGACTACTACCTGGCGCTCTCCTCCGACCGGATCGAGGTCTACACCGGCCCCAACCCCAGCCTGGCCTTCCACGCGGTGCAGACCGGCGAGACCGAGATCGCCGGCACCTACTCGGGCGGCGGCGCCGACGTCCTCGGCAAGATCGCGGCGACCACGAAGAAGGACAACGGCCTGGTCAAGGCGCTCAACGCGGCGATCGAGGAGACGATCAGGAACGGCACCTACGGGCAGGTGCTCAAGCGCTGGGGCCTGGACAACGAGGCCGTGCAGTCCTCCGAGATCAACCCGGCCGGCCTGCCCAAGCCGAAGCCGTAGCGGCATCCCGCGGCGCCGGCCCGGGTCCGTTCACCCACTCGTCCCCGCCCGCCGCTAAGGTGACCCCTCCGACGGCGAACGCCGGGCGGGCGCGGTCGAGTTGGGGGAGGACATGGAGAAGGGCGACGTGCTCGGCGGCCGGTTCCGGCTGGAGGAGCAACTGGGCAGGGGTGGCTTCGGCGTGGTCTGGCGGGCGACCGACACGACCATCGACCGGGAGGTCGCGGTCAAGGTGCTGCTCGCCGAGCACGCCACCGACCGGGAGGCGGTCAGCCGGTTCGTCCGCGAGGCCAAGACGGCCGGCGGCCTCAACAACCCGCACATCGTGACCGTGTACGACTACGGCTGGACCGAGACCGGCTCCGGGAAGATCCCCTACCTGGTGATGGAGCTGGTCCGCGGCCGGGCGCTGTCCGACGTGCTCAAGGACGGTCTGCCGGACCACGCGAAGGCGCTGCGCTGGATCCGGCACGTCTGCAAGGCGCTGGACGCCGCGCACCGCTCGGGCGTGATCCACCGGGACATCAAGCCCGCGAACGTGATGATCACGCAGCAGGACGACGGCAAGGATCGGGCCAAGGTCCTGGACTTCGGCATCGCCCGGCTCGTCACCCAGACCGTCCAGATCACCATCACCGGCGAAGTGATCGGCACCGTCCCGTACCTCGCGCCCGAGTGCTGGTCCGGCGGCGTGGTGGACGGCCGGGCCGACCTCTACGCGCTCGGCGTCATGCTGTACGAGGTCTGCACCGGCGGACGGCCGTTCCGCGCCGTCCAGCCAGCCGAGTTCGTGTACAAGCACCTGCACGAGGTGCCGCCCCGGGTGCGCAGCACGGACCCGGCGCTGGCCGAGCTGATCGCCCAACTGCTCGCCAAGCCGCCCGGGGACCGGCCGTCCGGTGCCGCCGAGGTGCTGGAGCGGCTGCGCGCGGTCCGGCCGGGGATGCTGCGCCCGGACGACCCCAGCCCGGAGCAGCTGCGCCGGCGGGCCGACCGGGCCTGGCAGCACGGCGCGGCGGGCGAGCCGGCCGAGGCGGTGGAGATCCTCACCGCGCTCGTCCCCGACTTCGCCCGGATCTGCGGCCCGGCCGACCCGCGCACCCTGCGCACCTGCCACGACCTGGCCTTCTGGCTGGCCCGGGACGGCAGCCCGGGCGCCGCGGTCACCCTGCTGGACGAGCTGACCCAGGTGTCGGGCGCCGACCCGGAGGCCCGGGCCGACGCGCGGCGCGACCTCGCGCACTGGCAGCGGGAGGTCGCCCGGCTCGGCCCGGGCCGGCCGCGCGCGCTGAGCCTCGGGGTGCTGCTCGGCGGCGGCGCGCAGGCCGGCTGAGGCGTCCTCGCCGAGCGGGCCGCCACGCCCGCTCCGCCCGGTTCCGCCTGGTTCCGTCGGGGCGTGCGGGCGGGCGCCCGGGCCGCCGGGCTCAACTGCCCGTGACCACGCGGCCGAGGCCGGGCCCGACCCCCTGGCCCGGGGTCGGGGCCGCCGTACGGTGCGTCACCGTCCGCGCCGTCCGAGCCGTCCGCCTCACGGCCGGCGCAGGACCTCGCGCAGCCGCTCCGCCCGTTCCGCCCGCGGCCCCTCCAGCGCGAGCACCCCCGCCAGCACCTCCGCCGTCTGCGGATCGTGCAGCGCCGTCGCCGCCGCCATCGCGGTGAACTGGTC
The DNA here is from genome assembly GCF_040685975.1 of Kitasatospora sp. NPDC086791. Classification (NCBI taxonomy): domain Bacteria; kingdom Bacillati; phylum Actinomycetota; class Actinomycetes; order Kitasatosporales; family Streptomycetaceae; genus Kitasatospora; species Kitasatospora sp. NPDC086791. Next base: position 117,611 of record NZ_JBFBOC010000003.1, on the reverse strand, counting down.
CACCAGCCAGTCGCGCAGCTCGGCGACCGGCAGCTCGCGTCCCTCGTCCAGCCAGCTCAGCGACGCGCCCTCGACCACCGCGATCCACGAGCGCACCAGCAGCGTCAGCCGCGGTCCGGCCTCCCGCACGCCCAGGTGGCGCAGCGTGCGCCGCAGCGCGGCCCGCCGGACGTCGTCCACGATCGCCGAGGTGCGGGCCGTCTCCACCACCGAACCGCCGCGCAGCAGCGCCGAGTAGCCCGCGTCGTGCTCGGCCACGAAGGCGAAGTAGCCGTCCAGCACGGCCGACAGCTGCTCGGACGGCGTCCCGGCCAGCCGCACGGCGAAGCGGCTGGTCAGCTCGTCGGCCGCGGTGCGCAGCGCGGCCTCGTACAACTGCTGCTTGCCGCCCGCGAAGTAGCGGTAGACCAGCGGGCGGGAGGCCTCGGCGGCCTCGGCGACGTCGTCCAGGCTCACCTCCTCGGGCGGCCGGGTGGCGAACAGCTCCAGGGCGACCGCGATCAACTGCTCGCGCCGTTGCTGGACCGGCAGCCGCCGGTAGCCGGTGCGGCGCGGGCGCAGGTCGGGTACGGCCGGGGCGGGCACCTGGTCGGATGCCGAGGTGGGGCGGGCTTCCATGGCGGTCAGCGTAATCGGCGCCGGACGGATCGGATCCGGTCGGGCCGAACGGATTTTCGCGGGTCGGTCCGGGGATCGGCCCAGGATCCGCCCCGGATCGGCCCGGGATCGGCCCGCGGACCGGTCCGGGACCGACCCGGGACCGGTCCGCGGATCGGGCCACGGACCTCGGTGGCAAAGGGGTTGCAAACGGGCCGCGCCACGAAATGATGTCCGGATGGTTGAAGAACTGATCACCGCCGACGGCACCACCCCGCGCCGCATCGCGGACGGGTACGTCCGTGCCCTGGCCGAGCTCGACCCGCTGACCGCGGTCTACCTCGGTCTCAACCCCGAGGACGAGCGCCTGCCCGACCTCTCCCCGGCCGGCCGCGAGGCGATCGCCGACCTCGGCCGCCGCACCCTGGCCCAGCTCGACGAGGCCGAACGGGCCGGCGCCGCCGAGGACGAGGCCGAGCGCCGCTGCGCCCGGCTGCTGCGCGAGCGGCTGACCGCCGAACTCGCCGTCCACGACGCGGGGGAGGACCTCCGCGCGGTGCGCAACCTGGCCTCCCCGCTGCACGACCTGCGGGAGGCCTTCACGCTGATGGCCACCGGCACCGAGGCCGAGTGGCAGGTCGTCGGCCGCCGGCTGGCGAAGGTCCCGGTCGCGCTGGAGCAGTACCGGCAGACCCTGGTCGCGGGCATCGAGCGCGGCCTGCTGTCCGGCCCGCGCCAGGTGACCACGGTGGTCGGGCAGATCGGCGAGTGGCTGGAGGGCGAGGTGCCCGGCGGCTGGTTCGGGCAGTTCGTCCAGGACGCGCCGGAGGGCCTGCGCGCCGAGCTGTCCGGGCACGCGGTGGCCGCCTCCGAGGGGCTGGCCGCGCTGCGCGACTGGCTGCGCGACGTCTACGGCCCGGCCGCCGCGGACACCCCGGACGCGGTGGGCCGCGAGCGCTACCGCCGGTGGGTCCGCTACTGGGCCGGCGCCGACCTGGACCTGGACGAGGCGTACGCCTGGGCCTGGACCGAGTTCCACGACCTGCTCGCCCAGATGCGCGCCGAGGCCGAGAAGGTCCGTCCCGGCTCCGACCCGATGGCGGCGATGGCCTGGCTGGGCACCGACGGCCCGGCCGTCGAGGGTGCCGAGGGCATCCGCGAGTACCTGCAGGGCCTGATGGACCAGGCGGTCCGGGACCTCCAGGGCACCCACTTCGACCTGGCCGAGCCGATCACCCGGGTCGAGTCCAGGATCGCCCCGGCCGGCAGCGCCGCCGCGCCGTACTACACCCCGCCGTCGCTGGACTTCAGCCGTCCCGGGCGGACCTGGCTGCCGCTGCTCGGCCGGGAGCGCTTCCCGCTCTGGGACCTGGTGTCGATCTGGTACCACGAGGGCGTCCCGGGCCACCACCTGCAGCTCGCGCAGTGGAACCACGTCGCCGACCGGCTCTCCACCTACCAGGTGAGCCTCGGCGGGGTCAGCGCCAACCTGGAGGGCTGGGCGCTGTACGCCGAGCGCCTGATGGACGAGCTCGGCTACCTCACCGACCCGGGCCAGCGCCTCGGCTACCTCAACGCGCAGATGATGCGCGCGCTGCGGGTCATCGTCGACATCGGCATGCACGCGGGCCTGGACTTCCCGGCCGACTCCCCGTACAAGCCGGGCGAGCCGGTCAGCCCGGAGCACGCCCGCGAGTTCTTCGGGCGGTACTGCGGCCTGTCCGACGACTTCCTGGACAGCGAGCTGGTCCGCTACCTGGGCATGCCCGGCCAGGCGATCGGCTACAAGCTCGGCGAGCGGGCCTGGCTGCGCGGCCGGGCGGCGGCGCGGGCGGCGCACGAGGCGCGCGGCGAGGAGTTCGACCTCAAGGCCTGGCACATGGCGGCGCTCTCGCAGGGCTCGCTGGGGCTGGACGACCTGGTCGAGGAGCTCTCGGCGCTGTAGCCGACCGTGCTGAGGCGGTACTGAGGCGGTACGGAGGCCACGGCACGGAACCGGGGTCCTGGGAGGCTCGTCCCGAAGTCCCAGGACCCTGGTTCTTTTGTCCCAAAAGTCCGATTTGGCGAGGTTTTTCCTTGCCCTTCGGCCGGGCCCGGGTATTGGCTGGAAGGCGACTACGTGACCTCTCCGACCCACTCCGGAAGGCTCGACCAGTGACTGCGCAAACCGCCACCGGTCATGAGCGAGCGGACAGCCGGCGCTGGTGGGCGCTGGCCGTGATAGCCGTCGCCCAGCTCATGATCGTCCTCGACATCACCATCGTGAACATCGCACTGCCGTCCGCCCAGCGGGACCTGGGCATCTCCGACGCCGACCGGCAGTGGGTGATCACCGCCTACACGCTGGCCTTCGGCGGCCTGCTGCTGCTCGGCGGACGGCTGGGCGACCTCTACGGCCGCAAGCGCGTCTTCACCATCGGCCTGCTGGGCTTCGCCCTCGCCTCCGCCCTCGGCGGCGCGGCGGTCGACCCGACGATGCTCTTCGGCGCCCGTGCCCTCCAGGGCGCGTTCGGCGCCCTGCTCGCCCCCTCCGCGCTGGGGCTGCTCTCCACCACCTTCTCCGATCCGAAGGAACGCAGTACGGCCTTCGGCATCTTCGGCGCGATCGCCGGCGGCGGCGCCGCGATCGGCTTCATCGCCGGCGGCCTGCTCACCGAGTACCTGAACTGGCGCTGGTGCCTGTTCGTCAACACCCCGATCGCCATCGCCACCGCCTTCGCCGCGTTCTCGGTGCTCCAGCGCGACCACGTCGGCAAGGGGAACCGGGTCCGGCTGGACCTGCCCGGGGCCCTGCTCGGCTGCGGCGGCCTGCTGGCGATCGTCTTCGGCACCTCCGAGGCCGTGACCCGGGGCTGGGCCGACGGCCTGGTGCTCGGCTCGCTGTTCCTGGGCGTGGCGCTGCTCGCGGTGTTCGTCCTGGTCGAGCGGCGCACCGCGCACCCGCTGCTGCCGGTGCACATCGTCGCGGACCGCAACCGCGGCGGCGGCGCGCTCTCGGTCGGCCTGGCCATGGTCGGCATGTTCGGCCTGTTCCTGTTCCTGACCTACTACCTGCAGGCCATCAAGCACTTCTCGCCGATCGTGTCCGGGCTGTCCTTCCTGCCCATGACGGCCGCCATCGTGATCAGTTCGACCGGCATCGCGGCCCGGCTGATGACCAGGGTGCCGTCCCGGAACCTGATCGCACCGGGGCTGCTGCTCGCCGGGGCCGGCATGGCCTGGCTGACCCAGATGAAGGTGGACAGCCCGTGGGCCGGCATGGTGCTGCCCGCCGAGCTGCTGCTCGGTTTCGGCATGGGCCTGGTGTTCATGCCGTCGATGAGCCTGGCCACCCTCGGGGTCGCCCCGCACGAGGCCGGAGCGGCTTCGGCCACCATCAACTCGGCCCAGCAGGTGGGCGGTTCCTTCGGTACGGCGCTGCTGAACACCATCGCGGCCAGTGCCACCGCGACCTTCCTGGCGACCAGGATCGCCACCGACCCGGCGGTCCAGGCCCAGGGCGCGGTGCACGGCTACGTGGTCGCGACCTGGGTGGCGATGGGCGTCCTGCTGCTGGCCGCGCTGGTCGCCTTCCTGATGATCGACCACCGGCCGGCGCCCGCCGAGGCCACCGTCGTCGAGGGTGGCGCCGAAGCGGCCGCGGCCGTCGAGGGCGGTGCCGAAGCGGCCGCGGCGGCCTCCGCCGGACGGGCCGTGGACGGGCGGCCGAGCCCCCGGGAGGCGGCGATGGCCGATGTCAAGGCCAACGTCCGTGCGGGCGAGGCCCGGACGGAGGCCAGGGCGGAGCGGCCACCGACCGATTGACCCGCACCGCGAGGTCCCGCAGTCACGCTCCGGCGCCCGTCCGACCCCTGGCCACCGTCCATGAACCGGGCGGGCGCCGCCGGGCTGCCCGGCTCCGGGTGCCGGGAGAGCGCGCGCCGACGGATTTCTCATCGACCTCCAAGGCGTCGATAACGACCTTTCCAGCCGGAGGCGTCATAGTCGTTGACCGAACACCGCCACCGAACCCGGCAGGAGAGTCAGGCATGGGTCAGCACAGCCGTCCGAGGTCCGGTCGCCGACGGCTGCTGGCCCCGTCCCTGTTCACCGCGCTGTCCGCCGTCGTGGTGGCCGTCGTGGTGACCGGGACGCACGTGCTGGACCTGTCCGACGCGACGGCCGCCGGGAAGGCCGCCCGCAGCACCCGCGCCGCGGTCGCGCCCGCCCCGACCCCCGCGGCCACCGCACCCGCCCCGGTCGCGGCCCCCGAGCCGACCGACAGCCCGACCCCGAGCGACAGTCCGACCCCGACCGACCCGCCGGCGTCCGCGCCGGCCCCCACCGACACCGCGACGGCCACCGCGACGGCCACCCCCGACACCCGCGGTGTCGTCCGCGGCACCACCGCCGCCGCCCCCGCCGACGTCCGGGAAACCGCCACCGTCGGCGCGCTGTTCAGCGGTTCGGTGGCGGCCGGCAACCACTTCTGCACCGCCAGCGTGCTGCACAGCCCCACCGGCAACCTGCTGCTGACCGCCGCGCACTGCCTCACCAGCACCGACGGCGTCACCTTCGCCCCCGCCTACCGCGACGGCACGGCCCCGTACGGCACCTGGCGGGTGACCGCGATCCACACCACCACCGGGTGGTCGCAGAAGGGCGACGTGGACGAGGACTTCGCGATCCTGGAGACCGCCCCCAGCAACGGCCGCAAGGTCGAGGACGTGGTCGGCGGCAACCGCCTGGGCACCGACGAGCCGTTCAACGCCGCCGTCCGCCTCTACGGTTACCCCGCCGACTCCGAGGCACCCAACCTCTGCACCAACGGCACCGACCGGCAGAGCAGCTACCAGCGGGTCATCCAGTGCCCGGCCTACCCGGCCGGCACCAGCGGCGGCCCCTGGATCGACGTGGCCACCGGCGAGGTGGTCGGCGCCATAGGCGGTTACCAGCAGGGCGGCGACACCGACGACGTCTCCTACAGCGCCTATTTCGACCACACCATCGCGGCCCTCTACAACCAGGCCGAGGCCGCCGCCTCCTGACCCGGCCCGGCCGGCCCGCGCACCACCCGGGCCGGCCGGAACGGCGGGCCCCGGGCGCCGTACGGCGGGGGTGCCGGGCCACTGGGGCCACAACACGACGAAGGCCCAGATCCGTGGATCAACTCCACTGATCTGGGCCTCTGTTGCACTTGCTGCGAAGTGCCCCCGGTAGGATTCGAACCTACGCACCCGCCTCCGGAGGGCGGTGCTCTATCCCCTGAGCTACGGGGGCCTGTCGGCCTGTCGGCGGCTCGCGCTTCCGACGTGGAGAACACTACCAGGCCCGGGCCACGGTCCGTGCACGGGTTTCCCGGAAGATCGTCGGGGCGGCGGCGGAGGGGGCCGCGGAGGCCGGGGGAGCGGAAGTCCCCAAAGGCCGGACGGGGCGGCGGGGCCGCGGATACCCTCGGTGAGGTGTCGGGAGTGTCCGGGCGGGTCCTCGTGGTGGACGACAGCGAGGTGATCCGCCAGCTGATCAGGGTCAACCTGGAGCTCGAAGGCTTCGAGGTGGTGACCGCCGCCGACGGCGCCGAGTGCCTGGAGGTCATCCGCCGGGTGAAGCCCGACGTGGTCACGCTGGACGTGGTGATGCCGCGGTTGGACGGGCTGCGCACGGCGGCCCGGCTGCGCGCGACGCCGGACACCAGCCGGCTGCCGATCGCGATCGTGAGCGCCTGCACCCCGGCGGACCTGGACCTGGGGGACACGGTCGGGGTGGACGGCTACCTCGGCAAGCCCTTCGACCCGGCCGACCTGGTGGCCCTGGTCCGGCGTCTGATGCTGCTCGACGGAGCGGGCGGAGGGATCGACGGGGGAGCCGGCGGCCGGCCCGGCGGGCGGCTCGGCGGACGCCCCCGCGGGTTTCGCCCTGAGCGAACAGATCGCACCGATCGCGGCTGAGACCCCGGAGCGGACGGCGCGTCGGCGCCTCCGGGCGTCTCAACCGGTAAACCGGGTGGCGGGCGGGCACCCCGTCTCGCCTACGCTTGGCGTCGTGACCCCCGCAGACCTTTCCCAGGCAATCCAGGCCGCAGTGAGCACCGCCGTCGAGGCGGGCGAACTGGCCGTCGCCGTGCCCGAGCACGTGACGGTCGAGCGGCCCAAGAACAGGGACCACGGCGACTACGCGACCAACGTGGCCCTCCAGCTCGCCAAGGCGGCCGGCAAGCCGCCGCGAGCCGTTGCCGAGGTCCTGGCCGAGCGCCTGCGCGGGATCACCGGCGTCGCCGAGGTCGACATCGCCGGTCCGGGCTTCCTGAACATCACCCTGGACACCGCCACCGCCGGCGCGCTGGCGCGCACCGTGGTCGAGGCGGGCGAGGCCTACGGCCGCAACGAGGCGCTCAAGGGCCTGAGGATCAACCTGGAGTTCGTCTCCGCGAACCCGACCGGCCCGATCCACATCGGCGGCGTCCGCTGGGCCGCCGTCGGCGACTCGCTGGCGCGCGTGCTGCGGGCCTCCGGCGCCGACGTCACCACCGAGTACTACCTCAACGACGCCGGTGTGCAGATCACCAAGTTCGCCGCCTCGCTGCAGGCCGCCGCGAACGGCCGCGAGGTGCCCGAGGGCGGGTACGTCGGCGAGTACATCGTCGACATCGCCAAGGCGCTCACCGACGCGGTCCCGGGCGTGCTCGACCTGCCCGAGGACGAGCAGCTGCAGGTCTTCCGCACCGAGGGCCTCAAGCTCATGGTGTCCGAGATCAAGCGCTCGATGGACGAGTTCGGCACCCACTTCGACGTGTGGTTCTCGGAGAAGACGCTGCACGACTCCGGCGCCGTCGAGAAGGCCATCGACCGGCTGCGCGACCAGGGCCACGTCTTCGAGCAGGACGGCGCGGTCTTCCTGCGCACCACCGACTTCGGCGACGACAAGGACCGCGTCCTGGTCAAGGCCGACGGCGACAAGACCTACTTCGCCGCCGACGCCGCGTACTACCTGTCCAAGCGGGACCGCGGCGCCGAGGTCGCGCTCTACATGCTGGGCGCCGACCACCACGGCTACGTCAACCGCCTGAAGGCCATCTCGGCCTGCGCGGGCGACGACATGAACCACAACATCGAGGTGAAGATCGGCCAGTTCGTGAAGATGCTTCGCGACGGCGAAGAGGTCCGCATGTCCAAGCGCGCGGGCAACATCATCACGATCGACGACGTGGTCGAGTGGATCGGCGTGGACGCCGCCCGCTACACCCTGGCGCGCTCCTCGACGGACTCGACGATCACGCTGGACATCGACGTCCTCACCAGCCAGACCAACGAGAACCCGGTGTTCTACGTGCAGTACGCGCACACCCGGATGTGCGGCGTGGCGCGCAAGGCCGCCGAGCTGGGCGTGGACAAGGGCACGGCCGAGCAGTTCAAACCCGAGCTGCTCGCCACCGAGTGGGAGTCCGACGTGCTCGGCCACCTCGGCGAGTTCCCGCGCGTGCTGGCCGCGGCCGGCGAGCTGCGCGAGCCGCACCGGGTCGCGGTGTACCTGGAGAAGCTCGCGAGCAAGTACCACCGGCTGTACGAGAACTGCATGTTCCTGCCCAAGGGCGACGAGGAACTCAACGACACGCACCGTGCCCGGCTCTGGCTGGTCGAGGCCACGCGCACGGTCATGGCCAACGGCCTCACGCTCCTGGGCGTGACGGCGCCCGAGCGGATGTAGCACCACCCCCAAGCGCACAGCGGGGGCGGCTGACGGTCAACGAGGACCGTCGCCGCCCCTCGCCATAGGTCTCGAAGGACTTAGAGCATGAGTCGCTCCGCACACCCCGCAGGCCCCCGCCACGGTGACGTCCTGCCCGAGGGCCACTACCAGGCCCCGCCCGCCGACCTGAACGCGCTGGATCCCAAGGTCTGGTCGTGCACCGTGGCGCGCGACGCCGAGGGCGTGGCCACCGTCGGCGGGATCGACGTCAAGCGGCTGGCGGCCGAGTTCGGCACCCCGGCGTACGTGCTGGACGAGGAGGACTTCCGGTCCCGGGCGCGCGCCTGGCGGGACGCCTTCGGCACCGACGCGGACGTCTACTACGCCGGCAAGGCGTTCCTCTCCAAGGCGGTCGTGCGCTGGCTGCACGAGGAGGGCCTCAACCTGGACGTGTGCAGCGCGGGCGAGTTGGCCGTCGCGCTGGCCGCCGGGATGCCGCCGGCCCGGATCGCGCTGCACGGCAACAACAAGTCGGTGGACGAGCTGGAACACGCGGTGAAGACCGGGGTCGGGCACATCGTGGTCGACTCCTACCAGGAGATCGAAGGGCTCGCCGCGATCGCCGCCCGCCAGGGCGTGCGCCAGCAGGTGCTGATCCGGGTCACCGTCGGCGTCGAGGCGCACACCCACGAGTTCATCGCCACCGCGCACGAGGACCAGAAGTTCGGACTCTCGCTCAGCGGCGGCTCGGCCGCCGAGGCGGTGCGCCGGGTGCTCGGCCACGACAGCCTGGAGCTGCGCGGCATCCACTCGCACATCGGCTCGCAGATCTTCGACACGGCCGGCTTCGAGGTGGCCGCCCGCCGGGTGGTCGGCCTGCTGGCGCAGGTCCGCGACGAGCACGGCGTCGAGCTGCCCGAGATCGACCTCGGCGGCGGCCTCGGCATCGCGTACACCAGCGACGACGACCCGCGCGAGCCGGCCGAGATCGCGGCCGCGCTGGCCGACATCGTCCGCCGCGAGTGCGCCGCCGCGAACCTGAACGCCCCCCGGCTGAGCGTGGAGCCGGGCCGGGCGATCGTCGGCCCGACGGCGTTCACGCTGTACGAGGTCGGCACCGTCAAGCCGCTGGAGGGCCTGCGCACCTACGTCAGCGTGGACGGCGGGATGTCCGACAACATCCGCACCGCACTGTACGACGCCGAGTACTCGGTGGCCCTGGTGTCGCGCACCAGCGACGCCGAGCCGATGCTCGTCAGGGTGGTCGGCAAGCACTGCGAGTCCGGCGACATCGTCGTGCGGGACGCCTTCCTGCCGGCCGACCTGGCCCCGGGCGACCTGATCGCGGTGCCCGCCACCGGCGCCTACTGCCGCTCGATGGCGAGCAACTACAACCACGCCCTCAAGCCCCCCGTGCTCGCCGTCAGGGACGGCGCGGCGCGGGTGATCGTCCGGCGCGAGACGGAGGAGGATCTCCTGCGTCTCGATATCGGATGACGAAATCCTTGTCTCAGATCATGGAACGACCGTAGATCCGTACGGAAAGTCCCGGAGACTGGTACGGACCGAAGTTCCCGGCGGACCCGGAAAACCGCCGGAAATACCGAAGCAGATGAATGCAGAGCGGAGTCGGATGATGCGTACGCGCCCGCTGAAGGTGGCGTTGCTGGGTTGTGGTGTGGTGGGCTCCGAGGTGGCGCGCATCATGACGACGACGGCCGACGACCTCGCCGCTCGCATCGGTGCCCCGGTGGAGCTGGCCGGGATCGCGGTCCGCCGGGCCGGCCGGGTGCGCCCGGGCGTTCCCGAGCACCTGATCACCACCGACGCCGAGGCCCTGGTCGGCCGGGGCGACATCGACGTGGTGGTCGAGGTCGTGGGCGGCATCGAGCCGTCCAAATCCCTGATCCTGTCCGCCTTCGCGCAGGGTGCCTCGGTGGTCAGCGCCAACAAGGCGCTGCTCGCCAAGGACGGCACCGAGCTGCACGCGGCGGCCGCCCGGGCCGGGGTGGACCTGTACTACGAGGCCGCGGTGGCGGGCGCGATCCCGCTGCTGCGCCCGCTGCGCGAGTCCCTCGCGGGCGACAAGGTGAACCGGGTGCTGGGCATCGTCAACGGCACCACCAACTTCATCCTCGACAAGATGGACACCACCGGCGCGGGCTACTCGGAGGCGCTGGAGGAGGCCACCGCGCTGGGCTACGCCGAGGCCGACCCGACGGCCGACGTCGAGGGCTTCGACGCCGCCGCCAAGGCCGCGATCCTGGCCGGCATCGCCTTCCACACCGAGGTGACCGCGGCGGACGTCTACCGCGAGGGCATCACCGAGGTGACCGCGGCCGACATCGCCTCCGCGAAGGAGATGGGCTGCGTGGTCAAGCTGCTCGCGATCTGCGAGCGGGCGGCCGACGGCGAGTCCGTCACCGCCCGGGTGCACCCGGCCATGATCCCGCTCTCGCACCCGCTGGCCTCGGTCCGGGAGGCGTACAACGCGGTGTTCGTCGAGGCCGAGGCGGCCGGCCGGCTGATGTTCTACGGCCCGGGCGCGGGCGGCTCCCCGACCGCCTCGGCGGTGCTCGGCGACCTGGTCGCGGTCTGCCGCAACAAGCTGGCCGGCGCCACCGGTCCCGGTGACTCGGTGTACACCCAGCTGCCCGCCAAGCCGATGGACGAGGTGGTCACCCGCTACCACGTCAGCCTGGACGTGGACGACCGCGCGGGTGTGCTCGCCCAGGTGGCGTCCGTCTTCGCCGAGCACGGCGTCTCCATCGACACCGTGCGCCAGCAGGGCCGCGACGGCGACGCCTCGCTCGTCGTGGTCACCCACCGTGCCACCGACGCCGCGCTGTCGGCGACGGTCGACAAGCTCCGCGCGCTGGACAGCGTGCGGGACGTGGCCAGCATCATGCGGGTCGAAGGGGAATAAGGAACAGCCATGAACGCCGTTGCCGAGAACGTCGTCCGAGGCGCGCACACCCACCAGTGGCGCGGCCTGATCGAGGAGTACCGGGACCGCCTGCCGGTCACCGCGGCCACCCCGGTGGTCACCCTGCTGGAGGGCGGCACGCCCCTGGTCCCCGCCCAGGTGCTCTCCGAGCGCACCGGCTGCGAGGTCTACCTCAAGGTCGAGGGCGCCAACCCGACCGGTTCCTTCAAGGACCGCGGGATGACGATGGCCATCTCCAAGGCCAAGGAGGAGGGCGCGCAGGCGGTCATCTGCGCGTCGACCGGCAACACCTCGGCCTCCGCCGCCGCGTACGCGGTGCGGGCCGGGATGGTGTCCGCGGTGCTCGTCCCGCAGGGCAAGATCGCCCTGGGCAAGATGGGCCAGGCGCTGGTGCACGGCGCCCGGATCCTGCAGGTCGACGGGAACTTCGACGACTGCCTCACCCTCGCGCGCGAACTGTCCGAGAAGTACCCGGTGGCCCTGGTCAACTCGGTGAACCCGGTGCGCATCGAGGGCCAGAAGACCGCGGCCTTCGAGATCGTGGACATGCTGGGCGACGCCCCGGACATCCACGTCCTGCCGGTCGGCAACGCGGGCAACATCACCGCGTACTGGAAGGGTTACCGCGAATACTCGGGGGACGGCCTCTCCTCGCACAACCCGCGGATGTGGGGCTTCCAGGCCGCCGGTTCGGCCCCGATCGTGGACGGCGCTCCGGTGCTCAAGCCGCAGACCATCGCCACCGCGATCCGGATCGGCAACCCGGCCTCCTGGGACTTCGCGCTCGCCGCGCGGGACGAGTCCGGCGGCCTCATCGACAAGGTGACGGACCGTCAGATCCTGTCCGCCTACCGGCTGTTGGCCTCGCAGGAGGGCGTCTTCGTGGAGCCCGCCTCGGCCGCCTCGGTGGCCGGCCTGCTGGCCAAGGCGGAGGCCGGCCTGGTCGATCCGGGCCAGCGGATCGTCTGCACCGTGACCGGCAACGGCCTCAAGGACCCGGACTGGGCGGTGGCCGGCGCGCCGCAGCCGCAGGTCGTCCCGGTCGACCCGGAGGCCGCGGCCCGGCAACTCGGCCTGCTCGACCGGTAACGGGCCCGGCACTTCGAGGGCCCGACACCTCGACGGGCCGACCCTTTCGGGGGTCGGCCCGTCGACGTTCTCCACTGACACTTTTGTGTCAATTCCGCTGCGCATTCCGATCCGATTCCAACCCTCTCTTTGCCGGCGAGAGGGGTGTGCATTCCGGCCAGAACCGGCAACACACCAGATCGAAGGCTCACGGGGTGTACCGCTCGGGAACCTCTCTTCGATAGTCTGGCTTCGGCCGTGTGGCACATGCCCCGGGCCCGGCGCCGTCCGGGCCGCGCCGACGACTGTGGCCGCCCGCCCCGAAAGGGCCCGCAGCCCTTTCCCCCACCCTCGCAACGACGACGCGCTCCGCGCCGCCCGATTTCCCCAGGAGAGTCCACCGCATGGCCGGTCCTGCGTTCCGTGCCGCCGCCGTCCGGGTCCGGGTTCCCGCGACCAGCGCCAACCTCGGCCCGGGCTTCGACGCCTTCGGGCTCGCGCTGGGCCTGTACGACGACGTGGTCGTCCGGGTCGCCGACTCCGGCCTCTCCGTCGACATCGCCGGCGAGGGCGCCGAGACGCTGCCGCGCGACGAGCGCCACCTGCTGGTCCGCTCGATGCGCGCCGCCTTCGACCGGCTCGGCGGCCAGCCGCGCGGCCTCGAAGTGGTCTGCGCCAACCGGATACCGCACGGCCGGGGCCTCGGTTCCTCCTCCGCCGCCATCTGCGCCGGCATCGTGGCCGCCCGCGCGGTCACCATCGGCGGTCCGTCCGCGCTGGACGACGACGCGCTGCTCGCCCTCGCCTCCGAGCTGGAGGGCCACCCGGACAACGTCGCGGCGTGCCTGCGGGGCAACTTCACCATCGCCTGGACCGACGAGGAGTCCGCCAAGGCGGTCGCCCTGGAGCCCGCCGAGCAGGTCGTCCCGGTGGTGTTCGTCCCGGGCGGCGAGGTGCTCACCGAGACCGCCCGCGGCCTGCTGCCGAAGACCGTCCCGCTGGCCGACGCCGCGGTCAACGCCGGCCGCTCCGCGCTGCTGGTCGAGGCACTGACCAGGCGCCCCGAGCTGCTGTTCGCCGCCACCGAGGACCGCCTGCACCAGGACTACCGCGCCTCCGCCATGCCGGACAGCGCCGCACTGGTCGGCGCGCTGCGCGCGGAGGGCGTCCCCGCGGTCATCTCCGGGGCCGGCCCGACCGTCCTGGCGCTGACCGACGAGGCGGGTGCCGACAAGGTGCTCTCCTTCGCCGGGCACCACGGCCACGGCGGCGACCCGGCGTTCGCCGCGCACCGGCTGGACGTCGACCGCACCGGGGCCGTCGTGCTCCCGCTGGACGTCTGAGCAGCCCGTACGGGCCCGGCACCGGCCCGCGTCGAGCGGGCCGGGCCGGACACGATTGGCAAGCACAAGGCTGGGGAATGTCTGAGGGGGTCGGTAGTGTTAACCTCATTGCTGCACCAGGTGCCCTCCGGGGCTCGGTGCGCCGCGTCCCGATCCCAGCACTCCACTGCCGTGGAGTCCCGGCGATGCACGGGGCGACGATTCTCCGGGAGCCCACCGCAGCGCGTACGCAGCCTGCCTGCGCGACATGCGGCCGCATCCCGAAGCCGTGACGGCACCTGACTCCCACCCGCGGCCTCCCACCTAGAGGCCAGGACGGGCGGAGCGCGGGCCACCGTCACGCGACGGGGGCCCGGGATTCGCAGGCAGCGTGGGGGTTACGCCCTCAGGGGAGGTCGACACACGACCGGCCCACGCCACTCAGCACCACCGTGCGTCAAGCACCGCACCTCGCAGCTCTCCCTCGACGGGCTCCCGCCATTCGAGGGATCACCGCCTCGGACCGACGCAGTCGAGCGTCGGTCAGGACAGCACAACCGGTCGCCGAGCCAGACAGGCCGACGTCCGCTCCAGGGAAGGACCCTTAGTGAGCGACTCCACCGATCTGATGGGCGCGCGCCCGGACGCCGAGGCGTCGGACGCGGCCCCCGCTGCCCCGGCGCGGCGCCGCCGCAGCGCCGCCGCGGGCCTGGACGGCATGGTCCTGGCCGAGCTGCAGAAGCTCGCCGCGGACCTTGGCATCACCGGTACCGGCCGCATGCGCAAGAGCCAGCTGATCGAGACCATCAAGGAGAAGAGCGGCGGGGACCCGCTGCTCGCCGCCGGTGGCGCCCCGGCCGCCAAGCGCACCGCCGCCAAGGCGGACGCCGAGGCCCCGGCCGAGAAGCCGGCCCGCCGCACCAAGGCCGCCGCCGCCAAGGCGGAGGCCGAGGCCCCGGCCGCCGCCGAGCCGCAGGCCCAGATCGAGATCCCGGTCCAGGCCGCCGCCGAGACCGCCGCGCCGGCCCGTGCCGAGCGCACCCGCCGCCGGGCCACCTCGGCCGCCGGCGCCCCCACGGCCCCCGCCGCCGCTCCGGCCGCGGACGCCGCCGCCGAGGCCACCGTCGCGGTCGCCGAGTCGAAGCAGGCCGAGACCCGTGGCTTCGAGGGCCGCGAGGACGGCCGTGAGAGCCGTCGGGACCGCCGCGAGCGCCGTGAGCGCCGCGACACCGGCGAGCGCACCGAGCGGACCGAGCGCGCCGAGGGCGGCGAGGGCCAGGACGGCGACGGGCGCGAGTCGCGCCGCGACCGGCGCAACCGCCGCGAGCGCACCGACCGCCAGGGCCAGCAGGGCCAGCCGCAGGGCACCGGCCAGGGCGACCAGCAGGGCCGCCAGGGCCAGCAGACCCAGCAGCAGCCGCCGGTCCAGCAGGGCGGGTACGACGACGACGAGTTCGGCGAGGGCCGGCGCGGCCGTCGCGGCCGGTACCGCGACCGCCGGGGCCGTCGTGGCCGCGACGGCTTCGAGGCCGGTCCGGTCGAGCCGCAGATCGGCGAGGACGACGTCCTGATCCCGGTCGCGGGCATCCTCGACATCCTCGACAACTACGCGTTCGTGCGCACCTCCGGCTACCTGCCGGGCCAGAACGACGTCTACGTCTCGCTCGCCCAGGTCCGCAAGAACGGCCTGCGCAAGGGTGACGCCATCACCGGTGCGGTGCGCCAGCCGCGCGACGGCGAGCGCCGCGAGAAGTTCAACGCCATGGTGCGCCTGGACTCCGTCAACGGCATGGACCCGGAGAGCGGCCGCGGCCGCCCCGAGTTCAACAAGCTCACCCCGCTCTACCCGCAGGAGCGGCTGCGCCTGGAGACCGACCCGGGTGTGCTGACCACCCGGATCATCGACCTCGTGTCGCCGATCGGCAAGGGCCAGCGCGGTCTGATCGTCGCGCCGCCGAAGACCGGCAAGACGATGGTGCTGCAGGCGGTCGCCAACGCGATCACCCACAACAACCCCGAGTGCCACCTGATGGTCGTCCTGGTCGACGAGCGTCCGGAAGAGGTCACCGACATGCAGCGGTCGGTGAAGGGCGAGGTCATCTCCTCGACCTTCGACCGCCCGGCGGAGGACCACACCACCGTCGCCGAGCTGGCCATCGAGCGCGCCAAGCGCCTGGTGGAGCTGGGCCACGACGTGGTCATCCTGCTGGACTCGATCACCCGCCTGGGCCGCGCCTACAACCTGGCGGCGCCGGCCTCCGGCCGCATCCTGTCCGGTGGTGTCGACTCGACCGCGCTCTACCCGCCGAAGAAGTTCTTCGGCGCCGCGCGCAACATCGAGAACGGCGGCTCGCTGACCATCCTGGCCACCGCGCTGGTCGAGACCGGCTCGCGGATGGACGAGGTGATCTTCGAGGAGTTCAAGGGCACCGGCAACATGGAGCTCAAGCTCGACCGGAAGCTCTCGGACAAGCGCATCTTCCCGGCCGTCGACGTGGACGCCTCCAGCACCCGCAAGGAGGAGATCCTGCTGGGTGCCGAGGAGTTGGCCATCGTCTGGAAGCTCCGCCGGGTGCTGCACGCGCTCGACTCGCAGCAGGCGATCGAGCTGCTCCTGGACAAGATGAAGCAGACCAAGAGCAACGCCGAGTTCCTGATGCAGATCGCCAAGACCACCCCCGGCTCCGCCGACTGACCGTAGTCGGACGGCTGTCGAAGCACGGAACCCCGGATCGCGCGAGCGGTCCGGGGTTCCGTGCGTTCGTGCCGGGTTGTTCCAGAGTTGGGACAACTCGGCCGCTTTGGATCATGTTGTCCGATTTATTCTGGGCCGTATGGCCGAGCACAAGAGGGTCCCGAGCCGCCGCCGCACGGTCCTGCGGACGGCCGCCTGTGCGTTCGTCGCGCTCGTCGTCCTCGGCGCCGGCGCCGCCGTCTACGCGTACGTGAGGCTCAACGGCAACATCAAGAGCGTCGACATCGACGGCCGCCTCGGCGACGCCCGGCCGCCGGCCGCCACCGACGGCTCGTTCAACGTCCTGGTGCTGGGCTCCGACTCGCGCAGCGGCGAGAACGGCGACCTGGCCGGCGGGGACACCGGGGACACCGCCCGCTCGGACACCGCGATGGTGCTGCACGTCAACCAGGACCACTCGCGCGCGCAGCTCGTCTCGATACCGCGCGACACCCTGGTCACCCGCCCCGATTGCACCGACGCGAGCGGCCGGACCGTCGCCGGGGCCAGGCGCGCGATGTACAACAGCGCCTTCGAGAGCGGCGGCGCGGCCTGCGCGGTCAAGACCACCGAACAGCTCACCGGGCTGCGGATGGACCACTACCTGCAGATCGACTTCGCCGGCTTCGCCCGGGTCGTGGACGCGATGGGCGGGGCCACCGTGACCACCACGGTGGCCATTCACGACAAGGACAGCGGGCTCGACCTGCCGGCCGGGCAGCACCACCTGGACGGGAAGCAGGCGCTGGCCTTCGTCCGCACCCGGCACGGCGTCGGCGACGGCAGCGACCTCGGCCGGATCGAGCTGCAGAAACAGATGGTGAAGTCGCTGCTCCGGCAGGCCGGTGGGGCCGGGCTGTTCACCGACCCGGTCAAGCTGTGGTCGCTCGGCGACACCGTGACCAGGAGCATCACCACCGACTCCGCGCTCGGCTCGGTGAACTCCCTGGTGGGGCTCGTCCGGGAGCTCAAGGGGATCGGGCCGGACCAGCTGGGCATGGTGACCCTGCCGGTGGCGGCCGCCCCGGGCGACCCGAACCGGGTGGTCGAGCAGCAGCCGCAGGCCGACCGGGTCTGGGCGGCCCTCAAGGCGGACCGGGAGTTCCCGCCGGAGGTCGTCTCCGCCCAGCCGGAGAACCCCGCCCAGGCGGCCCCCACGGCCCCCACGGCCCCCACGGCCGCCGTGTCGCCGTCCGCGCGGACCGCGGGGAGGCCGACCACGAAGGCCACTGCGGCGCGCTGACCGGGCCCGGAATATCCCGGAACGCGACCCGGTTTGGGAAGATGCGGCCGGTCCTGGCAGACTGGTCCGTCGGTCCCGGTTCACGTGCGGCGCCCCAGCCGCCGACCCGGTGCCCTCCCGAAACCTAGGAGAACCCCTTGAAGCCCAACGTTCACCCCGAGTACGTGGTCACCCGCGTGACCTGCACCTGCGGTGCCGAGTTCACCACCCGCTCGACCGAGACCAGTGGCGAGATCCGCGCCGAGGTCTGCTCGCAGTGCCACCCGTTCTACACCGGCAAGCAGAAGATCCTCGACACCGGTGGCCGCGTGGCCCGCTTCGAGGCCCGCTTCGGCAAGCAGCACAGCGCGAAGGCCTAGCGCTCCCTCGGCGCCGGTTCCCGGTGCCCCCGTACTCGTTGTCGGGGGCGCTGGGGGCCGGCGCCGTTCGCGTCCCCCGCGCGTTCCGGGCCCCGCCCGCTCCGAGTTCCACCCGTTCCGAACCCCCAAACACGTTCCGATCCCCCGGGAAGAAGGCCACCCCATGTTCGAGGCAGTCGAAGAGCTCCTCGTCGAGCACGCCGACCTCGAAACGAGGCTGGCCGATCCGTCCGTCCACGCCGACCAGGCGAACGCCCGCAAGCTGGCCAAGCGGTACGCCGAGCTGACCCCGATCACCCGGGTCTACCGGCAGTGGCGGCAGGCCGGCGAGGACATCGAGGCCGCGCGCGAACTCGCCGCCGAGGACCCGGACTTCATCGCCGAGGTGAAGGACTCCGAGGCGCGCCGCGACGAGCTCACCGAGGAGCTGCGGCTGCTGCTGGTGCCGCGCGACCCGAGCGACGACAAGGACGTCATCCTGGAGATCAAGGCGGGTGAGGGCGGCGAGGAGTCCGCGCTGTTCGCCGGCGACCTGCTCCGGATGTACCTGCGCTACGCGGAGCGGGTCGGCTGGAAGACCGAGATCATCGACTCCAACGAGTCCGACCTCGGCGGCTACAAGGACGTCTCGGTGGCCGTGAAGACCAAGGGCAACACCCAGCCCGGCCAGGGCGTCTGGGCCCGGCTGAAGTACGAGGGCGGCGTGCACCGCGTGCAGCGCGTCCCCGCCACCGAGTCCCAGGGCCGCATCCACACCTCCGCGGCGGGCGTGCTGGTCACCCCCGAGGCGGAGGAGGTCGAGGTCGAGATCCTCGCCAACGACCTGCGGATCGACGTCTACCGCTCCTCGGGCCCCGGCGGCCAGTCGGTCAACACCACCGACTCCGCGGTCCGGATCACCCACCTGCCGACCGGTATCGTGGCGTCCTGCCAGAACGAGAAGAGCCAGCTGCAGAACAAGGAGCAGGCGATGCGCATCCTGCGTTCGCGGCTGCTGGCCGCCGCGCAGGAGGAGGCCGAGCGCGAGGCCTCGGACGCGCGCCGCAGCCAGGTCCGCACGGTGGACCGCTCCGAGCGGATCCGGACGTACAACTACCCCGAGAACCGCATCTCGGACCACCGCACGGGGTTCAAGTCGTACAACCTGGACCAGGTCCTGGACGGCGAGCTGACCGCGGTGATCCAGTCCTGCGTCGACAAGGACGCGGCGGCCAAGCTCGCCGCGGCCCAAGAGAACTGAGACCGGCGCGCCCCGGCCCACGCGCAGTCCGAGAGCCGGAGCGCAGAAAAAGAGGTCGTACGGATGAACCTGCTGCTCGCCGAGGTGGCCCAGGCCACCCAGCGGCTGGCCGCGGCCGGCGTGCCGTCGCCGCGCTTCGACGCGGAGGAGCTCGCCGCCCACGTCCACAACGTCAAGCGCAGCCAGCTGCACACCGTGAAGGACGCCGACTTCGACGCCCGCTACTGGGAGGCCGTCTCGCGCCGCGAGGCGCGCGAACCGCTGCAGCACATCACCGGGCGGGCGTTCTTCCGCTACCTCGAACTGGCGGTCGGCCCCGGGGTGTTCGTGCCCCGGCCGGAGACCGAGACGGTCGTCGAGTGGGCCATAGACGCGGTGCGCGACATGGACGTCGCCGAGCCGCTGGTGGTGGACCTGTGCTCCGGCTCCGGCGCGATCGCCCTGGCCCTGGCCCAGGAGCTGCCGCGCTCGACCGTGCACGCCTTCGAGCTGGACGAGGGAGCGCTGGAGTACACCCGGCGCAACATCGAGGCCAGCCCGGACCGCGCCCGGGTCACCCTGCACGCCGGGGACGCCACCAAGGCCTTCGAGGACGACCGCTCCTGGGACGGCCGCTTCGACCTGGTGATCTCCAACCCGCCGTACATCCCGCTCACCGAGTGGGAGTACGTCGCACCGGAGGCCCGCGACCACGACCCGCAGATGTCGCTGTTCTCCGGCGAGGACGGCCTGGACACCATCCGCGGCATCGAGCGGGTGGCCGCCCGGCTGCTGCGCCCGGGCGGCGCGGTGGTGATCGAGCACGCCGACCAGCAGGGCGGGCAGGTGCCGTGGATCTTCAACGAGGAACGCGGCTGGACGGACACCGCCGACCACCGCGACCTGAACAACCGGCCGCGCTTCACGACCGCCCGAAGGGTGGGGTCGTGAAGCATCGAGCACAGGACGACCGCCCGAAGGGTGGGGTCGTGAAGCATCGAGCACAGGACGACCGCCCGAAGGGTGGGGTCGTGACCACCGAGCACGGCACCACCGCCCGCACGGCCGCGCTGTGACGGCCGTGGTGACCGCCATGAGCCACTCCGGAAGGGGAC
This sequence comes from Kitasatospora sp. NPDC086791, assembly GCF_040685975.1. Classification (NCBI taxonomy): domain Bacteria; kingdom Bacillati; phylum Actinomycetota; class Actinomycetes; order Kitasatosporales; family Streptomycetaceae; genus Kitasatospora; species Kitasatospora sp. NPDC086791. Next base: position 97,342 of record NZ_JBFBOC010000003.1, on the reverse strand, counting down.
CGCACCGATGAGCCGCCGCTACGACTGTGCCGATGCCGGGGACCGTGCCACCGGCCTGCGTGAGGCCGCCTCGGCCGTCCGCCGCGGCGAACTCGTCGTGCTGCCCACCGACACCCTGTACGGGGTCGGCGCGGACGCCTTCTCGCCGGAGGCCGTCGGCGAGCTGATGGCCGCCAGGGGCCGCGGTCGCACCACGCCCTCGCCGGTGCTGGTCGGCTCGCCGACCACCCTGCACGGCCTGGTCACCGACTTCTCCGAGCAGGCCTGGGAGCTGGTCGACGCCTTCTGGCCCGGCGGGCTGACCCTGGTCGCCCGGCACCAGCCCTCGCTGCGCTGGGACCTCGGCGAGACCCGCGGCACCGTCGCGGTCCGGATGCCGCTGCACCCGGTCGCCATCGAGCTGCTGAACGCCACCGGCCCGATGGCCGTCTCCAGCGCCAACCGGATCGGCGGCGCGTCCCCGCTGACCTGCGACGAGGCGCAGGCCCAGCTCGGCGACGCGATCTCGGTCTACCTGGACGGCGGGTCGGCCGACCACTCCGCCGCCTCGTCCATCGTCGACGTCACCGGCAAGGTCCCGGTCCTGCTGCGGGCCGGCGCGATCAGCGTCGAGCAGCTGAGGGAGGTCGTCCCCGACCTGGAGGCCGGCAGTTGACGCCCACCGCCTCGCTCCACTCCGGGCCCGGCATAGCGCCGTACCTGAGCGTGGGCCCCAGGCCGCTGGACCACTTCCGGATCCTGTTCGTCTGCACCGGGAACATCTGCCGCTCGCCGATCGCCGAGCGGCTCACCCGGCGTGAGCTGGACACCCGGCTGAGCCCCCGGGTGGCCGGGCGGATCCTGGTCGAGAGCGCCGGCACCTGGGGCCACGAGGGCGCGCCGATGGAGGACCACGCCGCGACCGTGCTCGACGAGTACGGCGCCGACAGCGGCGGCTTCACCGGCCGGGAGCTGCTGGACGAGCACGTGGTCGAGGCCGACCTGGTGCTGACCGCGACCCTGGACCACCGCGCCCAGGTGATCTCGATGGGCCACGAGGCGGGGCTGCGCACCTTCACGCTGAAGGAGTTCACCCGCCTGGTGCGGACGATAGACCCGGGCACGCTGCCCGACCCCCGGCGCGGCGCCGACGTCACCGAGCGGGCCCGGGCGCTGGTCCGGGCCGCCGCCGCGCTGCGCGGCTGGCTGCTGGCCGCCACTCCGGAGTCGGACGAGGTGGACGACCCGTACGGGGCGCCGATCGGCATGTTCCGCAACTGCGGCGAGGAGATATTCCACGCGGTCGACCCGGTGGTCACCGCGCTCACGGGCGTGCCGGCGCCGCGCTGACGGCCGAACGGCCCCGTTCCGGCGGGCCGGGCGGCGGTGGCGGTCCTACGCTGGATCCACCTCCCCCGTCGCCGGCCGGAGGTCCCCCCACCCCGCAGCGCCCGGGAGTCCCGCGATGACCGTCACCGATGCCGCGACCGGCCCGACCGCGACGAAGGGGCGCCCACCGGCGTCCGAGGCCCTGCACCGGGCGGATCCGCAGCTGGCGGACCTGCTGGCCGCGGAGGCCGAGCGGCGGGCCGAGACGATCCAGCTGCTGGCGGGGGAGAACCTCACCACCCCCGCCGTCCTGGCGGCGCTCACCGGCCCGCTGATCGACAAGTACGCCGAGGGCTACCCGGGCCGTCGGCACCACACCGGCTGCGCGCTGGCGGACGCCGCCGAGCTGCTGGCGATCGACCGGGCCCGCGAGCTGTTCGCCGCCCCGCACGCCAACGTCCAGCCCCGGTCGGCGACTTCGGCGATGCTGGCGGCGTACGCGGCGCTGCTGCGGCCCGGTGACGGGGTGCTGGCGATGTCGCTGGAGCACGGCGGCCACCTCAGCTGCGGCTCGCGCGCCAACTTCTCCGGCCGCTGGTTCGCCTTCACCGGCTACGGCGTGCGCGAGGAGGACGGGCTGATCGACCTCGACCAGGTTCGCGAACTGGCCCGGGAGCACCGCCCCAAGGCGATCGTGGCGGGCTCGATCTCCTACCCGCGGCACCCGGACTGGGCGGCCTTCCGGGAGATCGCCGACGAGGTGGACGCCTACCTGATCGCCTCCGCCGCGCAGGTCACCGGCCTGGTCGCGGCCGGGGTGGCGCCCTCCCCGGTGCCGTACGCGGACGTCACCGTGGCGGCCACCCACAAGCTGCTGCGCGGCCCGCGCGGCGGGCTGCTGCTGTGCACCGCGGAGCTGGCCGAGCGGATCGACCGCGCGGTGTTCCCGTTCAGCCAGGGCGGTGCGGCGATGAACGAGGTGGCCGGCAAGGCGGTTGCCCTCGCGGAGGCCTCGACGCCCGCCTACCGGGCGTACGCGGCGCGGACGGTGTCCGGGGCGCGGGCGCTGGCCGCGGGGCTCGCAGAGGCCGGTGCGCGCCCTCTGACGGGCGGTACCGACACCCACCTGGTGACGGCCGACGTGAGCCCGCTCGGCGTGACCGGCGCGGAGGCCGAGCGGCGCTGCGCGGCCGCCGGGCTGCTGCTCGGCAAGTGCGCACTGCCCTTCGACCCCGCGCCGCCCGCCGAGACCTCCGGGATCCGGCTCGGGACGGGCACGGTGACCAGCCAGGGGATGGGCGAGGCGGAGCTGTCCGAGATCGCCGGGCTGATCGCGCGGGTGCTCGCCGGGGGCGCGGTCGCGCCGGTCTCGGCGCGCGTCCGGGAGCTCGCGCTGGCCTTCGCCGACCGGGTCTGAACCGGATCGGTGCACGGGCATCGGAATCTCCTACCCGGGAGAGCGAACCGCGATGCACGTACCCGGCGTCCGACTCAATAAGGTGGGTGCCGTGGCGACGCACCTCGAACCCCGGGAAGAGAGGGGAGTACCTTCGGTACCTCCCCGTTCGACAGTGATGCAGGAGGCCAGTGGTGCGTGAGTATCTGCTGGTGCTGTTCTGCACCGCCGCCGTCACCTACCTGCTCACCGGCCCGGTCCGGAAGTTCGCCATCGCGGCCGGCGCGATGCCGCCGGTGCGCGCCCGCGACGTGCACCGCGAGCCCACGCCGCGGCTCGGCGGCATCGCGATGTTCGGCGGGCTCTGCGCGGGCATCCTGGTCGCCTCGCAACTCGACAACCTGAGCAAGGTGTTCAACCAGGGCACCGACATCCGCGCGCTGCTGTCCGGCGCCGGGATCATGTGGCTGCTCGGCGTGCTCGACGACAAGTGGGGCGTGGACGCGCTGGTGAAGCTCGGCGGTCAGATGATCGCCGCCGGTGTGATGGTCTGGCAGGGCGTCACGGTGATCACCCTCCCGGTGCCCGGCGTCGGCGCGGTCGCGGTGAGCCCGACCCAGGGCATGGTCATCTCGGTCACCCTGGTCGTCGTCATGGTCAACGCGGTGAACTTCATCGACGGCCTGGACGGCCTGGCCGGCGGCATGGTCTGCATCGCCGCGATGGCGTTCTTCCTGTACAGCTACCGGCTCTGGTACGGCTACGCGATCACCGATGCGGCCCCCGCCGTGCTGTTCAGCGTGCTGCTGATCGGCATGTGCCTGGGCTTCCTGGCGCACAACATGCACCCCGCGCGGATCTTCATGGGCGACTCCGGTTCGATGATGCTGGGCCTGATGCTCGCCGTCGCCGCGATCTCCATCACCGGCCGGGTCGACCCGGACCTGATCAACAACGAGACCGGTTCGCAGACCGCGACCGTGCACGCCCTGGTGCCGATCTACATCCCGCTGCTGCTGCCGCTGACGGTCATCGCGCTGCCGCTGGCCGACCTGCTGCTCGCGGTCGTGCGCCGCACCTGGGCCGGCCAGTCGCCGTTCGCCGCGGACAAGCGCCACCTGCACCACCGGCTGCTGCAGGTCGGGCACTCGCACAGCCGGGCCGTGCTGATCATGTACTTCTGGGCCGCGCTGATCGCCTTCGGCTCGGTCGCCTTCTCGGTCACCAACACCGGCCGCGCCGTGGTCCTGACGCTCGCCGGGCTCTGCCTGCTCGGCCTGGTGGTGCTGCTCACCCCGCGGTTCCGGCCGCGCGCCCCGCGGGCGGTGCAGTCCTTCGTCCCGCCGCGGTACCGCCGCCGTCCGGCCGGTCCGATGGCCGAACTGTCGGCGAAGGACAAGCAACTTCTCGGTGAAGCCGGCCGGGACTCCGCCGAGCGGGCCGACCACGGACCGGCCAGCGGCCGCCGTTGACAAGGGAGTTGACGTTCCGCCAAATGGCCTCACCCGTACGGTGGATTCGTTGCGCCGTCGGTGTGACAGGTGCCACACATTCATGGTAAAGCTCTCATCAAATAGTTTGTGATACCGTTCACGAGTACCGAGAACACGCCGAAAGACCTGACAGGTGGATGACTTCCGTCCCTGTCGGTCTCCCTCGACGGGCCCGCCGTTCCAGCGGGCGGCCCGACGGCGATGCCTCGGTCGGTGTCACTCACCACCGTCTGTGCCCGTCCCCCCGCCACTCGACATGCCGCCGGAGCTGCCGACATGCCGTCCACCGACGCCCGGATCCTCCGAGGCGCCGCGATTCCCACTGCGGTCGCCGGGATCATCGCCATGGCGATCTCGTTCGCCGTCGCCGGTGGGAAGGGCCTGCTCGGCGCCCTGTTCGGCGTGCTGCTCGTGATGGCGTTCTTCAGCTCCGGGCAGATCGCGCTCGACCGGCTGACCAGGTCGAACCCGCACATCATGATGGCCGCGGCGCTGCTGGTGTACACCACGCAGATCCTGCTGGTCGGCATCGTCCTGGCCGTCTTCAAGAACACCGAGCTGTTCAATCGGCAGGCGTTCGCCTTCACCCTGCTCGGCTGCGCCCTGATCTGGACGGGCTTCCAGGTGCGCGGTGCGCTCAAGGCCAAAACCTTCTACGTCGACCCCGACGCCTCGGAAAAGAAGGGCGACAAGCCCTCCGACTCGGGACGTCAACAGTGACGAGGCCCGACTGTCCCCCCAACGAGGGGGGCGGTGTTTATGCCGCACTGACGGCCTGCTATCGTCCGTCGCAACAACGGAGTACGGGAAGAGGCCAGGTCTGTCCGGACAGCGGACGGATCGCCCCCCGGACTCGCGCAGTCTTCGATGATCCCGCGGTAGCGCAGCGCGCCGTCGTGCGGGGTCGGCGAGAAACCCATCAAGTTCCAGTGCCGCTCCGTGGCCGCAGGCCACGCCGACACACCGAGGTTGCCGTATCCATGCGTCACGACGAAGGAGTCCGTGGTGAGTGCTGAACTCACGTCCCTCGCCTCAGGCAGTTGCCACTTCGGGGACGCTGGCTGCGGCTTCCCGGCCCCGGGTCTGAACGAATTCGACTTCAAGCCGATCTTCACCATCGGCAGCTTCTACTTCAACAAGCCGATGCTGCTGTCGATGGTCGTCGCGGTGCTGGTGGTCGTCTTCTTCTGGGCCGCCTTCGCCAAGCCGCGCCTGGTCCCCGGCAAGCTGCAGCTGGTCGGTGAGATCGGCTACGACTTCGTCAAGCGCTCCATCGTGCTGGAGACGATCGGCAAGAAGGGCGAGAAGTACGTCCCGATGCTGGTCTCGATGTTCTTCTTCATCTGGTTGATGAACATCATGTCGGTCATTCCGTTCGCGCAGTTCCCGGTGACGGCGGCGATCGCCTTCCCGGCCGGCCTCGCGGCGGTCGTGTGGGTCACCTACATGACGCTGACCTTCAAGAAGCACGGCTTCGTCGGCGGCTTCAAGAACCTCTGCTGGCCCTCGGGCATCCCCGGCTGGGTCATGTTCATCCTGGTGCCGATCGAGTTCTTCTCGAACATCTTCGTGCGCCCCTTCACGCTCGCGGTCCGAGCCTTCGCGAACATGTTCGCCGGCCACCTGCTGATCGTGATGTTCTCCATCGCCTCCTGGTACCTGCTCAGCCCGACCCTGGGCGCGCTGTACGGCTCGGCCTCGTTCGTCGTCGCCGTCGCGCTGACCGCCTTCGAGCTGCTGGTCCAGTTCCTGCAGGCCTACATCTTCGTGATGCTGGCCAGCAGCTACATCGCCGGTGCCCTCGAAGAGTCGCACTGAGCCAGGGGGCCTCGGCCCCACCTGAACCAACCTCCCGGATCGCCCGGTGGCCAATCACCACCGGTTCACCACCCTGCAAAGGACAACGTCAATGAGCATCCTCGCTGAGGGCACTGTCTACGGTTCCGTCGCCTCCATCGGCTACGGCCTCGCCGCCATCGGCCCCGGCATCGGCGTCGGCCTGATCTTCGGCAACGGTGTCCAGGCGATGGCCCGTCAGCCCGAGGCTGCCGGCCTCATCCGTTCCAACATGTTCATCGGTTTCGCGCTGACCGAGGCGCTCGCCCTCATCGGCATCGTCATGCCGTTCGTCTTCGGCAACAAGTAATCCTGCCGCAGACCCTTTCGAGGAAGGTCCAGATATGAGCATCGTGGCTCAGCTCGCGGCCGAGGAGAAGATGAACCCTCTCCTCCCCAACTGGCCCGAGATCATCATCGGCCTGCTCTGCTTCTTCATCGTCTTCGGTCTGCTCGGCAAGAAGCTTCTTCCCAGCATCGAGAAGGTGCTGTCGGAGCGCCGGGACGCCATCGAGGGCGGCATGGAGCGCGCCGAGGCCACTCAGGCCGAGGCCCAGGCCGTACTTGAGCAGTACCGTGCCGAGCTTGCCGAGGCGCGCCACGAGGCCGCTCGCATCGTCGAGCAGGCTCGTGAGCAGGGTGCCGCCCAGCTCGCGGAGATGCGCGAGGAGGGCCAGCGTCAGCGCGAGGCCATCGTCGCCGCCGGTCACGCCCAGATCGAGGCTGACAAGAAGCAGGCGACTGCCGCCCTGCGCCAGGACGTGGGCTCGCTGGCCACCCAGCTGGCGTCCCGCATCGTGGGTGAGTCCCTGGAGGACCACGCCCGGCAGAGCGGTGTGATCGACCGCTTCCTGGATGAGCTGGAGGCCAAGGCCGCCGTTGCTCAGGGCGCGGCCAAGTGATCGGCGCCAGCCGCGAGGCGCTCGCCGCCGGCCGGGAGAACCTGGAGAGCCTGACCGACTCCACCTCGGTGGACGCGGCCAAGCTGGCCGGGGAGCTCACCGCCGTCACGGCCGTGCTGGACCGTGAGGTGTCGCTGCGCCGAGTCCTGACCGACCCGTCCCGGTCGGGCCAGGACAAGGCCCAGCTGGTCGCCTCGCTGCTGACCGGCCAGGTCTCCGGCGAGGCCGTCGACCTGGTCTCCGGGCTGGTCCGCTCCCGCTGGTCGGGCGCGCGCGACCTGGTGGACGCGACCGAGCAGCTCGCCGCGTACGCCGAGATCATCGCCGCGGACCGGACGGGCGCCCTGGACGACGTCGAGGACGAGCTCTTCCGCTTCGGCCGGGTGGTGAGCGGCTCGCACGAGCTGCGCGCCGCGCTGACCGAGCCGAAGGCCGGTGCCGTCGCGAAGGCCGAGCTGATCAAGAAGCTGCTCGGCGGCCGCGCCAACGCCGGCACCGTCCGGCTGGTCACCGCCCTCGTCAACGCGCCGCGTGGCCGTAGCCTGGAGCAGGGCCTCGAGTCCTACTCGAAGCTCGCCGCCGCGCGTCGTGGCCGCGTGGTGGCCCTGGTCACCACCGCGGTGCCGCTGTCGGACGTCCAGAAGGAGCGCCTGTCCGGTGCTCTGGCCCGGATGTACGGCCGCCAGGTCCACCTGAACATCGACGTCGACCCCGAGGTCGTCGGCGGAGTCCGGGTGCAGATCGGCGACGAGATCATCAACGGCACCGTGTCGAGCCGCCTGGAGGGCGCTCGCCAGTCGCTCGAAGGCTGAGCACCGAAGCAGCACATCCGACCCTCGGTCGGGAAACCGGCTCCCCAAGGAGCCGGCACATCGTACGGCCGGTTCGGAAGACCCGGCCGAGAGTCGAATACTTGCGGCCCTCAATGGCGGGCCGAGGATCGCAAACTAGGAGAGCAGGGAAGCCTGATGGCGGAGCTTACGATCCGTCCGGAGGAGATCCGGGACGCGCTGGCCGACTTTGTCCAGTCGTACCAGCCGGACGCCGCTTCTGTGGAAGAGGTCGGCACGGTCACTGACGCGGCGGACGGTATCGCGCATGTCGAGGGCCTGCCCTCGGTCATGGCGAACGAGCTGCTGAAGTTCGAGGACGGCACGCTCGGCCTCGCGCTGAACCTCGACACCCGCGAGATCGGTGTCGTCGTCCTCGGTGAGTTCGGCGGCATCGAAGAGGGCCAGACCGTGCGCCGCACCGGCGAGGTCCTCTCGGTTCCGGTCGGCGACGGCTACCTCGGCCGCGTCGTGGACCCGCTGGGCAACCCGATCGACGGCCTCGGCGACATCGCCGCCAGCGGTCGCCGCGCCCTGGAGCTGCAGGCCCCCGGCGTCATGGCCCGCAAGTCGGTCAAGCAGCCGCTGCAGACCGGCATCAAGGCCATCGACGCGATGACCCCGATCGGCCGCGGCCAGCGCCAGCTGATCATCGGTGACCGCCAGACCGGCAAGACCGCGGTGGCCGTCGACACGATCATCAACCAGCGCGACAACTGGCGCTCGGGCGACCCGGAGAAGCAGGTCCGCTGCATCTACGTCGCCGTGGGCCAGAAGGGCTCCACCATCGCGTCCGTCCGCGGCGCCCTGGAGGAGGCCGGCGCGCTGGAGTACACCACCATCGTGGCTGCTCCCGCCTCCGACCCGGCCGGCTTCAAGTACCTCGCCCCGTACACCGGTTCGGCCATCGGCCAGGAGTGGATGTACGACGGCAAGCACGTCCTGATCATCTTCGACGACCTGTCGAAGCAGGCCGAGGCCTACCGCTCCGTCTCCCTGCTGCTGCGCCGCCCGCCGGGCCGTGAGGCCTACCCGGGTGACGTCTTCTACCTGCACTCCCGCCTGCTGGAGCGCTGCGCCAAGCTGAACGACGCCCTCGGCGGCGGCTCGATGACCGGTCTGCCGATCATCGAGACCAAGGCCAACGACGTCTCGGCGTACATCCCGACCAACGTCATCTCCATCACCGACGGCCAGTGCTTCCTGGAGTCCGACCTGTTCAACGCCGGCATCCGCCCGGCCGTGAACGTCGGTATCTCGGTCTCCCGCGTCGGTGGCTCCGCCCAGATCAAGGCCATGCGCTCGGTCGCCGGCCGTCTGCGTCTGGACCTCGCCCAGTACCGTGAGCTGGAGGCCTTCGCCGGCTTCGGTTCCGACCTGGACGCGGCCTCCAAGGCCCAGCTGGAGCGCGGTGCGCGCATGGTCGAGCTGCTGAAGCAGGGCCAGTACCAGCCGTTCCCGGTCGAGGAGCAGGTCGTCTCCATCTGGGCCGGCACCACCGGCAAGCTGGACGACGTCCCGGTCGCCGAGATCCGCCGCTTCGAGCGCGAGTTCCTGGACCACGTCCGCCTGCAGCACAAGGACCTGCTGGCGGGCATCGTCGAGACCGGTCTGCTGGCCGACGGCACCGTCGACGCCCTGACCGGCGCGATCGAGGCCTTCAAGCAGGGTTACCAGACCGCCGACGGCAAGCTGCTCTCCGAGCAGGCCTGAGTCCGGTAGCGAGGGAAAGGACGTAACGACCCATGGGAGCACAGCTTCGGGTCTACAAGCGCCGGATCCGCTCTGTCACCGCGACGAAGAAGATCACCAAGGCGATGGAGATGATCTCCGCGGCGCGCATCGGCAAGGCGCAGCGCGCGGTGGCGGCCTCCGCTCCGTACGCCGATGAGCTCACCCGGGCGGTGACGGCGGTGGCCACCCGGTCCAACGCCAAGCACCCGCTCACCACCGAGAACCCGAACGCCAAGCGCGCGGCCGTCCTGCTGATCACGGCGGACCGCGGCCTGGCCGGCGGTTACTCGTCCAACGCCATCAAGGCCTCGCTGACGCTCACCGAGCGCCTGCGCGGCGAGGGCAAGGACGTCGTGAGCTACATCGTCGGTCGGAAGGGTCTGTCGTACTACACCTTCCGCAACCTGTCGGTGGGGAACTCGTGGACGGGCTTCTCGGACAAGCCGACCTACGGTGACGCGAAGACGGTGGCGGCCGAGCTGATCGAGGCCTTCACGGCCGAGACCGGTGGCGTGGACGAACTCCACGTGGTCTCGACCGAGTTCGTGTCCATGCTGACGCAGGACGCGAAGGACGCGCGGCTGCTGCCGCTGAAGCTGGACGAGGTCCAGCTCAGCGACCAGACGCCGGCCAAGTCGGAGATCTTCCCGCTGTACGACTTCGAGCCGTCGGCGGAGGGCGTCCTGGACGCGCTCCTGCCGCGGTACGTCGAGAGCCGGATCTACAACGCGCTGCTGCAGTCGGCCGCTTCCGAGCACGCCGCCCGCCGCCGCGCGATGAAGAGCGCGACGGACAACGCCGGCGAGCTCATCAAGTCGCTCACGCGGCTTGCCAACTCGGCCCGCCAGGCCGAGATCACCCAGGAAATCAGCGAGATCGTCGGTGGCGCCAACGCGCTCGCTGACGCGAGCCGCGGGAGCGAATGAGTATGACCACCACTGTTGAGCCGACCACGGCGACGGGCCGCGTCGCGCGGGTCATCGGCCCGGTCGTCGACGTGGAGTTCCCCGTCGACGCGATTCCGAACATGTACAACGCCCTGCACGTCGAGGTGGACAACCCCGACGGCACCGGCAAGAAGACCCTGACCCTGGAGGTCGCCCAGCACCTCGGCGATGGCCTGGTCCGCGGCATCTCGATGCAGCCGACCGACGGTCTGGTCCGCGGTTCGCAGGTCACCGACACCGGTGCCGCGATCTCCGTGCCGGTCGGCCAGATCACCAAGGGCAAGGTCTTCAACGCCCTCGGTGACGTGCTGAACGTCGACCAGGCGGAGTTCGACTCCCAGGTCGAGGTCCGCTGGCCGATCCACCGCAAGGCCCCCGCGTTCAAGGACCTCGAGTCCAAGACCGAGATGTTCGAGACCGGCATCAAGGTCATCGACCTGCTCACCCCGTACGTCCAGGGTGGCAAGATCGGTCTGTTCGGTGGTGCCGGTGTCGGCAAGACCGTTCTGATCCAGGAGATGATCTACCGCGTCGCCGAGAACTTCGGTGGTGTGTCGGTGTTCGCCGGCGTCGGCGAGCGCACCCGTGAGGGCAACGACCTCATCGACGAGATGGTCGACTCGGGCGTTCTGGACAAGACCGCGCTGGTCTTCGGCCAGATGGACGAGCCGCCGGGCACCCGTCTGCGCGTCGCGCTGTCCGCGCTGACCATGGCGGAGTACTTCCGTGACGTCGAGAAGCAGGACGTGCTCCTCTTCATCGACAACATCTTCCGGTTCACCCAGGCCGGTTCCGAGGTGTCGACCCTGCTCGGCCGCATGCCCTCCGCGGTGGGCTACCAGCCGAACCTGGCCGACGAGATGGGCCTCCTGCAGGAGCGCATCACCTCGACCCGCGGTCACTCGATCACCTCGATGCAGGCGATCTACGTCCCCGCGGACGACCTGACCGACCCGGCCCCGGCCACCACCTTCGCCCACCTGGACGCGACCACCGTTCTGTCGCGCCCGATCTCGGAGAAGGGCATCTACCCGGCCGTCGACCCGCTGGACTCCACGTCCCGCATCCTCGACCCGCGGTACATCGCGCAGACCCACTACGACACGGCCGTCCGTATCAAGGGGATCCTGCAGAAGTACAAGGACCTCCAGGACATCATCGCCATCCTCGGTATGGACGAGCTGTCCGAAGAGGACAAGATCACGGTGCACCGCGCCCGTCGCATCGAGCGCTTCCTCTCGCAGAACACCTACGTGGCGAAGCAGTTCACCGGTGTCGAGGGTTCGACCGTGCCGCTGTCGGAGACCATCGAGGCCTTCAACTCGATCGCGGACGGCAAGTACGACTCCGTCCCGGAGCAGGCCTTCTTCATGTGCGGTGGCATCGAGGACCTCGAGAAGAACGCCGCCGAGCTGGCGAAGAAGTAATCGCGGCCGGTAGCAGCCGATCGTGACCGTGAGGGGTGGCCCCCGAGTCTGGGGCCCACCCCTCGCGTCGCATCGGCTGTGATTCCGGTCAAATCCGTGCCGCCGGTTTCATGCCGGAGGCGCGGGCCCGTTATTCTTACCGAAACTCCCGAGTAATCGGGCGTTGCATGAGCCTAGGAGCCCACGTTGGCTGAGCTGCACGTCGAGCTGGTCGCAGCCGACCGCAAGGTGTGGTCCGGTGCGGCCACCATCGTCGTCGCCCGTACGGCCTCCGGTGACACCGGCATCATGCCGGGCCACACCCCGGTGCTGAGCGTGCTGGAGACCGGTCCGGTCACCATCCGCACGGTGGACGGCGGCACCGTGATCGCCGCGGTGCACGGCGGCTTCATCTCCTTCGCCGACAACAAGCTGTCTCTGCTCGCGGAGATCGCCGAGCTGGCGGACGAGATCGACGTCGCGCGTGCCGAGCGCGCACTGGAGCAGGCCAAGTCGGACCTGGACGCGCACGCCGAGCGGCGTGCCGAGGTCCGTCTGTTCGCGGCGCGCGGCCTCAAGGCCCACGCCTGAGTGTGCCGGACCCCGGCTTAGCGGGGTCGACCGACGGTCCCGGGGACGCGCGAGCGTGACCCCGGGACTGTCGTCGTAGTTGGTAGGTCAGCGCGGTCGCTTGATACGACCGCTACGGGGAACGCGGGTAGCGAGGAGGTAGGTGAGCATGGTCCTCGCGCTTGTGGTGTGTGCGGTGGTCGTGGCGCTGGGTGTGATCGGCCTGATGGCCTTCGCCGTCCGTCGCCGCCTGATCCAGCGGGTCGGCGGCACGTTCGACTGCAGTTACCGGCTCAAAATGCCCGCCGACGCCTCGACGCAGCCCGACCTCGACGAGAACGGCAAACCCACCTCGGCCCCGGTCCCTCCGACCGACGGCAAGGGGTGGGTTTTTGGTATCGGCCGGTACAGCGGTGACTCGATCGAGTGGTTCCGGGTCTTCTCGTACGCCCCGCGTCCGCGCAAGGTGCTGCCGCGCCGGGAGATCGAGGTGCTCGGCCGGCGCTACCCGGAGGGCCAGGAGGAGCTGGCACTGCTCTCCGGCTCGGTGGTGCTGCGCTGCCTGCACAACGGCGCGCCGCTGGAGCTGGCGATGAGCGAGGACGCGCTGACCGGCTTCCTGGCCTGGCTGGAGGCTGCCCCGCCCGGGCAGAGGGTCAACGTCGCGTAGCGACGAGACCCTCGGGGTGGGGGTACCCCCGGCCGGAGGCTGGGGGAGGTCAACGTCGCGTAGCGACGAGACCCTCGGGGTGGGGGAGGTCAACGTCGCGTAGCGACTGTGCGGGGTTAACGGCGCCTAACGTCGCGGGCTAGGGTGGCCGCATGGTCAATCTGACGCGCATCTACACCCGTACCGGCGACGACGGCACCACCGCGCTCGGCGACATGAGCCGGACCACCAAGACCGACCCGCGGCTGATCGCCTACGCCGACGCCAACGAGGCGAACGCGGCGATCGGGGTGGCCCTCGCGGTCGGGCAGCTGTCCGAGGACGTGGCGGCGGTGCTGGTCCGGGTGCAGAACGACCTGTTCGACGTCGGCGCCGACCTGTCCACCCCGGTGGTCGAGGACCCGAAGTACCCGCCGCTGCGGGTGCTGCAGTCCTACGTCGACCGGCTGGAGGGGGACTGCGACCACTACCTGGAGCAGGTCGAGAAGCTGCGCAGCTTCATCCTGCCCGGTGGCACGCCCGGCGCGGCCCACCTGCACCTGGCCTGCACGGTGGTGCGGCGGGCCGAGCGCTCGACCTGGGCGGCGATCGCGGAGCACGGGGACACCGTCAACCCGCTGACCGCGAAGTACCTCAACCGGCTCTCCGACCTGCTGTTCATCCTGGCCCGGGTGGCCAACAAGGAGCGCGGCGACGTGCTCTGGGTGCCCGGCGAGAACCGCTAGGCCCGCTCCGTGGGCCGGGAACCCAGGGGTTCCCGCTGCTCGACGACCCGGCCGTCCTCGACCCGCACGCCGGCCGGCGGCTCCTTGGGCCACAGCGAGTAGCAGCCGGCCACGATCACGTTGATCACGGCGGCGGCGCCCAGCTTGAGGTACCACTGCAGGAACGTGCCGTAGTGCGCTGAGCCCGCGGAGAGCGGCACGAGCAGGGTGATCAGGGCGAGCGTGATCGCGGCGGAGACGACGGTGCGGCCGGCGATCCGCCACTCGTGCCGGGTGCGCTCCGGGCCGTACTTCGGCGCCGGCAGCGGCTTGGGGCCGCCGCCGAAGCGGTGCAGGAAGTGCGCGTCGGCCCAGCGGACCAGCGAGGGGCCGTACCCGACCGAGAAGCCGGTGTAGCTCGCGGCGAGCGCGTGCGTCCAGCCCGCCGCGGCGCCGCCGCGCAGGTCGAGCACGGCGAGCGCGTACAGGGCGAGGTCGACGGCCGGGAGGCCGAACAGCAGCACGGTGCCGGTGCGGCGCCACCGCAGCAGGTAGCGGGCGGAGAGGGCCAGACCGAGCACGATCCACCAGGAGGTCTCGGCCGCGACGATGAGGGTGACGATCACGTTCTGCTCCAGGACGTTCGGCGGTGGGTCCAGCCTGGTGCGCGGGTGCGCCGGTGTCGTCGTCGTGCGGTGCCGTCCGGGTCTGCATCTTTCGATGTAGCGGGCTCCTCCGCGGACCGGAGCCGGACGGGCCGCCGGGGATGGTGGGATGGGGGTGTGCCCGTTCCGTCCCTCTCCCCGCGCCGGCTCGACCGGCTGATCGCCCTGTGCGGGCTGCTCGGCGGCACCGTGCTGATCGTCTTCCGGGCGTACCAGAACGCCGACCGGGTGCCGGTGTGGGCGGTGGTGCCGCCGATGCTGGTGATGGCGGGGCTGGAGCTGTGCCGGCGCACCAGGCCGGTGCTCGCGGTGTCGGTCGGCGGGCTGGCCTTCGCGGCCAGCCTGTTCGCCGGCAGCCTGCTGGCGACCCTGATCATGTACACCGATCTGCTGTACGCGGCGGTGATCTACGGCAGCGGCCGGATGTCGCGGATGCTGCACCTGACCGGCGGGTCGATCGTGCTGGTGCTCTCCTGCCTGGCCTGGTACGCCGGCGGCACCGCGGCCGGGCTGCTGGTCGCGGTGGTCAGTTCGCTGGTCTTCCTGGCGCCGATGTGGACCGGTGACGTGGTGCGCAAGCACCGGCGGGAGGCGGAGACCGAGCGGCTGCGGGCCGAACAGACCGCGCTGCTCTCGGAGATGGACCGGCGCGAGGCGGTCGGCGCGGAACGGGCTCGGATGGCACGGGAGTTGCACGACGTGGTGGCCAACCACCTGTCGGCGATCGCGATCCACGCCACCGGCGCGCAGTCCGTCGCCAAGCGCCGGAGCCTGCCCGCGGACGACCCGCTGGTGGAGGTGTTGGCGGTGATCCGGGAGAACAGCGTCCAGGGATTGGCCGAAATGCGTCGGATGATCGGACTGCTTCGGGACAGCGGCGGCGGAGAGGTCGACGAGTCGTACGCGGCGCCCGACCTGGCCGCGGTGGACGCCCTGCTGACCAAGGCCCGGGCGGCCGGCCGGGACGTCGGACTGGACTTCGAGCTGGCCGAGCACGGCGAGCGGGGGGACGTCCCGGTGCCGGTCGGGCTGGCCGCGTACCGGATCGTCCAGGAGTCGCTGACCAACGCGCTCAAGCACGCCGGGCCCGGACTGGTGCGGCTGCGGCTGGAGTTCGGGCCGGGGGAGCTGCGGATCGCCGTCGACAGCCCGTACCGCGGCGGGCCGGGCCGCGGACTACCCGGCGCCCGGGCCGGCCTGGTGGGCATGGCGGAGCGGGCCGGGCTGCTCGGCGGCAGCTTCGAGGCCGGACCGGCGGACGGGTACTGGAGCGTGCGCGCGGTGCTGCCGCACGCGCGGGGAAGCGAGGGGCGGGCATGACGATACGGGTGCTGGTGGCGGAGGACCAGGCTGCGGTACGGGCGGCGCTGGTGATGATCCTGCGCGCCGAGCCGGGGTTCGAGGTGGTCGGGCAGGCCGCCGACGGCGAGGAGGCGGTCCGGCTGGCGCTGGAGCTGCGGCCGGACGTGGTGCTGATGGACGTGCAGATGCCCCGGCTGGACGGCGTCTCCGCGACCCGCGAGGTGGTCGCGGCGGGGGCCGGTCAGGTGCTCGTGCTGACCACCTTCGACCTGGACGAGTACGTGTACGGCGCGATGCGGGCCGGGGCGGCCGGGTTCCTGCTCAAGGACCTGGAGGCGGACACCCTGGTCGAGGGCATCCGGACGGTGGCGCGCGGGGACGGCATGCTGGCGCCCTCGGTGACCAGGCGGCTGATCGGGGCCTTCGCCCGTGCGGAGCGGCAGGTCGGGCCGGAGGCACGGGAGGCGGTGGCCGGGCTGACCGCCCGTGAGCGGGAGGTGCTGGCCTGCATCGGGGCGGGGCTGTCCAACAGCGAGATCGCGGTCCGGCTGGCGATGGCGGAGGCGACCACCAAGACGCACGTCAGCCGGATCCTGGCGAAGCTGCGGCTGCGCAGCCGGGTGCAGGCGGCGATCCTGGCCCAGGACCTCGGCCTGACCATGTGACCGCCCGACCATGTGACCGTCCGACCCTCCGACCGGCTACTTGGGCGGCTGACCAGGTCGGTTGCAGATCACACTCTCGATTGCTATTGCGCGAAGCACTTGGGCATTAGAGTCCGCGTGAGCGAGCGGAGCGAGTGGACCATGGAACTGCGCGCTTCGCGGAAGTGACTGCCGGGCGCGAGCGCGGCAGGAGAATCGAGCGATGCGGCTCAACGGCGGTCACCCCTGCCTGAGTCGCCTTCAGGGCCCGCCCGCGGGGCGGCGACGGCATCGGGAGACCCAGCCATGAGCAATGCGTCCAGCAAGCAGATCGCCGTGATCGGTGCCGGCCTGATGGGCGCCGGCATCGCCCAGGTGTCCGCGCAGGCCGGCCACCCGGTGGTGCTGCGGGACGTCACCGAGGAGGCGCTGCAGCGCGGCCTCGCGGGCATCCGCGCCTCGTACGAGAAGTTCGTCGCCAAGGGCAAGCTGAGCGCCGAGGACGCCGAGGCCGCGCTGGGCCGGATCACCACCACCACCGACCTGGGCGCCGTCGCCGAGGCCGACATCGTGGTCGAGGCCGTGTTCGAGCAGTTGGAGGTCAAGGAGGGCGTGTTCCGCGAGTTGGACAAGCTCGCCAAGGACGGCGCAGTCCTCGCCTCCAACACCTCCGCGATCCCGATCACCCGGATCGCCGCCGCCACCGAGCGCCCGGAGTCGGTCGTCGGCGTCCACTTCTTCTCGCCGGTCCCGATGATGAAGCTGGTCGAGCTGGTCCGCGGCTACAAGACCAGCGACGAGACGCTGGCCGCCGTCCGCGCCTACGCCGAGGGCGTCGGCAAGGAGGTCGTGGTGGTCAACCGCGACGTGGCCGGTTTCGTCACCACCCGCCTGATCACCGCACTGGTCGTCGAGGCCGCCAAGCTGTACGAGTCGGGCGTCGCCACCGCCGAGGACATCGACACCGCCTGCCGCCTGGGCTTCGGCCACGCGATGGGCCCGCTGCAGACCGCCGACCTGACCGGCGTGGACATCCTGCTGCACGCCGCCCACAACATCTACACCGAGACCAAGGACGAGAAGTTCGCCGCCCCGGAGATCATGGCCCGGATGGTCACCGCCGGTGACCTCGGCCGCAAGAGCGGCCGCGGCTTCTACCCGTACGAAGGCAAGTGAGCCGACCGGGACGAACGGCCCGGCGGGGCGTGCGATCGGAGCATCGCACGCCCCGCCGGGCCGGGTGAGTTTCCTCACGCCGGGTGCCGCAGACGGGTGATTTGGGCGGTAATCGAGCGTAGGTGTGGAGACTTCCTGCGTATATTCCCTCGGACGAGTGAAGTTGCTTCAGATCCGGCCGGAAGCAGCAACCTGCGGAGCGGCTTCGCCGTCAGATGAGGGAACCCGGCATTCCGACCGGGTCCGGGCGTGGGGCCTCGGCCCGTCCGGACACCCACCCCGCTCCCGCACCCGGTCCGGCCGGGGCGACCCCACCCCGCACCAGGCCGTCCAGGCGAAGGAGGAGAGCATGCGCATCACCGGCGACCACACGGCGCTGGCCATCGAAGGCCGCCTCGACGTGCGCACCGCCGCCGACGCGCGCGCCCTGCTGCACCAGGCCGTGGACGGCGGCCTCGGCGACCTCGTGCTCGACCTCGCCCGACTGGAGTTCTGGGACGCCACCGGCCTCGGCGTGATCATGGGGACCCACCGGCGGGCCGGCCGGATCGGCCGCCGCCTGGTGCTGCGCTCCGTCCCGGCCCAGCTGCAGCGGCTGCTGGTGGCCACCAAGCTGCACCGCATCCTGGCCGTCGACGGCGTCGTCGTCGAGCCGCACGGCATCGTGCTGTAACGCGCCTGGTCAGCGCTCCCGAACGGCCCCCGGCCCCGGACCGCCCTGCACGGGCGGCCCCGGATGTGCAAGAGTCTGCCCGTCAGAAGACGGCCCTGGGACCGCCCGAGGCCGCGACCGGGACGTCAGCCGGTCGGCGCGGGCGCCGGCGGCCGAGCACGATGCGGAGCAGAACGTGGCACAGCCATCCGGGGAGTTCCGGCAGGAGGCCGTCCGCACCCGCGGCGGCGAACTGGTCTCCGGCGGCCTGCTGGTGGGCGTCGGCGCCCCGGACGGCTCCGAGGCCCGGCCCTGCCCCGACGAGTGGCGGCCCCGCCCGCGCCGGATCGAGCGCAGCGAGCCCGCCCGCGGCCCGGTCGGCGGCGTCGGCCGCGCGGTCGGCCCGCTCGCGCTCGGCGCCGGACCCGCCGACCTGCCGCTGCTGGACCGCGAGTCGGACATCGCCGAACTGCTCGGCCTGCTCGCCGAGGGCCGCTCGATACGCCTGGTCGGCCAGGCCGGCTCCGGTCGCAGCGCGCTGCTGTCGGCCGTCGCCGAGGCCTCCGCCGACCTCGCCCCCGGCGGTGTCGTCCAGCTCTGCGGCCACCGCCGCACCGTCGACGACCTGCTCCAGGACCTCTTCGCGGCCACCCACCAGGCCCCCGGCTACCGCCCGGATCCCGGGCAACTGGCCGGCCACCTCGCCGAGGTCGGCGCGGTCGTGGTGGTCGACGCGGCCGAGCTGTCCGACGTCGAACTGGAGCGGCTGCTCGCCGCCGCCCCCGGATGCGCCTTCCTGGTCTCGGTCGCCCCGGACAGCCCGCCGCTGTCGCCCGGCTCCCGGATGCAGGACCACCTCGTCGCCGGGCTCTCCCGCTCCGCCTGCCTCGCCCTCACCGCCCGGCTGGCCGGGCGGCCGCTGGACGTCGCCGAGAAGGCCTGGGCGGTGGACCTCTGGTTCGAGTCCGAGGGACTGCCGCTGCGCTTCGTCCAGGCCGCCGCGCTGCTGCGCCAGCGGGACGTCGCGGTGGACGCGCTGGTCGCCGCCGAGGACGACCGGATGGACGTCTTCGGCGCGGTCGACGGGCCCGTCCACGACCCCGACCCGGCGGTCCGCGAGAACGCGCTGCGCCGCACCGTCCCGCTGCCCTCGGTCGCCGCGACCGCCTCGCCCGCCGTCCGGCTCGCCGAGGGCCTGAGCGAGCCCGCGCAGGCCGTGCTGCGGCTGGCCGTCGCGCTCGGCGGGGAGTGCCCCGCCGCGCCGCACCTGCCCGCGCTGATCGACGTCGGCCTCGGCGAGGCCGCCCTCGCCGAACTCGCCGACGCCGGACTGATGGTGTCCATCGGCGGGCACCACCGGCTGACCGCCGGCGCGCTCGACCTGCTCGTCCCGCACTGGCCCGCCCTCGGCTGCGCGGACGGCGCCGCCCAGCACTTCGCCTGGTGGGTCGGGCACAGCTCGGTGACGCTGGAACAGATCGCCGCCGAGGCCGAGGTGGTGATCGGCGTCCTGCTCGCCGACCGGACCGCCGGCCGGCACGAGGCGGTGGTCCGGCTCGCCCGGGCGGCGGCGCCCGCGCTGGCGCTGGCGCTGCGCTGGGGCGCCTGGGAGCGGGTGCTGGAGCTCGGCCTGGAGGCGGCCCGCCGGACCGGCTCGGAGAGCGACCAGGCCTGGTTCCACCACGAGTCGGGCGTGCACGCGATCTGCCTCCGGCAGTCGTCCCGGGCCGTCGCGGAGCTGGAGACCGCGCTCACCCTGCGGGCGGCCGCGGGGGAGCAGCGCGGGGTCGCCTCGGCGCGCCGGATGCTCGGCCTGCTGCGCACCGACGGGCGGCAGCTGCCCGCCGCGTCCGCGCCGCCCAGCCGGGCGCCGGTCATCCGCAAGATCGCGGCCCGGGTGCCGGCCCGGCTGAAGTCCAGCAGGCGGCGGCGCATCGCCGTGGTCTCCACGGTCGTGCTGACCATGGGGGTGCTGGGTACGGCGGTGGCGATGAGCCTCACCGGGCCGGACGAGCCCAGGCCGAAGGACCCGCACAGCGGCCGGCTGGACGAGGGCGGCAGCCAGGACGCGCCGTTCCCGCAGCCCTCCGCCAGTACCTCCCCGGGCCCGGCCGCCACGGCGTCGGGCAGCCCGACGGGGCAGAGCGGCAGCCCGGAACCGACCGCGAGCGGCAGCGCGTCGCGCTCGCCGAGCGCGACGCCGTCGCGGCGGCCCAGCTCCTCGCCGGGGGCGACCGGGTCGCCGTCCCCGCAGCAGCCGCAGCCGTCCGCACCGGGGCCGTCCCAGCCGCCGGCGCCGCAGCCCCAGCCGACCGGGCAGCCGTCGACGAAGCCGGTGCCGACCAGCCCCACGACGCCCCCGGTGACACCCCCGCCCAGCCCGACGGCGACCTCGTCCGGGTCGCCGACGACGCCGGGCGCGACGGCCGGTCCGGCGGTGCCCGGGACGTCGTGACGGGTCAGAACAGCTTGAGCTTGTCGTCGTCGATGCCGCGCAGCTCGTCGTAGTCCAGCACCACGCAGCCGATGCCGCGGTCGGTGGCCAGCACGCGGGCCTGCGGCTTGATCTCCTGCGCGGCGAAGACGCCCTTGACCGGGGCCAACAGCGGGTCCCGGTTGAGGAGTTCGAGGTAGCGGGTGAGCTGCTCGACACCGTCGATCTCGCCCCGGCGCTTGATCTCGACGGCCACCGTGGCGCCGTCGGAGTCGCGGCAGAGGATGTCGACCGGGCCGATCGCGGTCGGGTACTCGCGGCGGATCAGCGACCAGCCGGCGCCGAGCACCTCCATCCGGTCCGCGAGCAGCTCCTGGAGGTGCGCCTCGACGCCGTCCTTGATCAGGCCCGGGTCGACCCCGAGCTCGTGGGACGAGTCGTGCAGCACCTCCTCCAGCGTGATGATGAGCTTCTCGCCGGCCTTGTTCTCCACCGTCCAGACCCCGTCGGCCTCCTTGACGGCGCACGGCGGGGACATCCAGTTGAGCGGCTTGTAGGCGCGGTCGTCGGCGTGGATGCTGACGCTGCCGTCGGCCTTGACCAGGATGAGCCTGGTGGCGGAGGGCAGATGGGCGGAGAGCCGACCGGCATAGTCGACTGAGCAGCGGGCAATTACGAGACGCACGGTCGACCACGCTAGCCCACCGGGGCCAGTTGATGCGATTCCGCGACGGCGGGGTGAAGAAAGCGCGAACCCCGCGAACATTGAGGTCCGGCGGTCCCGTTCCCGCTCGTCGCGCTCTGGCGCCCGTCCCCTCAGGTCGCTACGGTGTGTGACGGCACGCTTGCGGGACCGCTGTCAACGGGGACGGAGACTTCAGATGAACGATCCGACAGGATCCGGCCAATCTGGTGCACCACGGCGTATTTCCCAAGCAATCCCCAGGAATGACCGGCCTGCTCCGCCGTTGACTGCCACGCTGTTCTGAGCGCGTTCGGTGTTCGGGACGTCACGTCCCGTGTCGCCGCCGCTGGTCGCGAAGGTGCCGGCAACCCCCGTCCCACGGTGTTCCGGACATCACACGCGATTTCGCCCACCCTCACCTGAGCTTGGACTACGCATGACCACCCGGGCGCCGCGCGGGTGGACCGTGAGAGGAGAATCCATGTCGCTCGACGTCTCACCGGCCCTGCTGGAGAAGGCCGAGCGGGGCGAGGTCGACGAGCGGGAATTCGTCGACTGCGTCCGCGTCTCCCTGCCGTACGCCTGGGACCTGATCAGCTCGCTGGTCGCCCAGGCGAAGGTCGACGGCACCGACTTCGCCGACAACCAGGTACCGCCGCCCAGCGAGCAGGCCCGTGGCCAACTGCTGCGCGCCCTGGCCAGCGATGCCATCCGGGGCGCGCTGCAGCGCCACTTCGGCGTGCGGCTGGCCTTCCAGAACTGTCACCGGGTGGCGGTGTTCCTGCCGTCGGAGGCCAACGAGACCCGGTGGACGCGCTTCACCTCCGTCCGGGAGCAACTGCTCAACCAGTCCGAGGAACTGCGGGACTGCTGAGCGGCGGCACCGCCGCGACGCCGGCCGCCCCCGTCCCCCGGTGCGGGGGGAGGGGCGGCGGCCCGGGCCCGGGGCACGTCGGTCAGCCCAGCTGCGGCAGGACCTCGGAGCCCAGCCGGGCGATGTTGTGCAGGGTCGCCTCGTGGTCGCCGCTGCCCTCGGCGAGCAGGGCGAACCGACGGATGCCGGTCCGCTCGGCGGTGGCCAGCAGCCGGTCGGCGCACTGCCGCGGGGTGCCCACCGCGTGCAGGTCGCAGAGGAGTTCGGTGTACTCGCGCGGGTCGCGCATCCGGCGCTCGCGGCCGTCCACGGTGCGGTGGGCGCCGAGCCCGTACTCGAACCAGCCGGGCATCGCGTTCAGCAGCGTGGACCGGGCCGCCGCGGCGCGGTCGTCGACCTGGGCCACCCCGGCCGCGACGTGCCGGCGGGCGACCCGGCGCAGCTGCTCCTCGCCGCGCCCGGCGGCCAGCCAGGCGGTGCGGTACAGCTCCAGCATCCGCAGCTTGTCGTCGTCCCCGGAGTGCATGCCGAGCAACATCGGCAGACCGCGCTCGGCGGCCAGCTTCACCCCGGCCGGCGAGGTGCAGGCGACCACCACCGGCGGACCGGCCACCGGCCGCCCGGTCCGGGTGAGCTCCTCGCCGAACCCCTCGCCCTGGCTCTCGACGAAGCCCTCGACGAAGCCCTCGCCCGGGCCCTCCTCGTCCTGGCGCTGGCGCGGGAAGCGCACCGGGCCGGACTGCTCGCCGAAGCCGAGCCAACTGCTCAGCGCGGGCCGGCGCACCGGTTCGCCCGCCCGCGGCACCACCGCCACCTCCGGGAAGCTGAACTGCGGGCCGTCCGCACCCACCCGGGAGCCGCGCAGCCAGCGCAGCAGCAGGTCCAGCCGCTCCGGGAAGCCGTGCTCGAAGGCTCCCAGGCCGTCGCCGAACACCTCCAGGTCGATCCACGGCCCGCCGCGGCCGACCCCGAGCGTGAAACGCCCGCCGGAGGTGAGGTGCAGCAGCGCGGCCTGCTCGCCGAGCGCCACCGGGTGGCGGGTGGACAGCACGCTCACCGCGGTGCCGACGCCGATCCGGCGGGTGCGGCCGAGCAGCAGCGCGGCCAGCGTCGCGGCGTCCGGACAGACCCCGTACGGGACGAAGTGGTGCTCGGCCAGCCAGACGCTGTCCAAGCCCGCCCGTTCGGCCTCGACGGCGGAGCGGACGGTGCGCTCCAGCGCCTCGCCGTGGCTCTGCCCGGGGAACTGGGCGGACAGCAGGAACAGGCCGACCCGCACCGGCGCGGTGTCCGCCGGCAGCGCCCCCGCGCGCTGCGCCGCGGGCAACGGCTCGCCCGCGACGGCCGTCACCGGGGGGACGGAGGTCAGTGCCGGGCCGGGGGCGGGCGGCCGGACCGCGGCGGGTCGGCAGGTCTCGGCACGGGCGCCGGTCTTGGTCATCCTTGGGCCTCCTGGGGTGCGCGCAGGGTCTGCGAGCCCCGCCTGTTCCCCTCGTGGGTATCCGATGTCATGTGCCAATGGCACGCGGAACCTCGAATTTCCCTGATGATCGGGTGGATCTCGGCAAAAACGCCGGGGCACCGGGCGGGCCCGTGATAGTGGCCGTCCGGAGGGCCGACCGGCCGTAGGCTGGAACGGCCCACAGCCCCGGAAGAGAGGCAGTCCGCCGTGTCGCCGCGCCGCAACCGGATCAAGAGCGCCGCCCCCCGCGAGAGCGCCGAGCCGACCGCCCCGCTCGGCGGAGCGCTGCGCCGCACCGAGAGCTACCAGGGCGACGACTGGGTGGTCCAGACGGTCGCCGGGACGGCCGGGAGGTCCTACCGCTGCCCGGGCTGCGACCAGGAGATCCCGCCGGGGATGGGCCACGTGGTGGCCTGGCCGATGCACGGCGCGGGGGTGGACGACCGGCGGCACTGGCACCGCGCGTGCTGGGGAGCGCGGGAGCGCCGGGCCTCCAACGTCCTGCGGGGGCGCGGCGCTCCGCGGTACTGAGGGCCCCGGGCGGGGCCGGTGCCGGACCGGCTCAGGCGTCGCGGACCGGCTCAGGCGTCGCGCTTCTTGAGCACCAGCAGGCCGCCGAGCAGGGCCGCCGCCGTCCAGGCGAGGCAGACGGCGAAGCCGACCCACGGCCCGTACGGCTGGCCGTGCTGCTCGTACACCAGCAGCATCCGCGAGCCCGCGTAGTCCGGGAAGTAGTGGGCCAGGGTCTTGACCTTCGGCACGGCCGAGAGGATCGGCGAGAGCAGGAAGAAGAACGGCACCAGCACGCCGAGCGCGAGCGTCTGGTTGTGCAGCATCGTGGTGACGCCCGCCGAGAACAGGCAGAGCATCGTCAGGTACAGCGCGGCGCCGAACACCGCGCGCAGCACGTGCGGTTCGGCGAGCGTGGTGGAGTGCGGGCCGAGCAGCGACTGGCCGACGAAGAAGGTGACGAAGGCCGTCACCAGCGAGACCGCGAGGGCGAGCGCGCCGAGCACCGCGGTCTTGCCGCCGAGCAGGGTGGCGCGCTGCGGGACGGCGGCCAGGGTGACCCGGATCATGCCGCTGCTGTACTCGTTGCCGATCGCCAGCACGCCGAAGACGATGATGGCCAGCTCGCCGAGCATGATGCCGGCGAACGCCGTCCCGGTGGCGTCGAACGGGGTCTGCTCGTTGCGCCGGAACTCGGTGAAGTTGTTGTTGGTGAGCAGGGACAGCAGCGCGCCGACGCCGACCGTGACGACGAAGGTCAGCGCGAGCGTCCAGACCGTCGAGCGGACGCTGCGGATCTTCGTCCACTCGGAGCGCAGGATCGCGGGGTAGGACGCCATCTCAGTTCTCCTCCTGCCGTGCCGCGGCGGCCGGCCGGGCGCCGTCCGCCTTCCAGCCGGCGCCCCAGGCGCCGGGTGCGCCGGCCGCGTCCCGGCCGGATCCGGCGCCCGCGTGGTACTCCACCGAGTCGGCCGTCATCTGCATGAACGCCTCCTCCAGTGAGGCCTGCTGCGGGCTGAGTTCGTGCAGCACCAGGCCGTGCGCCGCGGCCAGTTCGCCGAGCCGGGCGAGGTCGCCGTCGACCACCTCGCAGGAGCCCTCCGGGCCCGGCTCGGGCCGCAGGCCGGCGCCGGACAGCAGGTCGAGCAGGCGCTCGGGCTCGGGGCTGCGCAGCCGTACGGCGGAGCGGGAGTTGCGCCGGATGAACTCCGGCATCGGCAGGTCGGCGAGCAGCCGGCCCCGGCCGATGACCACCAGGTGGTCGGCGGTGACGGCCATCTCGCTCATCAGGTGGGAGGAGACGAAGACCGTCCGGCCCTCGGTGGCGAGGCGCTTCATCAGGTTGCGGATCCAGAGGATGCCCTCCGGGTCCAGGCCGTTGACCGGCTCGTCGAACATGACGATCTCCGGGTCGCCGAGCAGCGCGGAGGCGATGCCCAGGCGCTGGCCCATGCCGAGCGAGAAGCCGCGGGCCCGCTTGCGGGCGACCGGGGTGAGGCCGACCAGGGCGAGCACCTCGTCCACCCGGCGCTCCGGGATGCGGTTGCTCTGGGCGAGCCAGAGCAGGTGGTCGCGGGCGGTGCGGCCGGGGTGGACGGCCTTGGCCTCCAGCAGCGCGCCGATGTACTTGAGCGGCTCGCTGAGCTGCCCGTAGTGCTTGCCGTCGATGGTGACCCGGCCGCCGGTCGGGCGGTCGAGGTCGAGGATCATGCGCATCGTGGTGGACTTGCCCGCGCCGTTCGGGCCGAGGAAGCCGGTCACCACGCCCCGGGGGACGGTGAAGCTGAGCCGGTCCACCGCGAGCGTCTTGCCGTAACGTTTCGTCAGCTCGTGCAACTCGATCATTCGCGCTCCCTTACTCTCTGTCAGGCTAGGACAAAGCGGATATCACGGCCCGCTGAGTGGGCCCGCCGAGCGCACCGGAATACGGTGGGCCCATGAGCGAGCGAAGCGAGCGAATGATCGAGAGGTGCGCGTGGGGGAACGCCCCCGCCGGGCGGAGCGAGGTGGGGGCGTGAGCGGGCTCCCCTCGGCCGTGTCCGTCCGCGAGAGCGGCACCGGAACCCCCCTCGTGCTGCTGCACGCCTTCCCGTTGAACGCCTCGATGTGGTCGGCCCAGCTGGACACGCTGCCCGGCCTGACGGGGGACGGAGCCCGGGTGCTCGCCCCCGACCAGCGGGGGTTCGGCGGCACCGAACTGGGCACCGACGAGCCCTCGCTGGACCGGGTCGCGGACGACCTGGCCCTGCTGCTGGACGCGGCCGGGATCGAGCGCGCGGTGGTCGGCGGCCTCTCCATGGGCGGCTACGTGGCGCTGGCCTTCGCCCGCCGCCACCCCGGGCGGCTGTCCGGCCTGCTGCTGGCCAACACCCGCGCCACCGCCGACACCGACGCCGTCCGGGCCAACCGGGAGCGGATCGCGGCCGCCGTCACCGCGCGGGACAGCGTGCAGCTGCTGCTGGACGAGCAGGTCGCGGCCGGGCAGCTCGGACCCGACTCGCAGCACCTCCTGGAGCGGGTGCAGGCGATGATCGCGGCCGCCCCGCCGGCCGCCGTCGCCTGGGCCCAGCGGGCCATGGCGGCCCGTCCGGAGGCCCTGGACGTGCTGGCGGGCCTGCGGGTGCCGGTGGCGGTGGTGACGGGCGCCCAGGACCCCCTGGTGGCGCCGGAGGAGGCCGGAGCGATGCTCCGGGCCCGCCCGGACGCCGAGCTGACCGTCATCCCCGGCGTGGGCCACCTGAGCGCCCTGGAGGCGCCCGAGGCCTTCGACGCCGCCGTCCGTGCCCTGCTGCGCCGGGTGGCCGCCGGATGAGCGAGGACGCGGCCGCCTGGGACTTCTCGGCGCTGGAGGTGACCGGCCGGATGCCCGTGACCAACCGTGGCGAGGGGCTGGTGGAACTGACCCTGGAACCGCTCGGCGAGGACTACTGGATGCGCCCGGGGGAGACCTTCATCGTCACCTCGTACGGCGACTACGGCTCCGGCCACCCCTTCGAGGTGCAGTACTGGCCCGACTCGGTGTCGGTCTGGTGCACCTCCTGGTTCGGCACCGTCTCCGACGACGACGGCAACCAGCTCAGCAGCGGGTACCAGCGGCCGGACGGGGCCTACCCCCGGTAGGAACCGCCCGCGGTGATGACGCCACGACAGCCGACAGGCCCTCACCCGGGCGGGTGAGGGCCTGTCGGACGACCGCGGGGCGGACCGGGCCGCGGAGCTGCGTCAGCGCGACTGCTGGGCGGGCACGCCCATGGTGTCGTCGTTCGGCAGCGAGGCGGCGGCCACGGCCGCACCGGTCAGCGTCGCCAGCATCTCGCGGACGTTGGTCAGCTGGGCGTTGATGCTGTCGCGGCGGTTGGTGAGCGCCGCCAGCTCGCGCTCGGATTCGCTGCGGATGCGGTCGGCCTTGGCGTTGGCGTCCGCCACGATGTCCTCGGACTGGCGCTGGGCCGTCTCGACGGTCTGGCGGGCCCGGCGCTCGGCGTCGGTGCGCAGCTTCTCGGCCTCCAGGCGCAGCTGCTCGGCCCGGTGCTCGATCTCGGCCAGGCGCTTCTCGGCCTTGGCCTGACGGGCGGCCAGGTCGCGCTCGGACTGCTCGCGGCGCTTGGCCAGGTTCGTCTCGAACTCCAGCGCGGCCTGGGCGGCCTTGGTGCGGGTCTCCTCGAAGAGGGCGTCCGCCTCCTCGCGCTTGTTCTGGGCGTCCTTGTTGGCCTCGGCGCGCAGCTGGGCGGCGTCGCTCTTGGCCTTGTCGACGATCCGCAGACCCTCGTCCTCGGCCTTGGCCTTGCGGTCCTTGGCGTAGTTCTCGGCCTCGGTGCGGACCTGCTGGGCGGCGGCCTCGGCGAGCTCGCGGTGCTGCTCGGCGGCGCGGTGCGCCTCCTCGCGCAGATCCTTGGCCTCCTCCTCGGCGAGCCGCAGGATCTTCTCAACGCGGGCTCCGAGACCGGCGTACGAGGGCTCCTGCTCGACCACCGCCGCCTGGGCGGTCTGGGTCTCCAGGTGGAGCTCCTCGATGCGCTTCTCCAGCGCACTGATCCGGGTCAAGGCACTGTCACGGTCGGCCACCAGCTTGGTGATCCGCTCGTCGACCTGGGCGCGCTCGTACCCACGGCGCACCAGGTCGAAGCCGTGAGGGGAGTGACTGTCGCTCATGGGGTTCTGGGCTTCCTGTCGTCAAACCGCTGAGGTGGTTGAGGGAATCCTGACACGGTACCGGAGTGTCGACGGCGAAATGCCGTTGTCTCGCGGACAATGTCCGCTCAATCGGGTGGTGCGTTCTTGGAGCGATTGCCACCCGACCGGGGGGAGCCGACTCCGGCACCGGCCTTGGCGCCCCCGTCCTTCTTGGTGCTGCTTCCCCCGTTGGCCTGGGCGACCGGTGACGGTGCCTCGAATGCCTCCAGGGCGGACAGCACGTCCTGCACCCTGGAGATCTCGGTGTTGATGTCCTTGCGGCGGCGCACCAGCTCGTCCAGCTCGCGCCGGCCCTCGTCGGTGACCCGCTTGGCCTCGGCCTTCGCCTCGGCGAGCAGCCGTTCGGCCTCCGCCTTCGCCAGCTCGACCTGCTCGTCCGCGGCCTGGTCGGCGTCCCGCAGGCGCTTCTCCGCCTCGGTCGCCGCCCGGTCCAGCCGCTCCTCGGCCTCGGTCTCGGCCGACCGCAGCTTCGCCTCGGCCTTCTCGATGAGCGCCTCGGCGCGGTCGGTGGAGGTGGAGAGCTTGGTCTCCGCCTCCTTGAGCAGGCCCTCGGCCTTGCGGACCGCCGACAGGCGGACCTTGCTGGCCTCGGCGGACGCCTCCGAGGTGAGCTCGTTCGCGCGGTCCTCGGCGGCGGCGACCAGGGCCGCGGCGCGGTCCTCGGCCTCGGCGACGGTGGCCACCGCCTGCTCCTCGGCCTCGGTCAGCTGCTCCTGGGCGGCCGTCACCAGCGCGTCCACCCGCTCGCCGGCCGACTTCATGGCCGCCGCGTTCTCCTTGCGGGCGCGCTCGTGCAGCGCCTCCACCTCGGCATCGGTGCGCTCGCGCAGCTCCTCGGCGCGCTCGCGGATCGCGGTGGCGTCCCGGCGGGCCTCGGCGAGCAGCGCGTCGGCGTCGGACCGGCCCTTCTCGACCTCGCGCTGGCCGGCCGCCTCGCCGGCCGCGACCAGCCGGTCGGCCTCCTTGCGGGCAGCGGCGACCATCGCGTCCGCCTGTTCCTCGGCGGCGGCGGTGGTGGCCAGCGCGGTGGTCTGGGCGTCCTCGCCGAGCGCCTCGGCGTCGGCGAAGGCCTTCTCCAGGACGGACGTGGCGTGGTCGCGGGTGCTCCGGTCGAACTGCTCGGCGGCCTCCCGGGTCTGGGCGTCGTAGGCGTCGGCGCGGGTGCGGGTGGCGGCGTCGTACTCGTCGGCCAGGGTGCGGGTGGCGAGGGCGTACTCCTCGGCCTCGGCGTGCAGTCCGGCGGACAGCTCCTCGGCGTCGGCGATCGCGCGGGCGCCCTGGGCCTCGGCCTCGGCCACGGTCCGGGCGGCCTGTGCCTCGGCGTCGGCGCGCAGTTGCTCGGCGGCCTCCTGGGCGGCGCGCAGCTCGGCCTCGGCGTCCGCGCGCAGCTGCTCGTCGTAGGCCTGGGCCTCGGCGCGCTGCCGGCCGAGCTCGGCCTCGGCGGCCTCGCGGTCGGCGGCCAGCTCCAGCTCGGTCCGCTCGCGCAGCGCGGTGGTCTCGGCCTCGGTGCGGGCCCGCAGTTCGGCGGTCTCGCGGGCGGCGAGCTCGCGCTGCTCGGTGGTCTCGCGGGCGGCGAGCTCGCGGACCTCGGCGGCGTACGCGTCGGCGGCGGCGCGCTGTTCGGCGCTCTCCCGGGCGGCCAGTTCGCGCTGCTCGGCGGTCTCGCGGGCGGCGAGCTCGCGCAGTTCGGTGGTCTCGCGCTCGGCCAGTTCGCGCAGCTCGGCCGCGTCCTGCTCGGCGGCCTCGCGGATCTCGGCGGCCTCCTGCCCGGCGGCGGCCTTGAGCGTGGCGATCTGCTCGGCGGCGGCCTCGTACATGCCGGCCACCGACTGGCGGACCTCGGCGGCCTCCTCCTCGGCGGTGGCGATCAGCTCGGCGCCCTCGGCCTTCGCGGCGGCGATCAGCTCCGCGCGGTCGGCCTTGGCCTGTTCCAGCTCGGCCTCGGCCTCGGCGCGGATGCCGTCGGCGGTGGACCGGGCCTCGGACAGCTCGCGGCCGGCCTCGGCCCGGACGGTCGAGGCCTGCTCGTTCGCCAGCGCCAGTTCGGCGGCGGCCTTCTCGCGGGTGGCCTTGGCGTCCTTGACGGCGTCCGCCCGGCGCTGCTCGGCGGTGGCCTCGGCGCGCCGCAGCAGCTCGTCGGCGGCCTCGTGCTGCTCGGCGGCGTACGTGTCCGCGGCTTCGCGCAGTTCCCCGGCGGCCTGCTCGGCCTCGGCCCGCACCTCGGCGGCGTAGGTGTCCGCGGCTTCGCGCTGCTCGGCGGCGTAGGCCTCGGCGCTTTCGCGCTGCTGGGTGGTCTCGCGCTGGGCGAGGGCGCGCAGTTCCCCGGCGGCCTGCTCGGCCTCGGCCCGCACCTCGGCGGCGTAGGTGTCCGCGGCCTCGTGCTGCTCGGCGGCGTAGGTGTCGGCGGCTTCGCGCTGCTCGGCGGCGTAGGTGTCGGCGGTGGCGCGGAGTTCGGCGGTTTCGGTGGCGGTGCGTTCGGTGAGGTCGGCGGCGTGCTGTTCGGCCTCGGTGCGGACGCGGTCGGCGTAGGCCTCGGCGTTCTCGCGCTGCTGGGTGGTCTCGCGCTGGGCGAGGGCGCGCAGTTCCCCGGCGGCCTGCTCGGCCTCGGCCCGCACCTCGGCGGCGTGCGCGTCGGCGGTGCTGCGGAGTTCGGCGGCGGCCTGCTCGGCCTGCAGCCGGGCGGCCTTGGCGGCGGCCAGCTGGTCGGCGGTCTCCTCGCGCTCGCGGAGCAGCCCGGCGGACGCCTCCTGGCGCTCGCGGCGGCTCTCCTCGCGCAGCGCGGCGGCCTCGGCCTCGGCCTCGGCCCGGGTGCGGGCGGCCTCGGTGTCGGCCCCGGTGCGCACCCGCTCGGCGTCGGCCGCGGCGGCGTCGCGCACCGCGCTCGCCGCGGCCTGCGCCTCGGCGGTCAGGGACTCCGCGGCGGCGCTCGCCTCGGCTCGTACCCGCTGGTCGAACTCGGTTGCCTCGCGGCGGAGTTCGGCGGTCTCACGCTCGGCGGCGGTGCGGTTCTCGGCGGCGGCCGCCTTGGCGGCGGAGAGCGCGTCCTGGCCCTGCTGCTCGGCGGTGGCGGTGATCTTGGCGGCCTCGGTACGGGCCCGGGCCAGGGTCTGCTCGGCCCGGCCCTGGGTTTCGGCGGCCTGCTGCTGAGCCTGCTCGCGCAGCCGGTCGATCTCCTCCGCGGCGCCCGCGCGCAGCTCGTCCGCGTCGGCCTTGGCCTTGGTCAGCAATTCCTCGGCGTTCTTCGCCGACTCCTCGATCTGCAGCACCGCCTGGCGGCGGGCCTCGCCGCGGACCCGGTCGGCCTCGGCGGCGGCCTGGGCGCGCAACTCCTCGGCCTCGGCGCGCAGTCGGGCCGCCTCGTCCTGCATCTGCTCGATCCGCTCGCGGATCGCGGCGGCGTCGTCCAGGGCGGCGTTCTGGGCCTGCTCGACGGCGGCCTGGGCCTGCTCGCGCAGGCGCTGCGCCTCGGCGGCGGCCTCGGCGCGGATCCGTTCGGCCTCGGCTGCGGCCTCGCTCCGGGCGGTCTCGGCGTCCCGGTCGGCCCGGTCGAGCACCTCCTCGGCGGTCTTGGCGGCCTTGGCGAGGTGGACGGTGGCGTCCCTGGCGCCGGCGGCCCGGCCCTCCTCCTCGGCCTCGCTGCGCAGCCGCTGGGCCTCGGCGGCGGCGTGGGCCCGCAGCTCGGCCACGTCCCGTTCGGCCCGGGCGCGCAGGTCGGCGATCGCGGCCTCGGCCTCGCCGCGCAGCTCGGCGGCGACCGACTCGGCGGTGGCCCGAAGCCGCTCGCTCTCCTCGGCGGCGGCGGCCTTGGCGGCGTCGGCCTCGGCCTGCCGGGTGGCGGCCGCGGTCCGGACGGCCTCGGCCTCGGCGCGGATCGCGTCGGCTTCCTTGGTGGCCTGGGCCACCATCCGGGCGACCTCGGCCCGGGCGGTCTGCGAGCGCTGCTCGTTGGCGGCCTCGCCGTCGGCGACCTTGCGTTCGGCCGCGGCCTCGGCGTCGGCCTGGAGCTGTTCGGCGGCCTGCTCGGCCTGGGCACGCAGTGCGGCGGCCTCGTGACGGGTGCGCTCCGCCTCGGCGATGGCCTCGGCGCGCAGCCGCTCTATCTCGGCCTTGGCGGCGGAGAGCTGCTGCTCGGCCCGGGTCTGCTCGGCGGCGGCCTGCGCCTTGAGCCGGCCGATCTCGGCCTGCGCGGCGGCCAGCTGGTGCTCGGCGGCGGCGTGGGCGGCGGCCAGCTGCTGCTGGGCCTCGCCCCGGGCGGCGTCCACGTCGGCGGCGGCCTGGGCACCGGCCTGCTGGGCCTGCTCGGAGGCGGCGCGCAGCAGGCGCTCGGCGTCGCTCTGGGCGCGCTGGAGGGCGGCCTCGGCGGCGGCCTGGGCCTCGCCGCGGGCG
Source organism: Kitasatospora sp. NPDC086791 (assembly GCF_040685975.1). Classification (NCBI taxonomy): domain Bacteria; kingdom Bacillati; phylum Actinomycetota; class Actinomycetes; order Kitasatosporales; family Streptomycetaceae; genus Kitasatospora; species Kitasatospora sp. NPDC086791. Next base: position 64,562 of record NZ_JBFBOC010000003.1, on the reverse strand, counting down.
GCGTCCACGTCGGCGGCGGTCTGGGCGCGGGCCTGGTCGGAGAGGGCGACGGCCTCCGCGCGGGCGGCGGCGACCATTCGCTCGGCCTCGGCGCGGGCCTCCTGGAGCAGGCGCTGGGCCTCCTGCTCGGAGCCGGCCCGGCTCTGCTCGGCCCAGCCGTTGACGTGCTGCTCGGCGGAGCGGCGCAGCTCGGTGAGCTCGTCCTCCAGCTGGCGGCGGCGGGCGGCGAGCTCGGCCTCCAGGCGAGCGGTGCGCTCGGCGGCCTCGGCCATGATCCGCTGGGTGGCGGCCTGGGAGTCCCGGAGCTGGCGCTCGGCGTCGGCCCGCAGCTGCTGGGCCTGCATCTCGGCGGTGCGGAGCATCTGCTCGGCCTGGCCGGAGACGGCGTCGAAGGCGCGCGGCTGGGCGAGCATGCGGCGGGACTCGTGCAGCTTCGCCCGCAGTACCTCCACCTGGTAGGCGAGGTCTTCGGCATGCTCGACTGCCTTGTCCCGCTCCTTCCGAGTCCGACCCATCTCGGCCTCGAACTGGGAGAGGTGATCGTCAGCCTCGTAGCGGTCGTTGCCCCGCACTCCGCGGTCCCATCCATCTCCTGGTCGCGTCCTCGACCCGGCCGGTTCCGGGCTCCCGTTTCCCGGGCGCCGGTCCGACTGGTCCTTGCATCCGCAGCAGGTGGACGACCCCTCGCCAATCCGGGGCCGCCCGCCGCGGTCGTCGGAGTCCGGGGCGCGGGAGCGCGGGGGTACCGCGTTCCCCCGTCCGAGTGGACTCCTGGGCGAACTCTTGCCTTGTGGAGAATGGTGACAGATCCGTCTTGCGACTGTTCAGCCGTGCCCGCGTACTGGACTCCCCTTGCGACGGGCCGACCGCCGGCGGGCGGACGGGCCTGTCTTCGGCCGTGCCCGTCGCCTCCGTCGTCCGGAGTCTTCGCGCACCTGGGCATTGTAGTGGGAGCGCAGCACGGGGGAATGGCCGCATGGGGGTTTTCCGGCCCTCCCGTCCAGGTTACTGACGGGTCATGACCGACGGACCGTCGGGTGCCGCCGGAACGGGCGACACCCCCGGGGGCGGTCCGTGGACGATCAGTGCTCCTCGTGGGCGCCCGGCGCGGAGGTGACCAGCTCGGTCAGCACGCCGCCGCAGTCCTTCGGGTGCAGGAAGGTGATCCGCGAACCCATCGAGCCGGTCCGCGGCTCCTGGTAGAGGACCCGGACGCCCTTGGCGCCGATGGCCGCGGCGTCGCCGTCCACGTCGGCGGTGCCGAAGGCGATGTGGTGCACACCCTCGCCGTTCTTCTCCAGCCACTTGGCGACGGTGGAGTCGGGCCGGGTGGGCTCCAGCAACTGGAGGAAGGAGGCGCCGCCGTCGTCGGTCCCGTTGATCCTGAGCATGGCCTCGCGGACGCCCTGCTCCTCGTTGACCTCCGAGTGGAAGACCTCGAAGCCGTAGGTGGCGCGGTAGAACTCGACGGTCTTGTCGAGGTCTCGGCAGGCGATGCCGATGTGGTCGATCCGGGTCAGCACGGCGACCTCCGGGGAGTAGGGGAGGGGACAGGGGTGGCACCAAGTGCAGCGCATGGCCCGTGACGGACGCCAGTGCCGGACGTGCGAGCCTGCTCACACGCGGCGGGGTTCACCCGGACCGCTCCGGCACGGTGTTGACTGGAGGGTGCCAGTGCGCTCGATCACACCGTCGCTCCGGTGACGGGCGGGTAACAGGTCAGTACATTGAGCGCATCCTCACCTGGCCACGACGTGCGAAGGGGCCCGTCCCATGACCAACACCACCTCTGTGATCGTTGCCGGTGCGCGGACCCCGATGGGTCGCCTGCTCGGCTCCCTCAAGGGATTCTCCGGTGCCGACCTCGGCGGTGTCGCCATCAAGGCCGCCCTGGAGCGGTCCGGCATCACGGGTGACCAGGTCCAGTACGTGATCATGGGCCAGGTGCTGCAGGCCGGCGCCGGCCAGATTCCGGCCCGCCAGGCCGCCGTCAAGGCCGGCATCCCGATGAGCGTGCCGGCGCTGACCATCAACAAGGTCTGCCTCTCCGGCCTGGACGCCATCGCGCTGGCCGACCAGCTGATCCGTGCCGGCGAGTTCGACATCGTCGTGGCCGGCGGCCAGGAGTCGATGACCAACGCCCCGCACCTGCTGCCGAAGTCCCGCGAGGGCTTCAAGTACGGCGCGATCGGGATGCTGGACGCCATGGCGCACGACGGCCTCACCGACGCCTACGAGAACATCCCGATGGGCGAGTCCACGGAGAAGCACAACACCCGCCTGGGCATCCCGCGCGAGGTGCAGGACGAGATCGCCGCCGCCTCGCACCAGCGGGCCGCCAAGGCGCAGGCCGACGGCGTCTTCGACGCCGAGATCGTCCCGGTCGCCATCCCGCAGCGCAAGGGCGAGCCGGTCCTGTTCAGCCAGGACGAGGGCATCCGCGCGGACACCACCGTCGAGGGCCTGGCCAAGCTGCGCCCGGCCTTCACCAAGGACGGCACGATCACCGCCGGCACCTCCTCGCAGATCTCCGACGGCGCCGCCGCGGTGGTCGTGATGAGCAAGGCCAAGGCCGAGGAGCTGGGCCTGACCTGGATCGCCGAGATCGGCGCGCACGGCAACGTGGCCGGCCCGGACAACTCGCTGCAGTCGCAGCCGTCCAACGCGATCAAGCACGCGCTGGCCAAGGAGGGCCTGGAGGTCGCCGACCTCGACCTGATCGAGATCAACGAGGCCTTCGCGGCGGTCGCGTACCAGTCGACGAAGGACCTGGGCGTCTCCTCGGACATCGTCAACGTCAACGGCGGCGCGATCGCGCTCGGCCACCCGATCGGCATGTCCGGCGCCCGCGTGGTGCTGGCCCTCGCGCTGGAGCTGCAGCGCCGCGGCGGCGGGATCGGCGCGGCCGCGCTGTGCGGCGGCGGTGGCCAGGGTGACGCGCTCATCGTGCGCGTCCCGAAGGCCTGATCAGCTGATCTGATCTTCGGGGCTGCGGACCGCCACAAGCGGTCCGCAGCCCCTTCGGCGTACGCACCCGTGCGAGGAGCTCCTGATGATCGATGTCGCCACGCTGGTCGAGCAGGCCCGGGAGGGCAGGCCGCGGGCCGTCGCCCGGCTGATCACGCTGGTCGAGAACGCCGCACCGCAGCTGCGGGAGGTGATGGCCGCGCTCGCGCCGTACACCGGGCGGGCGTACACCATCGGGCTGACCGGCTCGCCCGGGGTCGGCAAGTCCACCTCCACCTCGGCGCTGGTCTCCGCCTACCGGCGGCTCGGCAAGCGGGTCGGGGTGCTGGCCGTCGACCCGTCCTCGCCGTTCTCCGGCGGCGCGCTGCTGGGCGACCGGGTCCGGATGCAGGACCACGCGACCGACCCCGAGGTGTTCATCCGCTCGATGGCCACCCGCGGCCACCTCGGCGGACTCTCCTGGACGGCGCCGCAGGCGCTGCGGGTGCTGGACGCGGCCGGCTGCGAGGTGATCCTGGTCGAGACCGTCGGCGTGGGCCAGTCCGAGGTCGAGATCGCCGCCCAGGCCGACACCACCGTGGTGCTGCTGGCCCCCGGGATGGGCGACGGCATCCAGGCCGCCAAGGCCGGGATCCTGGAGATCGGCGACGTCTTCGTGGTCAACAAGGCCGACCGGGACGGCGCCGATGCCACCGCCCGGGAGCTCAACCACATGCTCGGCCTCGGCGAGGCCCGCGAGGCGGGGGACTGGCGGCCGCCCATCGTGAAGACCGTCGCGGCCCGCGGCGAGGGCGTGGACGAGGTGGTCGAGGCGCTGGAGAAGCACCGCGCCTGGCTGGAGGAGCACGGCGAACTCGCGCTGCGCCGCCGCCGCCGGGCCGCCGAGGAGATCGAGGCGATCGCGCTGGCCGAGCTGCGGGCCCGGATCGGCGACCTGCGCGGCGACCGGCACCTGGTGGCCCTGGCCGAACGGGTGGCCGCGGGCGAGCTGGACCCGTACGGCGCGGCCGACGAACTCGTCGCCGGCCTCACCACGAGCTGAGACGCCCGCCGCTCCGTCACCCCCTGCGGAGAACGGGGGGCGGGCCCGTGTTCGCACCCGTCCGCCCTTTCCAGGAAGCGCGACGCAACGGCGGCCCCGGCCGAGTTCGGCCGGGGCCGCCGTCACCAAGGCTGAGTGGCCTTGCCCCTCGCTGCTCTGCGCAGGAAGTCGGTCTGGTCGACGTCCTGCGCAGAGGCCGAGGGCGGTTGCCCCGGGATGCGGGCCGCCCCGCCGCGAGGGTGGTCGCGGCGGGGCGGTTGGTGGGTGGCGCCGGGGCTACGGCTTGCCGCGGAGGCCGCGCAGGTGTTCGGCGATCGGGGCGAGGGCCTCGAACATGGCGTCCAGCTGTTCCGGGGTGAAGCGGTCGATGAAGTGGGCCCGGACGCTGCGCACGTGGTCCGGGGCGACCCGCTGCATGGTCTCCCAGCCCTGCTCGGTGAGGTGGGCGTAGAGGCCGCGGCGGTCGCCGGGACACTCCTGGCGGAGCACCAGGCCGGCGGTCTCCATCCGGGTGATCTGGTGCGACAGCCGGCTCTTGGACTGCAGCGTGGCGGTCGCGAGGTCGGTCATCCGCATCCGGCGGTCGGGGGCCTCGGAGAGCACGACCAGGATCTCGTAGTCGTTGATCGCCAGGTTGTGGGGCTGGAGCTCGCGGCTGAGCTGGTAGTCCAGCAGCTTGGCGACCTCCAGATGGGCGCGCCACATCCGCTGCTCCCTGGCGGTCAGCCAGGGAGTCTCCTCCTCGGGCTGCGACGGAGGGTTGTCCGCAGTGTCGATCGTGTGCGTATCCATGGGATCCAGCATAACCGATTTAGTTCAATCTTGTACAAATTTACAGGCCGAAACGTCGGCCGAGGTCGCCCAGGTTACCGAGCCCCGGCAGATTGGGGTTGCCGCCGCCGTGCCCGGCCGAGCCCGGCTGGGACGGCACTCCGCCCATCGGGACACCCGCCTCGGCGCCCACCACCCCGACCGACCGCTCGGCCATGAGCTTCTCGCTGGACTGCAGCAGCACCTGCCCGGCACCGATGAACTCGAACTGGTGCTCCTCCCCGGAGGCGCCGCCGAGGCCGGTCAGCCGCCGGATGCCGCCGATCAGCCCGTGCATGTAGTCGTGGTCGTAGTGGTGGCACGGCGCCGGGCAGTCCGCCCAGCCGACCAGCGCCTGCGGGTCCACCCGGATCGGCGGCTCGACGAAGTGCACCGGCCCGTTGGAGGCGGCGACGAAGCGGCCGGTGCCGATCAGGGTCAGGAAGCCCGGGATGATCGACTGCTTGAGCCGCAACGTCGGGTCGAAGGCGAGCAGGTTGCCCGAGCGGACGGTCAGGTTGCCGTCCTCCAGGTCGTACGAATTGAGGTCGAACGCCCGGTCGGCCAGCAGCAGCTTGCCGCGCCCCTCGGCGACCACCCAGTCCGAGGCGTGCATCGGCGAGTTGAAGTGCTGCCCGAGCATCCGGTCGACCATCCCGGCGCCGACGCCCTTGAAGGTGATGTCGCCGTAGTAGGCGACCATCTTGCCCTTCTGCAGGAAGTAGGACCCGTTCAGCTCAACCGAGAAGGCGTACGGGTTGACGTTGTCGTTGACCGGCAGGCTGTGGACGTCGTGCACCACCGGGCCGTCGCCGCCCTGGGCGGTCGGCAGCGGGGCGATCGGGCCGCCGAACTGCTCCTGGGCGTAGGCCTGGTGGGGCGGCGGCGGGGGCTGGTGCGGCGGGGGCGTCTGATAGCCGCCCTGCTGGGGGTAACCGCCTTGCTGGGGGTAACCGCCCTGCGAGGGGTAGCCGCCCTGCTGCGGGTACCCCGGCTGCGGGCCGTGGTTCGGCGGGGGCGGCGGGACGACGAAGCCCGGCTGGGTCGGCTGGTCGTGCGGCGAGCCGTACGGGGGCTGCGGCGGGTAGGACATCAGAGCTTCTCCTCGCTCGCCTGGACGTACACCGCGCCCTGTCCGGACAGCTCCAGCTGGAACGCCTCGCCCGAACCGCGGCCGATCATGTCGCGCCAGCCGAGCGCGGTGGACAGCTTGTTGCGCACGTCGCCGCGGTGCGCCACGTACGCCTGCGGGTCGACGTGCACCTCCTGGCCGGGGACGATCGGCAGCTCGAAGACGCCGCCGTGGGCCATCACCGCGACCGAGCCGTGGCCCTCCAGCTTGGTGGTGAACAAACCCTGCCCGGTGACCTGGCCGCGGACCATGCCCATCACGCCGCCCTGCGAGCCCATGAACATGGTGGACTGCCGCAGCGTGCCCTCGAAGGCGAGCAGCCGGTCCGCCTCGACGTACAGGGTGTCGCCGAACAGGTCGATCACGTGGACGTGGTGGCCGCCGTGGCCGAACATCACCCGGCCCTGGCCCTCGACGGTCATCAGCGGGGTGTCCTCGTTGGCCACCCGGCGGCCGATCATCGACATCACGCCGCCCTGGCCGCCGGTGATGTTCGGCGTGAAGCGGACGTCGCCGCTGTACGCGAGCATCGCGCCGCGCTGGCTGAACAGCCGCTGCCCGGGCACCACCTGGGCCTCGACCATCTTGCCGTTGATCTTCGTGAAGCCCATCAGACGTCACCCCCGATGGTGACCTTCTCGGAGGGCTGCACGTACACCAGGCCGTCGCCGGTGAACTCGACCTGGACGGCCTCGCCGCCGCCCTCGCCGATCACCGTGGTCCAGCCCGCGCCCGACTTCAGGCTGCGGTGCAGGTTGCCGGTGTGCGCCACGTACGCGCCCGGGTCGACGCGCAGCGGCATGCTCTTGTCGACCCGCAGGATGACGGCGGGCCCGTTGGAGGTGAGGGCGGCCCAGCCGTGGCCCTCCACCTTGGTGGTGAAGAGGCCGTTGCCGGAGGACATGCCGTTGAGGCCGGTGAAGCTGGTGCCGGTGTGCAGGGTGGACTCCGTGCAGAGCAGGTTGTCCGCCTCGACGTACAGCGCCTCGCCGTTCAGCCGGACCAGATTGATCTCGGTGGCCTTGTCGGCGAAGTAGCAGGTGCCCTGGCCCTTCACCTCCATCACCGTCATCTTCTCGCCGGTCAGCCGGCGGGCGACCATGCCGCGCAGGCCGTCACCGCCGCCGGTCAGCTTCTTGAAGGTCATCTGCCCGGTGTAGGCGACCATGGAGCCGTGTCGGGCCTTGACGGCGTCCCCGCCCAATTCGACGGCGAGCACCCGCGATCCCTGGAGTCTGAACTGTGCCACGGCCGCAATCTAGCCGCTGCGGCCGTGGCCCGGGGAGGGTGCGGGGCCCAACTGGTACCGGGCTGGGACAAACGCGCCGGTCAGCTCCGCGCGTGCGCCCCGTGTCCGGGGTGCCGAACCGTGCCGGCGGCCTGCTCGACCTCCAGCAGCGAGGCCGAGTGGCGCTCCGCCTCGAAGGCCACCACACCGCCGCGCAGTCCGAACAGGCGCTTGGAGAGCATGATCCAGAGGACCGCCGCGATGTTCAGCACCAGGGTGCAGATCTTCACGGCGCTGACGTGGTGGCTCAGCTCGTAGCCCTCCAGCGGCAGGAAGGCCGCGGTGGCGACCACCGTCAGGTACTCGGCCCAGCGCTTGTTCAGCCAGAGGCCGACCGCCTCGACGATCTCGATCACGGCGTAGGCCAGCAGCGCGCCCGCGACGAACAGCAGGGTGCTCTTCCTGAAGTCGAAGGTCTTGCGGATCGTCTCGACGATCGGGGCGTGCTCGAGGTCCCAGTGGAAGTGGTCGGTGACCGGCCGGAAGACCGTCAGGTTCTCGTCGAAGACCCGGTGCACCGCGTCCTGGCTGTTGGAGAACTTCCACACGGCCCAGGCGATCACGATGATCAGCAGCCCGCGCAGCACCCGCTCGACGGCGAGGAAGCGCAGGATGAAGAGGTCCCGCAGCGCCTTGCCGCGCGGCACCAGCGGCGCGTCCGCGGCGGGGCCGGAACCGTGCGGGGCGCCCAGGGCGAAGTCGCCGCAGCGCAGGCAGCGCCAGGCGTCGCCGAGGGCGGTGGTGGCGTGCAGCCGGGAGGCCAGCTCGGGCTCGGCCGGCGCGTAGGTGATGTGGCCGCGCTTGGCGCAGGTGCGGCGGTCCCAGTCGCGCTTGAACATGTGGTGGCTACCCCCGTGGCGTGGTGCTTCCGGCGCCCGGATCGGTGGACGCGCGGGCAGCAGGATAGGGGGTCCCGGTGACGGGTGGTCGCGCTCGTTCGCGTTCCGGCACACAGCTGTGACATCGCGGGCGGGCGCGGTGATGGCGGTGGCGGGCGGTGGTCGCGGGCCGTGGTGGCGGGGCGGTGATGGCGGGGCGGCCGCGGCCGGGGCTGTGAGATCGGGCACGGAGCCGCCCCCCGGCCGGGGACTCGGACAGGTGCTCGGTGATAATGGCCGAAAGGCTTGTGAGTCGCTTCACAAGCGCGCCAGCGCCTCCGACCCCCGTATTGAGGTATCCAACGTGAACAGCAGCGCCGTCCACCGCCTGCGCCTGGTCTCCGGCCCCGAAGGGGTCTCGTTCATCCTGCTGCTGATCTGCTCGGTGCTGAAGCGGACCACCTCCTTCGACGCCGTGCCGGTGATGGGCATGGTCCACGGGATCCTGTTCATCCTGTACGTGGTCTTCTGGATCCAGGCCTGGCAGGCGCAGAAGTGGGACGCCAAGCGCGGCATCCTGCTGTTCGTCCTCGCCGTGGTGCCCACCGGCGGCTTCTTCGCCGAGCGGATGCTCGGTCGCGAGGAGCGCGGCGAGCTGCGGCCCGCCACCGCCTGACCCGCTCCGCGGACGGTCGACAGGCTGCCACGGCCTCCTCTCCCAAAGGGCCGCGGCAGCCTGTCGCCGTTTCTTACCGGGGTGGCTCGTTTCCTACCGGGGTGGCGTGCTCCGCACCGGGGGCGGGCGTGCGCCGGGTGTGGCCGGGTGCGGCCGGTGCGGCTAGTTGACGTTCACGCCGCTCCAGGCCGCCGCGACCGCCTTGTACTCGGTGCTGGTCGTGCCGTACAGGTCGCCGGCGGCCTTCAGGGTCGCCGTACGGGCGGCCTTGTAGTTGGTGGTGGAGGTCATGTAGACGGTCAGCGCGCGGTACCAGATCGCCGCCGCCTTGTTCCGGCCGATGCCGGTGAGCGTCGAGCCGTTGGAGGTCGGGCTGTTGTAGCTGACCCCGTTGATCACCTTCGCGCCGCTGCCCTCGGACAGCAGGTAGAAGAAGTGGTTGGCGACGCCCGAGGAGTAGTGGACGTCCTTGTTGCCGACGGTGGAGGACCAGTAGTCGGCCGAGGCGCCGTCCTTGGAGGGCTTGTCCATGTAGCGCAGCGGCGTGCCGTTGCCGTTGATGTTGAGCTTCTCGCCGATCAGGTAGTCCGGCGGGTCGGCGGGCAGGTTGGCCGACCACTCGACCATGGTGCCGAAGATGTCCGAGGTGGCCTCGTTGAGGCCGCCGGACTCGCCCGAGTAGATCAGGCCGGCGGTGGCGGAGGTGACGCCGTGGCTCATCTCGTGGCCGGAGACGTCGATGGCGGTCAGCGGGTGGGTGTTGCCGGAGCCGTCGCCGTACGTCATGCAGAAGCAGGAGTCGTCCCAGAACGCGTTGACGTAGTTGGTGCTGTAGTGGACCCGGCTCGCGGCGCCGACGCCGTTGTTCTTGATGCCGTTGCGGCCGAAGGTGTTCTTGTAGTAGTCCCAGGTCGCCGCGGCGCCGAACTGGGCGTCCACGGCGGCGGACTCGCGGTTGGACGGCGAGCCGTTGCCCCAGGAGTTGGTGGTGTTGCTGAACAGCGTGCCGCTGCCCGAGGTGCCGCCCTTGAGGTCGGTGGTCGACTGGTTGCCCCGGGTGGCGTCCTTGAGCTGGTAGGCCGAGCCGCTCTGGGTGGTGGTCAGCGTGACGGTGCCGACGTTGACGCCCTTGCCGGTGCCGGTCGCGGTCTGGATGTGCTCCTGGCTGGAGAGCACCTGGCCGGTGGCCGCGTCGGTGACGACCTCCTGGCGGCTCGGGGTGCCGTCCGCGCGCTCGCCGGTGACCACCGTGCGGTGGGCCAGTCGCGGGGCGCCGTCGGCCGCCCAGACGACCAGCTCGGTCGCGCCGGCGCCGTCGACCCGGCTGAGCGCGGCCTCGTCCTCGTCGGCGGCGATGCCGACCGTCGCGCGAACCGCGGCGGTGGCCCGCTCGGCGGCCTGGCCCGCGGCGAGGCCCGGGATCAGGCTGGACACGGAGAGGCGGCCGGCGAAGGCGCGGTCGACCGAGCCCACCGAGCCGTCGGCCTTCTGGTGGACGACCAGGTCGCCGCCGATCACCGGCAGGCCGGCGTAGGTCCGCTCGTACCGGAGGTGCCGGGTGCCGTCCCGGTCCACCACGACGTCCTTGGGGACCAGCTTCTCCTGGCCGCCGAGGGCGAGGGCCTGCGCCACCGGGGCGCTCTGTCCGGCGGCCAGCGCGAGGAGCGCGGACTGCTGCTGCTCCGGCGCGGGGGCGGCGGCCTGGGCGGCGGGGACGGCGGCCATCTGGACGACGCCGGCCAGCAGGGCGGTGGCGGAGAGTACGGCTCCGACAGTCAGCTTTCGCTTCACGGACGGGGGTTCCTTCCACGAGACCCGCGGGTGCGTGCGGGTGCGCCGCGTACCGGGGCGCCGGAGGTGACGCCGTGGGGCGGTAGGGCGCGGACGTGCTGCTCCCGTGCGGTTCCTGACGCTCCGCCGGATCGGGTGGGGGTGGCGGGGGTCGGACGGGGCTTGGTCAGAAGCATGACAATCACTGGCAGGAATGGACAGGCCGCGTCCGGGGATTGGCCAGGAATCGCCAGTCCGGGGTGCGGGTGGTTCGACTGCTGCCGGTTGTCCGGTTCGGGTGGTTCGTCCCGCTGGCGGAACTCCGCCAGCAGGGCGGCCTTGACAGCCCGGGCGGGCGGCCCGACGGACCCGACGGACCCGGCGGCCCCGGAGAGCGGGCGGACGCCCGGGGCCTGCCCTCCCGACGGGCCCCGGGCGTCCGGATCACGTGCGCCGTACGTCAGTTGACGTTGACGGCGGTCCAGGTCGCGGCGACCGCCTTGTACTCGGCGCTGGTCGTGCCGTACAGGTCGCCGGCGGCCTTCAGGGTCGCCGTGCGGGCGCCCGCGTAGTCGGTGGTCGAGGTCATGTAGGTGGTCAGCGCCTTGTACCAGACCTGGGCGGCCTTGTCCCGGCCGATGCCGGCGAGGGTCGAGCCGTTGTAGGTCGGGCTGTTGTAGCTGACGCCGTTGATGGTCTTGGCACCGCTGCCCTCGGCCAGCAGGTAGAAGAAGTGGTTGGCGACACCGGAGGAGTAGTGCACGTCCAGGTTGCCGACCGAGGAGGACCAGTAGTCGGCCGAGGAGCCGTCCTTGGAGGGCTGGTCCATGTAACGCAGCGGCTTGCCGTCGCCGTTGATGTTGATCAGCTCGCCGATCAGGTAGTCCGGCTTGTCGGCGGGCAGGTTGGCGTAGAACTCGACCATGGTGCCGAAGATGTCCGAGGTGGCCTCGTTGAGGCCGCCGGACTCGCCCGAGTAGTTCAGACCGGCGGTGGCGGAGGTGACGCCGTGGCTCATCTCGTGACCGGCCACGTCCAGTTCGGTCAGCGGGTGGGTGTTGCCGGAGCCGTCGCCGTACGTCATGCAGAAGCAGGAGTCGTCCCAGAACGCGTTGACGTAGTTGCGCCCGTAGTGGACCCGGCTCGCGGCGCCGACGCCGTTGTTCTTGATGCCGTTGCGGCCGAAGGTGTTCTTGTAGAAGTCCCAGGTGGCGGCGGCGCCGAACTGGGCGTCCACGGCGGCGGACTCCGCGTTGGAGGACAGGCCGTTGCCGAAGCTGTCGGTCGAGTTGGCGACCAGCGTGCCGGAGCCGGAGGTCTTGCCCTTCAGGGTGTAGGTGGCCTGGCCGCCGCGGCTCGCGTCTTTCAGCGAGTAGGTCGAGCCGCTCTGGGTCGTGGTCAGCGGGACGGTGCCGACGAAGACGCCCTTGCCGGTGCCGGCGGCGGTCTGCACCTCCTCGTGGGTGGAGAGCACCTGGCCGCTGGCCGCGTCGGTGACCAGCAGCTGACGGCTCGGGGTGCCGTCGGCGCGCTCGCCCTCGACGGTGGTGCGGTACGCCAGGCGCGGGTTGCCGTCGGTGGCCCAGACCACCAGCTCGGCCGTGCCGGTCCGGTGCACCGCCGTCAGCGGGGCCTCGTCCCGGTCGGCGGTGATGCCGACGGTGGACCGCACGGCGCCGGTCGCCTGGTCGGCGGCCTTGTCCGCGGGGATCTGCGGGGTGAGGCTCGGCAGGGCGATCGTCGCGCCGGTGGCCTTGTCCACGGAGGTGGTCGAGCCGTCCGCCTTCTGGTGCACCACGAGGTCGCCGCCCAGGACCGGGAGCCCGGCGAAGGTGCGCTCGTAGCGGAAGTGGCGGGTGCCGTCGGCGTCCACCAGGGCATCCTTGGCGACGAGCTGCTGCTGACCGCCCAGGGCGAGGGCGTGCGCCACCTTGCCCGCCTGGCTGTTGGCCAGGGCGATCAGGTCGGCGGCCCGCGAGTGCGGGGCCGGGTCCGCGACGGCCACGCTGCCGACCTGGACGACGCCGGTGAGCAGTGCGGTGGCGGAGAGTACGGCGACTGCGGCGAGCTTTCGCTTCACGGACGAGTCCTTCCGGGAAACCGCGTGTGGGCGCGGTCGCGCCGCGTCCCGGGGGCCGGGGTCGGCACCTGAGGGGCGGGACGGGCGCTGACGTGCAGGGGCCCCGAGCGGTCGAGCGGCTGGCCACCGGTGGGTGGGGGTGGTGGCCGCCGGACGGGGTTGGCGGAAAGCATGACAATCGAGCAAATCAAATGACAGGTCTTCCTCATGAATTGGCCAAGTCCCGCCAGGAGGAAACACTGTGAACGGGGTGACGAAAGGGATCAATCGCCCCGGATCCCGGTCGGTCGCGGTCCGAACCTGGGCCCGCTGGACCGGTGTTGGCCCGATCGGCGGTCAACCCCGCCGCGCCGCAGGCGTGTTGCGTTCCGTTCATGCCGGCGCAATGTCCAGGTATGGACCTGGCCGTCCGATTGGCGGGATCCCGCCACGCGTGGCGCTTGTCCACCATCAGGACGGCTGGTAGCACCTGTCCCGGCCGCCGGTACGGTAAGGAGGTGGCCAAGCCCCTCGCTCTCGACTTCGACCCGATCGCCCGCGCCGACGAGCTGTGGACCCGCCGTTGGGGCGGAGTCCCCTCGATGGCGGCGATCACCTCGATCATGCGCGCCCACCAGATCCTGCTGTCCCGGGTGGACGCGGTGCTCAAGCCGTACGGGCTGACCTTCGCCCGCTACGAGGCGCTGGTGCTGCTGACCTTCAGCCGGACCGGTGAGCTTTCGCTCTCCAAGATCGGCGAGCGGCTCATGGTCCACCCGACCAGCGTGACCAACACCGTCGACCGCCTGGAGCGGGCCGGCCTGGTCGCCCGCCGCCCCAACCCGCTGGACGGCCGCGGCGTGCTGGCCGCGATCACCGGGCGCGGCCGCGAGGCGGTGGAGGAGGCCACCCGGGACCTGATGGCGATGGAGTTCGGGCTGGAGGAGTACGGCCCCGAGCAGTGCCGCCAGGTGTTCGAGTTGCTCAAGCCGCTGCGGATCGCGGCCGGCGACTTCTCCGAGCCGGACGAGGGGGCTGCGAAGGGGGAGGCGTGAGGACGGCTACCCTCGTGGGAGCGGTGCGCGGATCCGGGCGTACCCGCCGAAACTGCCGAGCGAGGCGAGGAAGAGTATGAAGGCGACCCCCCTGCTGGGCTGGTACCGGGGCCTGGCCATTGCGACCGGTGTGGCACTGCTGGTGTTCTGCGGCTTCATGGTCGCGAAGTACGGCTTCGGTACGGCCGAGGACGTGACCACGTACGTCGCGATGCTGCACGGCTACCTGTACATCGGGTACTTCGTGGTGACCTTCCTGCTCGGGCAGAAGCTGAAGTGGCCGATCGGCCGCCTGGTGCTGACCCTGGCGGCGGGCTGCATCCCGTTCCTGTCCTTCGTCTTCGAGCGCAAGGTGGCCCGCGAGGCCGCCGAGCAGCTGCCGGCGGGCACCGGCGCCCGCCAGCCGGCCGGCGTCTGAGCCGGGCGTCCGCGCGAGGGCCCCTTCCCCGTCCCGGGGGAGGGGCCCTCCGTGTTTGTCCGCGGGTTCCCGTCGACAAGTACTAGGACGTCCGAGTAAATTAGTAGGACGTCCTAATAGCTGTGCCGCCCGTCGCCGTGGCGGCCGTACGGAGCGGAGTTCGGGGTCATGGACGCCGAGGAGATCGAGCGCGGACGGCAGCGCTGGCAGCAGCGGTACGACAAGGCCCGCAAGCGGGACGCGGACTTCACCACCCTCTCCGGCGACGAGGTCGAGCCGGTCTACGGCCCGCCCGCCGGGCAGGCCACCGAGGGTTTCGAGCGGATCGGCTGGCCGGGCGAGTACCCGTACACCCGGGGCCTCCACGCGACCGGCTACCGGGGCCGGACCTGGACCATCCGCCAGTTCGCCGGCTTCGGCAACGCGCAGCAGACCAACGAGCGCTACCGGATGATCCTGGACGCGGGCGGCGGCGGCCTCTCGGTCGCCTTCGACATGCCCACCCTGATGGGCTACGACTCGGACGACGCCAAGTCGCTCGGCGAGGTCGGCCACTGCGGCGTGGCCATCGACTCGGCCGCCGACATGGAGGTGCTGTTCGCCGGCATCCCGCTCGGCGAGGTCACCACCTCGATGACGATCAGCGGCCCGGCCGTCCCGGTCTTCTGCATGTACCTGGTCGCCGCCGAGCGCCAGGGCGTCGACCCGGCGGTGCTCAACGGCACCCTGCAGACGGACATCTTCAAGGAGTACATCGCGCAGAAGGAGTGGCTCTTCGCTCCCGAGCCGCACCTGCGCCTGATCGGCGACCTGATGGCCTACTGCGCCGAGGGCATCCCCGCGTACAAGCCGCTGTCCGTCTCCGGCTACCACATCCGCGAGGCCGGGGCGACGGCCGCGCAGGAGCTGGCGTACACCCTCGCGGACGGCTTCGGCTACGTCGAGCTGGGCCTGTCCCGGGGCCTGGACGTGGACGTCT
The DNA here is from genome assembly GCF_040685975.1 of Kitasatospora sp. NPDC086791. Lineage (NCBI taxonomy): Bacteria > Bacillati > Actinomycetota > Actinomycetes > Kitasatosporales > Streptomycetaceae > Kitasatospora > Kitasatospora sp. NPDC086791. The sequence continues at coordinate 49,548 of NZ_JBFBOC010000003.1, read as the reverse complement.
TCGCACCCGGCCTGTCCTTCTTCTTCGACGCGCACCTGGACTTCTTCGAGGAGATCGCCAAGTTCCGCGCCGCGCGCCGGATCTGGGCCCGCTGGATGCGCGACCGCTTCGGCGCCAAGACCGACAAGGCGCAGTGGCTGCGCTTCCACACCCAGACCGCCGGCGTCTCGCTCACCGCGCAGCAGCCGTACAACAACGTGGTCCGCACCGCCGTCGAGGCGCTGGCCGCGGTGCTCGGCGGCACCAACTCGCTGCACACCAACGCCCTGGACGAGACCCTGGCGCTGCCCTCCGAGCAGGCCGCCGAGATCGCCCTGCGCACCCAGCAGGTGCTGATGGAGGAGACCGGCGTCGCCAACGTGGCCGACCCGCTGGGCGGTTCCTGGTACGTCGAGGCGCTGACCGACCGGATCGAGCAGCAGGCCGAGGCGATCTTCCAGCGGATCCTGGACAAGGGCCGCGAGGACCACGAGATCGGCCCGATCACCTCCGGCATCCTGCGCGGCATCGAGGAGGGCTGGTTCACCGGGGAGATCGCCGAGGCGGCCTTCCAGTACCAGCAGTCGGTGGAGAAGGGCGACAAGCGCGTGGTCGGCGTCAACTGCCACCCGCGCAGCGTCACCCCGGAGCTGGAGATCCTGCGGGTCAGCCACGAGGTCGAGCGCGAGCAGGTGCGGGTGCTGGGCGAGCGCAAGGCGGCGCGGGACGACGCGGCGGTGCGGGCCGGGCTGGACGCCATGCTGGCGGCGGCGCGCTCGGGCGAGTCGATGATCCCGCCGATGCTGGACGCGGTGCGCGCCGAGGCGACGCTGGGCGAGATCTGCAACGCGCTGCGGCAGGAGTGGGGGACGTACCAGGAGAACGCGACGTTCTGACCGCGCCGCCGCCCGCCCGCGCGGGTGCGCGGGCACGTGGGCAGCCGCCCGTACGGGATTCCGTGCGGGCGGCTCCGTCGTGCCCTCAGCAGGTGGTGAGCGGCCCCAGCAGCAGGTCGGTGAAGCGGCGGGTCCACTCGGGGGTGATCGGCTCGCCGCTGACCAGGACGCGGTGCTCCACCGTGCCCGCGATGGTGTCGAAGATGATGTCGACCTCCTCGTGGGCGGACTCGGTGTCGAGGTCCGCCTCCAGCTCGCCGCGCGCCTGGGCGGCCGCCCGGCCCTGGCGGACCAGCCGCTTCTGCGGGTCCACGATGGCCTCGCGGATCCGGCGGTGCAGCTGGCGGTCGCGGATGCCCTCGGCGAACAGCGCGAGCAGCGCGGCCTGGGTCTCGGGGCGGGCCAGCAGGCCGGCGAACTGGGCGACCACGGCCTCGATGTCGGCCCGCAGGCTGCCGAGGTCGGGCATCACCAGGTCGTCGAAGAGGGTGGCGACGGCGTCGACCACGAGCTCGTTCTTGGAGGGCCAGCGGCGGTAGAGGGTGGTCTTGGCGACCCCGGCCCGGCTCGCCACGTGGCCCATGGTCAGCCCGCCCCAGCCGAGTTCGGAGAGGGCCTCGCGGGTGGCGTCGAGGATCGCCCGGTCGGCGGCGGCGCTGCGCGGACGGCCCTTGCCGCGGGCGGAGTTGACGGCCTCCGGGGCCGGGCTCGCCGGGGTCGGGCACACCGGGCGGGTGCGCTCCGGGCTCGCGGGGGGCTGGGCGGCCGGCACCGGGCCTCCTTGCGCTGTACTGGTAAGTAACTTGGGTGGGGCTGGTAACGGTAGCGACTGTTCGCCGATTCGGGCAGCCGGGCGGTCGGGGAAAGTGGGGCAGGTCACGTCCCCGAACCGCCGGAGGGGCTTGCGGCCGGGGGTCCGCCTCCAGTTACGCTACGACTCGTAGCGAAAGCAGCGACAACCAGGCGCCGCGCCCGTGGGACGGGAGCGGCGCGGGCGCGGGTGGGGATCCGCGCCGGACGGTCCACGCTACCGAGGGCGGGGTGCGGCACACCCGGGAGCCCGCGCCGCGCGGCCCGCGCGGGGCGACTTTCCCGAGGTTGGTGCCCGGGAGCGGCGCGAACGGGGGAGGATGGTGCCATGCAGCCACGGAATTCGCGTCTCAACAGCTCCGCCCTGCGCGGCGCGGTCGACCTCGCCGCAGTGAAGGCGGCCGGCGAGGCCGCCCAGAAGGCCGAGCAGGCCCGGGCCGAGCGGGCCCGTCAGACGGCGGCCGCCGAAGCGGCCGGGACCGTCCCCGCCGGGTCCGCCCACCAGCTCGTCATCGACGTCACCGAGGACACCTTCGAGGTCGAGGTCGTCCAGCGCTCCACCGAGGTGCCGGTCGTCATCGACTTCTGGGCCGAGTGGTGCGGCCCCTGCAAGCAGCTCAGCCCGGTCCTGGAGGGGCTGGTCGAGGAGTACGCCGGCCGCTTCGTGCTCGCCAAGATCGACGTGGACTCCAACCAGCTGCTCGCCCAGCAGTTCGGCATCCAGGGCATCCCGGCCGTGATGGCCGTGGTGGCCGGCCAGCTGGTCCCGCTGTTCCAGGGCGCGGAGAGCGCCGCCAACATCCGCAAGGTGCTGGACCAGCTGATCCTGGTCGCTGAGCAGCGCTTCGGCGTGGCCGGCGGCGCGGCCGCCCCGGGCGAGGCCCCGGCCGCCGCCCCGCAGCGCCCCGAGGACCCGGCGCTGGCCGCCGCGCACGACGCGCTGGATGCCGGTGACCTGGGCGGCGCCGTCCAGGCGTACCGGAACGTGCTGGTCGACCAGCCGGGCAACACCGAGGCCAAGCTGGGCCTGGCCCAGGCCGAACTGCTGCAGCGGATCGAGGGGCTGGACCTGCAGGCCGTCCGGGCGGCCGCCGCGGCCGACCCGAAGGACGTCGGGATCCAGCTCCAGGCGGCCGACCTGGACCTGGTCGGCGGCCACGTGGAGGACGCCTTCGGGCGCCTGGTGGACACCGTCGGGCGGACGGCCGGCGAGGACCGGGACACCGCCCGGCTGCGCCTGCTGGAGCTGTTCGAGGTGATCGGGGCGGAGGACCCGCGGGTCGCCGCGGCCCGTACGGCGCTGGCGCGCGTGCTGTTCTGAGGCCCGTTCGGTCCACCGGCTGGCACAGCGGATGACCTGCGGTGTCGCCAGGTGATTTGGCGACAATCCGGTCAACCGGACAGAGGTTTACCAAATCTTGATTTCACCCGTGGGCGGTCACCATACGTGACCGCCCACGGGTGTTTCGCTGGTGTTTCCGGCGGATTTCGTCGTCACCCTTCCTTCAAGGCGTCACGCAGGGTGCAGGTCGCGCCGATTCCATGATCGACGCCACCGGATGTTGCATTACCCGTCAGTAAGGAACCCCTTGTGCTTCGCCCGGGATTCAAGCAGCATCGGCGTCGCCCGGTCCCGGGCTCCACACCCCGACAGCACGTCGGCCACGCGGAGCGCGGGATCCCCACCGGGCGCTCCGCCGACCCCGGTCGGCGGTAGGGAGGGCAGGGGGGTATCCGCGGTCCCACGGCGGTTCCTGTCCTTCGACCGGCCGCGCGGCCCTGCGCGGTCGCTGGTTGTCGCTCGGGGGTGATCGCCGATGTCGTCGGTCCTGCCCGCCGCCCCACAAGGTCGGCCGGTGCTCGGCCGGGAGGACCGCTGTACGCGGGCCGCTCCCGGGTCCGACGACGCCCAAGGCGCTCTCCGCTACCGAGGACGTAGCTCTCTCCCATCCCAGGCCCCCACCGGCGCGGGAAGCGCCGCCGGGGAGCCGGAGATGTACGTCCTAGAAGGAGGACTCGCATGTCCAAGACCTACGGCAAGACCCGCTGGAAGCGCTTCGCCCTGGTGATGGTGCCGAGCGTCGCGGCCACCGCGATGGTCGGCGTCTCGATCGCCAACAGTGCGCTCGCCGCCTCGTTCAGCATTTCCGGCCAGCAGTTCAAGGTCAGCACCGACCAGCTGCACGGCACCAACTTCGCCCAGTTCGGCTCGGTCGACATCGAGGCGAACGGCAAGCCGCACCCGGTCGCGGTCTCGGCCTTCGACCACGCCGACATCACCAACCTGTGCCAGTCGGTGGTGACGGACCTGACCGGTTTCGGTCTGGGCAAGATCACCCTCCAGCTGCACGCCGGTACCGAGGCGGGCAAGCCGGTCCAGGCCGACAACCTGCTGATCGACCTGGAGCAGCTGAAGGCGGACGCGACCTTCACCGACATCAACATCGGCCAGGACGCCTCCACCCTCTCGGGCTCGGCCACCCAGGGCTGGACCCCGCACCCGGGCGTCACCAAGGCCGGCGGCGGCGCCGGTCTGCCCTCCGGCCCGACCGGTTTCGCCCAGGCCGCCAAGAAGGCCGACCTGAGCGGCGTTCAGCAGACCGCCCGGGCCACCTCGGCCGGAACGTTCAAGCTGAACGGCCTGAACCTCGCGCTGAAGAGCGGCGACGGCGCGGGCAACGAGTGCTTCTGAGCCGCGCCTGACGGTACGACCGGTCGGCCCGCCTGACGGCGCGCCGGGCGGCGTGCCCGGACGACGGGTCCACCCGGGGCCGGGAGCGGCGGACCACCGCCGCCCCGGCCCACCCCCATTGTTCTCCCCTCGTAGCGACATCGAGGAGCTGCACCATGTCCAGCGCAACGGTCGAACCCCGGACCGCCCACCAGAACCCGATCGGGTGGCTCTGGCGGCACTTCCGTGATTTCCGCCGCACCAGGCCCTTCTGGGGCGGCCTGCTGGCCATGATCGCCGGCGTCCCGATCCTCTACTTCCCTTACGCGCACCTGTCGTTCGGCGGCCTGACCATCGCGATGTCGACCACGGCCGGCGCCGGGTCGCTGATCATCGGGGTCCTGATGATCATCCTCGGTCTGACCGCCTGGTTCCAGCCCGCGGTGCGGGTCTTCGGCGGCATCGCCACCATCCTGCTGACCCTGGTCTCGATCCCGGTCTCCAACCTGGGGGGCTTCGGGCTGGCGCTGCTGCCCGGCCTGATCGGCGGCGGGCTGATGGTCTCCTGGGCGGCGCTGCCGGAGCCGAAGGCCGGGTCGACGGCCAAGGGCCGGCGCCGCCGCGGGGCCGAGCGCGCCGACGCGGCGGTCGGTGCCTCCGGTGACGCCGTGGCCGGAACGGCCGTGGCGCAGAGCGTCGCCACCGAGCCGGAGGCCGCCACCGAGCCGGCCGCCGAGGCCGCGGTGGCGCCCGCCGTCGAGGCGCCCACCGCCCAACTGCCCGCCCAGGGCGCGCCGCAGGAGCCGGCCGCCGAGGCCGTCGCCTCGAAGCCGGCCGCCGCCGTCGATCCGGAGGGTGCCCGGTGAGCGGGTCGGCCGAGCAAACCGACGGTACGGCCGTCCCGGCGCAGCGCGGCCGACACGCGGCCCCGCGCACGCCGGTACGGGTCCGGCTGAGAGGCCGCGCGCTGGCGATGGCCGCGGTGCCGACCGCCCTGCTGATGGCCGCCGCCTACACGCCCAACCCGGCGGTCGCCGAGTCCGCGGCGGGCAAGCCCTGCGGCAACGCGCCGGTCGCCGTGCCGGACGTCGCGCCGATCGAGACGCCCGTCCCGAAGAGCGAGCTGCCCGAGCCGCCGCCGGGCCCGTCCCCCGTGCCGACCGGGGCGCCGACCGCGGGGCCCACCGCCGGGCCCTCGACCGGCCCGACCGCGGTGCCGACGCAGGCGCCGACCCAGGCCCCGACCGCCCCGACCGCCGAGCAGCCCACCTCGCCGGTGAAGCCGCCGCCGGCCGGGACGTCCGCCGGGACGCCCGCCGCCGTGGCGCCCACCACCCAAGTGCCCGCCGCCCGTTCGGCCGCCACCGGCGACGACGCGGTCGCGTCGGGCGCGGTCCAGCCGGGCGCCGGCAGCGGTCCGGGCATGGCGACCCAGGCCGGGCTGATCGACGACATCGTCGGCGGCATCAACCACCTGCTGAACCCCACCGCCTCGCCGAGCCCGACCCAGACCCGGACCCCGGCCCCCGGACCGGCTACGACCGCGCCGGCCACCACCCCGGCGACCACCCCGGCCCAGTCGCCCGCCCAACCGCAGGCCGCGGCCGCCACCCCGGCCGCCACGCCGACCGCGGCCCGGCCGTCCCCCGGCGCGCCCTCGCCCGCCGCGACGCCGAGCGGCAAGGCGAGCCCCAAGGCGACGCCCTCCGCGGGTGCCTCCGGTACGGCCTCGCCCACCGCGGGCGCCACCGGCACCCCGTCCGCCACCCCGACCGACAACCCCAACTGCGCGGTGGACGCCCGGAGTCTGACGGCCGGCGCGGCCGCCTCCGGGCACGTCGTCCCGGAGCAGAACTGGACGCTCCAGACCAGTCGGCTCGCCCTGCACGGCGCGACCTTCCACGGCGTCTACGACGTGAAGACCCCGACCGGCAGCAAGCGGGTGCTGAAGTTCGTGGTCGACAGCGTGGACATCGACAACCTCGACATGTCGACCCTGCAGGGCAACGGCGTGACCTTCCACGTCCAGGGCGCCAAGGGTTCCACCTCGACCATGCGCAACGGCCCGGTCACCATGTACGTGGAGCGGCTGTCCGGCCACCTCTCCAAGGTGCTGGGCCTGCCGATCCCGATCGACCTGGGCGAGATCACCCTCACCCCGGACACCCTGCCGCGCTGGCTGTACGACCTGATCGGCTCCATCCCGATCCCGCTGGACCTGGAGCTGACCGGCGTCACCGCCAAGCAGGCCGGCCAGTTCGGCGGCACCCTGCACATCCCGGGGATGCACCTGTTCAACGACGACGCGCCCTACAGCGACAAGTGACGCGCCCTACAACGACCACGTAGGCACGACAAGGAGCCGCGGACGCCGTGACGCCCGTGGGGCGGCCCTCCGGACGGGAGGACCGCCCCACGGGCGTTCTGGCGGGCGGGGGCTCACTCGCCCCGGGTGCCCAGGTGGTGCACCTGCACCATGTTGGTGGTGCCGGGGATGCCGACCGGGACACCGGCGGTGACGATGACGGTCTCGCCCTCGGCCAGCCGGCCCAGCCGCAGCAGCTCGCGGTCGACCTGGGCGACCATGGCGTCGGTGGTGGCCACCTGCTCGGTGACGTACGCCTCGACGCCCCAGCTCAGCGAGAGCTGGTTGCGGGTCGCGCTGTCCGGGGTGAACGCGATCACCGGGATCGGCGAGCGGTAGCGGGACAGCCGGCGCGCGGTGTCGCCGGACTTGGTGAACGCGACCAGCGCCTTCCCGTCGAGGAAGTCGCCCAGCTCGCACGCGGCGCGGGCGACCGAGCCGCCCTGGGTGCGCGGCTTGCGGCCCGGGTTGAGCGGCTGCAGGCCCTGGGAGACGAGCTCCTCCTCGGCCTTCTCGCAGATCCGGCTCATGGTGCGGACGGTCTCGATCGGGTACTTGCCGACGCTGGACTCGGCGGAGAGCATGACCGCGTCGGCACCGTCCAGGATCGCGTTGGCGACGTCGGAGACCTCGGCGCGGGTCGGGCGCGAGGCGTGGATCATCGACTCCATCATCTGGGTGGCGACGATGACCGGCTTGGCGTTGCGGCGGGCCAGCGTGATCAGCTGCTTCTGGACCAGCGGCACCCGCTCCAGCGGGTACTCCACGGCGAGGTCGCCGCGGGCGACCATGATGGCGTCGAAGGCGAGGACGATCTCCTCCATGGCCTCGACGGCCTGCGGCTTCTCGATCTTGGCGATGACCGGCACCCGGATGCCGACCTCGTCCATGACCTCGTGGACGTCCTTGATGTCGTCCGCGTTGCGGACGAAGGACAGGGCGATCATGTCGACGCCCAGGCGCAGCGCGAAGCGCAGGTCGTCCTTGTCCTTCTCGGACAGGGCGGGCACGTTCACGGCCGCGCCGGGCAGGTTGATGCCCTTGTTGTTCGAGAGCACGCCGCCCTCGACCACCACGGTCCTCACCCGCGGGCCGTCGACGCTGACGACCTCCAGGGCGATGACGCCGTCGTTGATCAGGATCGGGTCGCCGGGCTTCACGTCGCCGGGCAGGCCCTTGTAGGTGGTGCCGCAGATGTGCTGGTCACCGGGGACGTCTTCGGTGGTGATGGTGAACTCGTCGCCGTTGTCGACGGTCACCGGGCCGTTGGCGAAGGTCGCCAGACGGATCTTGGGACCCTGGAGGTCGGCCAGGACGCCGATGGCCTTGCCGGTGTCCTCCGAGACCTGGCGGACCTTGCGGTACCGCTCTTCGTGGTCCGCGTGGTTGCCGTGGCTCATGTTCAGTCGGGCGACGTTCATGCCCGCCTCGACGATGGCCTTCAGCTGTTCGTAGGAGTCCGTCGCCGGACCCAGGGTGCAGACAATTTTCGCTCGGCGCATATGGGTCAGTCTATCCGTTCGTGTTATGGGTGCATTCGGCACGGACCGGGAGGAATCGCCGACGAATGATTCCGAGAAGCGAGACGATTTCTGTCATTCCTCGGACTTCTGGTGCTCCCGGTGCACCAGCGCGAAGGCCTGCCGGGCGATCTCCAGCTCCTCGTCGGTGGGCACCACCGCGACCGCCACCCGGGCGTACGCGGGCGAGATGATCCGGGCCTCGCCCGAGCGCACCGAGTTCAGCTCCGGATCCACCGCGATGCCCAGTTCGTCCAGCCCCGCGGTGGCCGCCGCGCGCACCGGCGCCGCGTTCTCCCCGACCCCCGCGGTGAAGGCGATCGCGTCCACCCGGCCGAGCACCGCGTAGTAGCCGCCGATGTACTTGCGCAGCCGGTGGATGTACGTGTCGAAGGCGAGCGCCGCGTCGGCGTCCCCCTCGTCCGCGCGGCGCAGGATCTCGCGCATGTCGTTCTCGCCGCACAGGCCGCGCAGGCCGCTGCGGCGGTTGAGCAGGTCGTCGATCTCGTCGATCGACAGCCCGCCGACCCGGTGCAGGTGGAACACCACGCCGGCGTCGATGTCGCCCGAGCGGGTGCCCATGACCAGGCCCTCCAGCGGGGTCAGGCCCATCGAGGTGTCCACGCAGCGGCCGCCGCTGACCGCCGAGGCGGAGGCGCCGTTGCCCAGGTGCAGCACGATCACGTTGACCTCGGCCGGGTCCTTGCCGAGCAGCCGGGCGGTGGCCCGCGAGACGTACTGGTGCGAGGTGCCGTGGAAGCCGTAGCGGCGCACCCGGTGCTCGTCGGCGACGTCCTTGTCGATCGCGTACCGGGCCGCGGACTCCGGCATCGAGGCGTGGAAGGCGGTGTCGAAGACGGCCACCTGGGGGAGGTCGGGGCGCAGCGCCCGGGCCACCTCGATGCCGGTGATGTTGGCCGGGTTGTGCAGCGGGGCGACCGGGATCAGCCGGCGGATCTCCGCGAGCACCTCGTCGGTGATGACGGTCGGTTCGGTGAACCGCATGCCGCCGTGCACCACCCGGTGGCCGATCGCGGCCAGTTCGGGGGAGTCCAGCCCGAGGCCGTCGGCGGCCAGCTCCTCGGCGACGGCCTTCAGCGCGGCGGTGTGGTCCGGGAAGACCTGCGAGGCCTCGCGCCGCCCGCCCCCGGGCGGGGTGTGCACCAGCCGGCCGCCGGCCTCGCCGATCCGCTCCACCAGCCCGGAGGCCAGTCGGGCGCCGTCCAGCATGTCGATCAGCTGGTACTTCACCGACGAGGAGCCGGCGTTCAGCACCAGGACGCGCGTTCCCTCGCTCACTGTTCGGCTCCCTTGCGCTCCTGGGACTGGATCGCGGTGATCGCGACCGTGTTGACGATGTCCTGCACCAACGCCCCGCGCGACAGGTCGTTGACGGGCTTGCGCAGCCCCTGCAGCACCGGGCCGACCGCGACCGCGCCGGCCGAGCGCTGGACGGCCTTGTAGGTGTTGTTGCCGGTGTTGAGGTCCGGGAAGATCAGCACGGTGGCCCGCCCGGCGACCGGCGAGCCCGGCAGCTTGGTGGCCGCGACGTGCTCGTCCACCGCCGCGTCGTACTGGATCGGGCCCTCCACCAGGATGTCCGGCCGCAGCTCGCGGACGAGCTCGGTGGCCTTGCGCACCTTGTCCACGTCCGCGCCGGAGCCCGAGGTGCCGGTCGAGTAGGAGAGCATCGCGACCCGCGGCTCCACCCCGAACTGGGCGGCGGTGGCGGCGGCCTGGATCGCGATGTCGGCCAACTGCTGGGCGTCCGGGTCGGGGTTGACCGCGCAGTCGCCGTACACCAGCACCCGGTCGGCCAGGCACATGAAGAAGACGGACGAGACGATCGAGGCGCCCGGCGAGGTCTTGATCACCTCGAAGGCGGGCCGGATGGTGGCCGCGGTGGAGTGCACCGCGCCGGACACCATGCCGTCCGCGATGCCCTCCTGGACCATCAGGGTGCCGAAGTACGAGACGTCGGTGACCACGTCCAGGGCCAGCTCGACGGTCATCCCCTTGTGGGCCCGCATCCGCGCGTACAGCTCGGCGAACTGGCGGCGCAGCGGGCTGGTGGTCGGGTCGACGATCCGCACCTGCGCGCGGTCGGTGCCCGGCTCTCCCCCGGCCCGGGGGCCGGGAGGCGCCCCCACCGGCGGCAGCTCGATGCCGAGGCCGGCGGCCTTGCGGCGCACCGCGTCCGGCTCTCCGAGCAGGGTGAGGTCGCAGATGTTGCGGCGCAGCAGGATCTCGGCCGCGCGCAACACCCGCTCCTCGGTGCCCTCGGGCAGCACCACGTGCCGGCGGCCGGCCCGGGCGCGCTCCAGCAGCTCGTGCTCGAACATCATCGGGGTGACCCGCTCGGACCGGCCGACCTCGATCAGGTTGGTCAACTCGGCGGTGTCGACGTGCAGTTCGAACAGGCCGAGGGCGATCTCGGCCTTCCGCGGGCTGGCCGCGGTGAGCTTGCCCTCCAGGTGGGTCAGGGTGGCGGCGGTCGGCCAGCTGCCCTCGGGGACGACCGCGACCGGGGTGCCCGGGGCGAGCCGGGCGGCCAGCGCCATCACGTTCGGGCCGGGGTGCTGGCCGAGCGTCAGCAGCACGCCGGCGATCGGTGGGGCGCCGGCGGCGTGCGCGGCCAGCGAGCCGATCACCAGGTCGGCGCGGTCCCCGGGGGTGACGACCAGCGCGCCCTCGGTCAGCGCGTCCAGGAAGGTCGGCAGCATCGCGCCGCCGAAGACGTAGCCGCGCACGTCCCGGGCCAGGCCGGCCGCGTCCCCGAGCAGGACCTCGGCGCCGGTGGCCTCGACGAGCTGGGCGACGGTCGGCGCGGCCAGCGCCGGCTCCTCCGGGATGACGTAGGCGGGGATCGGCAGCTTCTCGGTGAGCTTGCGCTGGATCCGCTGCTTGCCGCCCGGGGGGACCCGGTTGGCGATCATCGCCAGGGTCTCGCAGCCGAGGTCGGTGTACGCCCGGTGGGCGTTGCGCACCTCGGCGATCACGGCCTCCGGGTCCCCGGCGTGCCCGCCGACCACCGGCAGCACGGCGGCGCCGAACTCGTTGGCGAGGCGGGCGTTGAAGGCCAGTTCGTCCGGGATGTTGGTGTCGGCGAAGTCGGTGCCGAGCACCAGCACCGCCTGGCAGCGCCGTTCCATCGCGCGGAACCGGTCGACCAGGACGGAGACCAGCTCGTCCTGTCCCTGGGCGGCCTGCAGCGCGGCGGCCTCCTCGTAGGTGAGGCCGTACAACTCGGTGCTCGGCAGGTCGATCCGGTAGCGGCCGCGCAGCAGTTCGACCACGTGGTCCGATCCCGGCTGCCCGGGTGCGTCGGCGTGCACCAGTGGCCGGAACACCCCGACCCGGTCCACCTGGCGGGTGAGCAGTTCCATGACCCCGAGTTCGACCGCCTGCCGGCCGTCCCCCCGGTCGATGCCGGTCACGTACACGCTGCGCGCCACGTGGGTTTCTCCGTCCCGTCGCCTCGGTGGGTGGTCATATCGACCATACCTTCGCACCCCGGACGACCGTCCGCGAGCAGAGCCGGAAGGGGCGGGCAAGGGACGAAGGTCCTGCCGGGAGGTGTCGGAGGTCGGGCCGGGTGCCGGCGGCTCGGGCCGCCCCTGCGAGCCCCCGTCCGCCGGCTGTCCGAGCCCCGCCCGCTCGCCGAGCGAGCCCCCCCGCCCGCCGGGGACCGTCCGTGGGCGGGGGGCCCGCGGGCTCAGGCCGGGCGGAGCCAGAGGGTGGCGAGCGGGGGGAGGATCAGTTCGGCGGAGCGGGGCTGGCCGTCCCACTCCACCGGGTCGGCCTTGACCGGGTGGGAGTTGCCGACGCCGCCGCCGCCGTACTCCTCGGCGTCGGTGTTCAGCACCTCCTCCCACAGCTGGTCCCGGCCGGCCAGGCGGGGCAGGCCGACCCGGCGGCCGTGCCGGACGACCGGCGAGAAGTTGCAGACCGCGACCAGCGGGCTGCCGTCGGCCGCGTAGCGGACGTAGGAGAGCAGGTTGTCGTCGGCGGCCCCGCCGTCGAGCCAGCGGAAGCCGTCCGGGGTGGTGTCCAGCTCCCACAGGGCGGGGCTGTCGAGGTAGCACCGGTTGAGGTCGCGGACCAGACGCCGCACGCCGAGGTGGTCCCGGTGGGCCGGCCACTGCTCGTCGAGCACCCACCACTGCGGGCCCTGCTCGTGGTCCCACTCCGCGCCCTGGGCGAACTCCTGCCCCATGTACAGCAGTTGCTTGCCCGGGTGGGACCACATGAAGCCCAGGAAGGCGCGGTGGTTGGCGCGCTGCTGCCACCAGTCGCCGGGCATCTTGGAGACCAGGGCCTGCTTGCCGTGGACGACCTCGTCGTGCGAGATCGGCAGGACGTAGTTCTCCGAGTAGGCGTACACCATCGAGAAGGTGATCTCGTTGTGGTGGTACTTGCGGTGCACCGGCTCCTTGGACATGTAGACCAGCGAGTCGTGCATCCAGCCCATGTTCCACTTCAGCCCGAAGCCGAGGCCGCCGGCGTCGGTGGGGCGGGTGACGCCGTCCCAGGCGGTGGACTCCTCGGCGATGGTGATCACGCCGGGGCAGCGCCGGTAGACGGTGGCGTTCATCTCCTGCAGGAAGGAGGCCGCGTCCAGGTTCTCCCGGCCGCCGAACCGGTTGGGCGTCCAGTCGCCGCCCTCGCGGGAGTAGTCGAGGTAGAGCATCGAGGCGACGGCGTCCACCCGCAGGCCGTCGATGTGGAACTCCTCGCACCAGTAGACGGCGTTGGCGACCAGGAAGTTGCGCACCTCCTTGCGGCCGTAGTCGAACTCCAGCGTCCCCCAGTCGGGGTGCTCGGCGCGCAGCGGGTCGGCGGGCTCGTACAGCGGCTCGCCGTCGAAGCGGGCGAGCGCGAAGTCGTCCTTGGGGAAGTGCGCGGGCACCCAGTCGACGATCACGCCGATGCCGTGCCGGTGCAGGGTGTCGACCAGGTACCGGAAGTCGTCCGGGCCGCCGAGCCGGGCGGTGGGGGCGTAGTAGCCGGACACCTGGTAGCCCCAGGAGCCGCCGAAGGGGTGCTCCATCACCGGCATGAACTCCACGTGGGTGAAGTTCAACTCCGCCAGGTAGCCGGGGAGTTCCTCGGCGATGGCGCGGTAGCTGGTGAGGTCGGGGCGCCAGGAGGGCAGGTGCAGCTCGTACACCGACATCGGCGCCCGGTGGTGCGTGGCGCGGGCCCGGCGGGCCATCCACTCGCCGTCCTGCCAGGCGTAGGCGGAGGAGGTGACCACCGAGGCGGTGCCGGGCGGGCACTGGGCGGCCCGGGCCAGCGGGTCGGCCTTGTCGAGCACCCAGCCCTGCCGGGTGTGCACCTCGTACTTGTACGTGGCGCCCTCGGCCAGGCCCGGGACGAACAGCTCCCAGATCCCGGACGAGCCGAGCGAGCGCATCGGGTGCCCGGTGCCGTCCCAGTGGTTGAAGTCGCCGATCAGCCGCACCCCGACCGCGTTCGGCGCCCAGACCGCGAACGCGGTGCCGGCCACGCCACCGACGGTGCGCACGTGCGAGCCGAGCGCCCGCCACAGCTGCTCGTGCCGGCCCTCGGAGATCAGGTGCAGGTCGAGGTCGCCGAGGGTGGGCGGGGTGCGGTAGCCGTCGTGCTGGCGCAGTGGCTCGCCGCCCGGGTAGGTCACCAGCAGGGAGTAGTCGGACGGTTCGCCACCGGCCACCAGCCCGGTGAACAACCCGCTCTGCTGGTGGGTGAGTTCGGCCGGGCCCTGCGGGGTCTCCACGATCACCCGCTCGGCGAACGGGCGCAGCACCCGGATCGCCGTGCCGCCGTGCACCGGGTGCGCGCCGAGCAGCGCGTGCGGGTCGTGGTGCCGCCCGCTCACCAGCCGGTCCACCTCGGACGGCGGCAGCGGCGCCTCGGGCAGGCGCAGCGCCCCGGACGACGCGGTGGGCGCCCCGGACGACGCCCCGGACGCCCCGGACGACGCCCCGGACGCCCCGGACGGCGTCCCGGACGTCGCGGTGGGCGGGGCGGCGGGCGGCGCGGTGACCGGTCCGCTCGCCGCCGGGGCCTCGGCCCCGGGCGGGGGGGCCTCCTGGTCCCCGGCCGGGGACGTGCCCGTCCGGGCCAGGAAGGTGGCCGGAACTGGGCGGTTGGGGCGGCCGGTCGGGTCGAGCGGCGTCACGGCGTGGTCCTCCTGCGGCGGGGGGTTGGCGAACTCCTGCGGGCGGTACGGGAAGCGGCGGTGCGTCGGGTGGACGGGGGCGGGCGAGCGGGGCGGAACGGGGTCGGGCGGGGTCGGGCGTCAGACGGGCAGGGCGAGCCGGTTGATCGCTGCCAGCGGGATCGGCAGCCAGCTCGGCCGGTGCCGGGCCTCGTACACCACCTCGTACACCGCCTTGTCGATCTCCAGCGCCCGCATCAGCTCCGGCGAGGCCGCCGGATCGGCGCCGCCCCCGGCGGTGTAGCCGGCGCAGAAGGCGGTGCGGTTGCGCTGGGCCCAGGCGGCGGCGAGGTGGGCGAGTTCCGGGTCGACCGGGCCGCCGGCCAGCAGGTGGGCGGCCGCGTAGTCGAAGGAGCGGAGCATCGCGGCGACGTCGCGCAGGGCGGGCTGCGGTTCGCGCCGCTCGCTGACCGACTTGGCCGGCTCGCCCTCGAAGTCCAGCAGCACCCAGCCGTGCGGGGTCCGCATCGCCTGCCCGAGGTGGAGGTCGCCGTGGATGCGCTGGACCGGCAGGCCGTCCGGGTGGGCGTCGGCGAGCTGCTGGAAGGCGGTGCGCAGCGCGGCCCGGAAGCGCAGCAGCCCCGGGACGGCGGCGACGGCACTGTCCAGCCGGTCGGCCATCGCGGTGGCCAGCCGCCCGGTCTGGGTGCGGTCGAGCCGGGCGACCGGCATCGACCGGGCCAGGACCCGGTGCACCTCGGCGGTGGCCCGGCCGAGCCGGTGCGCCTCGATGGCGAAGTTGCCGGGGGAGCGGTCGCCCTTGAGCCGGCCGACCTGGTCGAGGGCGAGCTCCCAGCCGTCCTCGGCGTCCGGCAGGTAGCGCTGGAGCAGGCCGAGGGTGGCGGGTTCGGCGCGCTCCATCCGGCTCTCGAACCAGGCGGCGACCCGGGGGATCCGGGTGGAGCCGGCCCGGGAGAGGGCGAGCGAGAGTTCGAGGTCGGGGTTGGTGCCGGGGTGGATGCGGCGGAACAGCTTGAGGATGTACGAGGTGCCGTAGATGACCGAGCTGTTGGACTGCTCGGCGGTGGAGGCGCGGCCGGGGAGGTTGGCGGGCAGTCCGGAGCCGGGGGTGCGGCGGAAGGACAGCGAGCCGAAGCGGTCGCCGGTGGCCAGGTGTTCCAGCAGGCGCCCGGTGAGTTCGGGGTCGTGCACCGCGTCGTAGAGGGTCGCGCCGTCGTACGGGCCCTGGCTGAGCCGGCCGAGCACCGCGCCGGGTCCGATGTCCCCGAGCCCCTGCGAGCGGATGCCGAGCAGCAGCTGGTAGATGTCGCCGTGCGGGGCGCCGGCCGTGGTGGCGTGCTCGACCCGCAGCAGCAGGTGCAGCAGGGCCGGGTCGCCGACCTGTAGCGGGGTGCCGACCACCGGGGTGAGGCCGGTGATCGGCCGCCCCTTCCCGGCGTACCAGCGCTGGGTGGGCAGCCACCCGGCGATCAGCGGCAGCGCCGCCTGGACGAGTTCGCTGACCCCCAGGGCTGTTCTCCGGAGCCCGGAGCCCCGCGCGCCGGTCGGCGCGGTGGAGCCGGCCGGGGCGTCGTGCTGCACATGGGCTTGAGAACGGGAGGTTTCGGACATGACTCCCTTTCCCCGGAAGCACGCGGACGGCCCGACGGGTCATGGCCGGGTCCGTCAGTCTTCCGGATTTCGGCGGCGCGGCGGTCGCGGCACGCGAGCGTGGCTCAGGTGTCACGCCTTCGTGTAAGTGGCCGTTGGGCTGTTCTCCGTACGCGGTGGTGCAGAGAACTCCGGGGGCGCTGTGGTCCAACTGGCGCCCCCGGAGGGTCTGGTGGTGCGCCCGTGGCGGGTGCGGCGGGGCGCGGCGGATCGTTACTTCGACCGCCTGGTCCCGCTCAGGCGCGGGGGCTGCCGGAGCTGGAACCAGTAGAAGCCGTGCCCGGCCAGGGTGAGCAGGTAGGGCCACTCGCCGATCGACGGGAAGCGCACCCCGCCGATCAGCTCGACCGGGTACCGTCCGCCGTACTGCCGCAGGTCCAGCTCGGTCGGCTGCGCGAACCGCGAGAAGTTGTTCACGCACATGACCAGGTCCCCCTCGTACTCGCGCACGAAGGCCAGCACGGCGGGGTTGCTGGACGGCAGTTCGGCGTAGCTGCCGAGGCCGAACGCCGGATTGAGCTTGCGGATCTCGATCATGCGACGCGTCCAGTGCAGCAGCGAACTCGAACTGCTCTGCTGCGCCTCGACGTTGGTCACCTGATAGCCGTACACCGGATCCATGATGGGCGGCAGACTGAGCCTGCCCGGGTCGGCGGAGGAGAAACCCGCGTTGCGGTCCGGGGTCCACTGCATCGGCGTGCGCACGCCGTCCCGGTCGCCGAGCCAGATGTTGTCGCCCATGCCGATCTCGTCCCCGTAGTAGAGGACCGGCGAGCCGGGCAGGGAGAACAGCAGGGCGGTGAACAGCTCGATCTGGTTGCGGTCGTTCTCCAGCAGCGGGGCGAGCCGCCGGCGGATGCCCACGTTGGCGCGCATCCGGGGGTCCTTGGCGTACTCCGCGTACATGTAGTCGCGCTCCTCGTCGGTGACCATCTCCAGGGTCAGCTCGTCGTGGTTGCGCAGGAAGATGCCCCACTGGCAGCCGTTGGGGATGTGCGGGGTCTTGGCGAGGATCTCGGACACCGGGTAGCGGGACTCGCGGCGCACCGCCATGAAGATCCGCGGCATCACCGGGAAGTGGAACGCCATGTGGCACTCGTCGCCGCCCGAGGTGAAGTCGCCGAAGTAGTCGACGACGTCCTCCGGCCACTGGTTGGCCTCGGCGAGCAGCACGGTGTCGGGGTAGTCGGCGTCGATCTCCTTGCGGACCCGCTTGAGGAACTCGTGGGTCTCCGGCAGGTTCTCGCAGTTGGTGCCCTCGCGGGCGAACAGGTACGGCACCGCGTCCAGCCGGAAGCCGTCGATGCCGAGGTCGAGCCAGAACCGCAGCCCGGCGATCATCTCGTCCTGGACCCGGGGGTTGTCGTAGTTGAGGTCCGGCTGGTGCGAGAAGAAGCGGTGCCAGTAGTACTGCTTGCGGACCGGGTCGTAGGTCCAGTTGGAGGTCTCGGTGTCGACGAAGATGATCCGGGCGTCCGGGTACTGCTTGTCGTCGTCGGCCCACATGTAGAAGTCGCCGTAGGGCCCGTCCGGGTCCGTCCGGGAGGCCTGGAACCACGGGTGCTGGTCGCTGGTGTGGTTCATGACGAAGTCGATGATCACCCGCATGCCGCGGGCGTGCGCGGCATCGGTGAACGCCATGAAGTCGGCGAGGTCGCCGAACTCCGGCAGCACCGAGGTGTAGTCGGAGACGTCGTAGCCGCCGTCGCGCAGCGGCGAGGCGAAGAACGGGGGGAGCCAGAGGCAGTCGACCCCGAGCCACTGGAGGTAGTCGAGCTTGGCCGTGAGCCCCTTGAGGTCCCCGACCCCGTCGCCGTTGCTGTCCTGGAAGGACCGCACCAGCACCTCGTAGAAGACCGCACGCTTGAACCACTCGGGGTCCAGGTTCTTCTTCGAGGTCTCGGGGAAGGTGTCGGGGACGGGCTCGTTCACTGTCACGCTGGGTTCCTCCGAACCGTGAGGAGGTGAGCCGGCTCGGCTGAGGGATCGAGCCGGACGTAGTTGTGCCGGCCCCAGGTGTAGACGGCGCCGGTGAGCTCGTCGTGCACCGCGTACGGGCCGTCGCCGTCGAGCGTCACGGTGGCCTCCTGGACGTGGTGCGGGTCGAGGTTCACCACGGTGATGACCTGGTCGGTGAGGCCCTCGGGGGTGGTCGCGGTCTTCGAGTAGGCGAGCACCTGGTCGTTGTCGGTGGGGTGGAAGCGCAGGTCGCGCAGCTGCTGCAGGGCGGGGTGGCGCCGGCGCAGCCGGTTCAGCACGGTCAGCAGCGGGGCGAGGGTGTCGGTGCGGCTCCAGTCGCGCGGGCGCAGCTCGTACTTCTCCGAGTGCAGGTACTCCTCGGAGCCCGGGTGGGCCGGCTCGTTCTCGTACAGCTCGTAGCCGGCGTAGACGCCGTAGCTGGGCGAGAGGGTGGCGGCGAGCACCGCGCGGACGGCGAAGGCGGCGCGGCCGCCGTGCTGCAGGTAGGCGTGCAGGATGTCCGGGGTGTTGGCGAAGAAGTTGGGGCGCATGTAGGCGGCCGCGTCGCCGGTGAGTTCGGTGAGGTACTCGGTCAGTTCCGGCTTGGTGGTGCGCCAGGTGAAGTACGTGTACGACTGGTGGAAACCGATCTTCGCCAGGGTGTGCATCATCGCCGGGCGGGTGAAGGCCTCCGCCAGGAACACGACATCGGGGTCGGTGCGGGCGATGTCGGCGAGCACCTTCTCCCAGAACACCACCGGTTTGGTGTGCGGGTTGTCGACCCGGAAGATCCGTACGCCGTGGGACATCCAGAACCGCAGGATCCTGATGGTTTCCTTGACGATTCCGTCCATGTCCTGGTCGAAGTTGATCGGATAGATGTCCTGGTACTTCTTGGGCGGGTTCTCGGCATAGGCGATGGTGCCGTCCGCGCGGTGGCTGAACCATTCCGGGTGCTTGTTCACCCAGGGGTGGTCCGGGGAGCACTGGAGGGCGAAGTCGAGCGCCACCTCCAGGTTCAGCTCCCGGGCCTCGGTGACGAAGTGGTCGAAGTCCTCGATGGTGCCGAGGTCCGGGTGGACCGCGTCGTGGCCGCCCTCGGGGGAGCCGATCGCCCAGGGCGAGCCGACGTCGTGCGGACCGGCCGTCAGGGTGTTGTCCGGGCCCTTGCGGAAGGCTCGGCCGATCGGGTGGACCGGCGGCAGGTAGACCACGTCGAAGCCCATCGCGGCGACCGCCGGCAGCCGTTCGGCGGCGCTGCGCAGGTCGCCCGGGCGCGGCGGCTCGACGCCGCTCGGGTCCACCACGGCGCCCTCCGAACGGGGGAAGAACTCGTACCAGGAGCCGAACAGCGCGCGCTCGCGGTCCACCTGCAGCGGCAGCGGGCGGGAGGCGCTGAGCAGTTCGCGCAGCGGGTGGCGGGCCAGCAGCTCCAGCACCTCGGGGGCGAGGGCGGCGGCCAGCCGGGACAGCGGCGGCATGGTCGGGTCGCGCAGCGCGTCGGCGGCGGCCAGGACGTCGGCGCGGCCCTCCTTCTTCGGCACACCGGCCGCGGCCTGTTCGAACAGCCGGGCGCCCTCCTCCAGGACCAGCGCGGTGTCGATCCCGGCGGGCAGCTTCACCGCGGCGGTCCTGCGCCAGGTGGCGATCGGGTCGCTCCACGCCTCCACCAGGTACGACCAGCGGCCGGGCGCGGTCGGGGTGACGTGCGCGCCCCAGCGGTCGGTGCCCTCGGCGAGCTCGCGCATCGGCGTCCACGGGCCGCTGCGGCCGCGCGGGTCGCGCAGCACCACGTTGGCGTTGACGGCGTCGTGGCCCTCGCGGAAGACGGTCGCGGTGACCGCGAAGGTCTCGCCGACGACGGCCTTGGCGGGGCGGCGGCCGGAGTCGACGAGCGGGCTGACGTCCAGGACGGGGATGCGGCCGATCACGGTGTCGCTCTCTGTCGTGCGGGCGGCGGTCTTGCCGGCTGCGGTCTTGCTGACGGTGGTCTTGGCGGCTGCGGTCTTGCTGACGGCGGACTTGGCGGCGGTCCTGGCCGCGGGTTTCGCGACGGCCTTCGCGGCGGGTGCCTTCGGGGCGGCCGCCTTCTTCGCGGCGGCCGTCCGGCGCGGCGCGGGGCCGTCGGTGCCGGTGTCGGCCTTCGGGGTGGTGGCCGACGCGGTGGCGGTGGTGCGACGCGTGGTGGTGCGCCTGCGGGGTGCCGCGGTCCGGTCCTCCTCGGCCCCGGGTTGTCGGGCCGCCGCGGAGGAGTGCGCCGGCTGTGCCGGGGAGGGCTGTGCTGCGGGGGGTCGGGATTCGGAGGATCCGCCACCGACCGCCCCGGACGCCCTGGGCGCAGGCATCGGGGGATCTGTCCGAGTGTCAGAATCCATCCGTCCGGCGGATTCCGCGACCGCTGCGTCGAGGCTTTCGGCCACCGGTGTGGACTGGTCCCGCGTGTCGCCGTGCATGCCAAACTCCTGCCCGAGATCGGCGGCAGCTCCCGCGGGCCGGGGTCGGGCCAGGGGAGTACCGGGAGGACTGCTGGGTGGGGAGGACGCGCGACCGGAGCCTGCCCGCGTCGCTGTCCCCGGCAACCTGCCCGGCGCCCGCCGAGCCGGTGGCGGAACGCCCCGGAGCCCGTGCGCGTCCCGGCGCACGCCTCCGGGGGCACGCCCCAGGGCGGCCCGGTCCACCCGTGAACGAGCGGGCCGGGCGCGAGGACACGAGTCGGTGCGCGGTGAGCGCCGAATGGGCTAAGAAGAACGGGAACGGTCAACGTGAAAAGGATTCGGACGTGCTGCTTCGAGGAGGGCGCCACCCGTCGCCGCACTCCCCACAGCATCAACGACCTTCGGTCATCCTCGCACTGCCGACAAGGTTTTTGCAGCGGTACGACAGTAGTTTCGGGCCTTCTCCCGAGCGGATGCGCCACCGGAAATGGATCCGTACCGCAGAGTTCACGCATTGGTAGCGCGGGCCCTCGAAATGTGCGCCGCGCGCGCCCCCCGTGCAGACCAATGCGCCGAATGCGATCTCATCAATAGGCCGAACGGATGCCCAATAGCCCACTTGACGCACTGTCGGGGCGACCGCCGAGGCTACGCTTCACGCCGTGAAGGCAATCCGCAGATTCACCGTCCGCACCGTCCTGCCCGAACAACTCCAGCCGCTGCACGAGCTGGCCCTCAACCTGCGCTGGTCCTGGCACCCCGAGACCAGGGACCTGTTCCGGTCCGTGGACCCGGAGGTCTGGGCCGCGACCGGCGAGGACCCGGTGCGGCTGCTCGGGGAGGTCCCGGCCGCCCGGCTCGCCGCGCTCGCCGCCGACCGGCGGTTCCTGCGCAGACTCGGCGACCTCGCCGACGACCTGCGCGACTACCTGACCGGCCCGCGCTGGTACCAGATCCAGCAGCAGGGGTCCGGCGCCGCCCCGCTGCCCGCCGCGATCGCCTACTTCTCGCCCGAGTACGGCATCGCCGCCGCGCTGCCGCAGTACTCCGGCGGGCTCGGCATCCTGGCCGGCGACCACCTCAAGGCCGCCAGCGACCTCGGCGTCCCGGTCGTCGGCGTCGGGCTGTTCTACCGGCACGGCTACTTCCGGCAGTCGCTCGGCCGGGACGGCTGGCAGCAGGAGCGCTATCCGCTGCTCGACCCGGACGAGCTCGCGGTCAGCCCGCTCCGGGAGGCGGACGGCACCCCCTGCCGGATCGACCTCGCCCTGCCCGGCGGCCGCACCCTGGCCGCCCGGATCTGGAAGGCCCAGGTCGGGCGGGTGCCGCTGCTGCTGCTCGACTCCGACATCGAGGCCAACTCGCCCGCCGAACGCGAAGTCACCGACCGGCTGTACGGCGGCGGCAGCGAGCACCGGCTGCTGCAGGAGATGCTGCTCGGCATCGGCGGGGTACGGGCGGTGCGCGCCTACTGCCGGCTCACCGGGCACCCCGCCCCCGAGGTCTTCCACACCAACGAGGGCCACGCGGGCTTCCTCGGCGTCGAACGGATCCGCGAACTCGTCGCCGAGGACGTGGCCGGACTCGACTTCGCGGCCGCCCTGGAATCCGTCCGCGCCGGCACCCTGTTCACCACCCACACGCCGGTCCCGGCCGGCATCGACCGCTTCGACCGCGACCTGGTCGCCCGGCACTTCGGCGGCGACGCCGCGCTGCCCGGCGTCCCGGTCGACCAGGTGCTCGCGCTCGGTGCCGAGACCTGGCGCGGCGGGGACCCGAAGCTCTTCAACATGGCCGCGATGGGCCTGCGGCTGGCCCAGCGCGCCAACGGGGTCTCCACCCTGCACGGCGAGGTCAGCCGCTCGATGTTCAACGGCCTCTGGCCCGGCTTCGACCCCTCCGAGGTGCCGATCACCTCCGTCACCAACGGCGTGCACGCCGCCACCTGGATCGACCCGGCGGTGGTCCGGCTCGGCGCCGCCGAGATCGGGGCCGAGCGTGCCGAGGAGGCGATGACCACCGGCGAGGCCACCCGCTGGACCGGACTGGAGGCGATCGGCAACACCGAGATCTGGGACCTGCGCCGCGTCCTGCGCGCCCAGCTGGTGGACGAGGCCCGCCGCCGGCTGCGCGCCTCCTGGCGCCAGCGCGGGGCCGGCGAGGCCGAGCTCGGCTGGGTCTCCTCGGTGCTCGACCCCGACGTGCTCACCATCGGCTTCGCCCGCCGGGTGCCCTCGTACAAGCGGCTCACCCTGATGCTGCGCGACCCGGAGCGGCTGCGCGCCCTGCTGCTGCACCCCACCCGGCCGGTGCAGATCGTGGTGGCCGGCAAGGCCCACCCGGCCGACGACGGAGGCAAGCGGCTGATCCAGCAGATGGTCGCCTTCGCCGACGACCCGGCCGTCCGGCACCGCATCGTCTTCCTGCCGGACTACGACATGGCGATGGCCCGGCACCTCTACCCGGGCTGCGACGTCTGGCTCAACAACCCGCTGCGCCCGCTGGAGGCCTGCGGCACCTCCGGGATGAAGGCCGCGCTCAACGGCTGCCTCAACCTGTCCGTCCTGGACGGCTGGTGGGACGAGTGGTACGACGGCCGCAACGGCTGGGCGATCCCCACCGCCGACGAGAGCGGCGGTGTGCTCGACCCGGACAGCGGCGAGGCCGAGCGGCGCGACGACATCGAGGCGACCGCGCTCTACGACCTGATCGAGGAGCAGGTCGCCGCCCGGTTCTACGACCGTGACGCGGACGGGCTGCCGCACCACTGGATCGCCATGGTCCGGCACACCCTGGTCACCCTCGGGCCCAAGGTGCTCGCCGGCCGGATGGTCCGCGAGTACGTCGAGCGGCTGTACGCCCCGGCGGCGCTGGCCCAGCGGGAGCTGGCGGTCGGGGGCGACCGCGGGGCGCGGGAGCTGGCGGTCTGGAAGGCGAAGGTCCGGGAGGTCTGGCCGGCCGTCCGGGTCGAGCACGTCGAGGCCGACTGCCCGGCCGAGGCCCAGGAGCTGGGCAGCTCGCTGGCGCTTCGGGTGCAGGTCGCGCTCGGCACGCTGGAGCCGGGCGACGTCGAGGTCCAGGTGGTCTCCGGCCGGGTGGACGAGTCGGACGGCATCTCGGACGCCTGCCTGCTCGCCCTCAAGGCGGTCGGCGGGCCCGACCTGGACGGCCGCACCCGCTACGAGGGCGCGCTCGAGCTGTGCCGGACCGGCCCGTTCGGCTACACCGTCCGGGTGCTGCCCGCGCACCCGCGGCTGGCCTCCCCGGCCGAGCTGGGGCTGGTCGCCCTGCCGGCCGAGTCGGCCGGGATGGACGCGGGGCTGCTGCGCTGACGGCCCACCGGACGACCGCCGTGCGCCCCTCGCGGACGGCGGTCGTCCGCGTGCCCCCCGCGGTTCGGAAGGCCGGCCTGCGGGTCGGAAGAGGGCTCAGCGGGCCGGGAGGGCGGCCCGGCCGGGTGCGTAACGGCGCACCCGGACGGGCACATTCGGGGGCGGGCGGGTCGGCCCGCTAGACCAGGCTGTCCCGCCAGGCCCGGTGGAGGGCGGCGAAGCGGCCCGAGCCGTCGATCAGCTCCCGCGGGGAGCCGTCCTCCACGATCCGGCCCTGGTCCATCACCAGGACGCGGTCGGCGATCTCCACGGTGGAGAGCCGGTGCGCGATGATCACCGCCGTCCGGCCGGCCAGCACCGTGCGCATCGCCCGCTGGACGGCCTGCTCGCCCGGAACGTCCAGCGAGCTGGTCGCCTCGTCCAGGATCAGCACCGCCGGGTCGGCCAGCAGGGCGCGGGCGAAGGCCACCAGCTGGCGCTGCCCGGCCGAGATCCGGCCGCCGCGCTTGCGCACGTCGGTGTCGAAGCCGTCCGGCAGCGCCGCGACGAACTCGTACGCGCCGATGTCACGGGCGGCCCGTTCGACCTCCTCGCGGGTGGCGCCGGGGCGGCCGATCGCGATGTTCTCGGCGACGGTGCCGGAGAACAGGAAGGACTCCTGGGTCACCATCACCACCCCGCGCCGCAGCTCGGGGGTGGCCAGCTCGCGCAGGTCCACGCCGTCCAGCCGGATCCGGCCGTCGGTCGGGTCGTAGAAGCGGGCCAGCAGCTTGGCGACCGTCGACTTGCCCGCGCCGGTCGCGCCGACCACCGCGACCGTCTGCCCGGCCGGGATCAGCAGGTCGAAGGGCGGCAGCACCTCCTTGCCGGTGCGGTAGGCGAAGCGGGCCCGTTCGAAGGACACCTCCCGGCCCCGGCCGGCCGGCCGGGGCAGCTCGGTCGGCTCGGCCGGCTCGGCGACGCTCGGCTCGTGGGCGAGCAGCCCGGCGATCTTCTCCAGGGCGGCGGCGGCCGACTGGTAGCTGTTCAGGAACATCGCCAGCTGGTCGATCGGGTCGTAGAGCCGGCGCAGGTAGAGCACGAAGGCGGTGAGCACGCCCAGCTCCAGCGCGCCGTCGACGGCCAGGTACCCGCCGAACAGCACCACGCCGGTGATCCACGCGTTGGCGGTGGCCCGGGAGAGGCCGACGTAGCGGGCGATCTCCAGCAGGCCGTCCGCGGTCGCGGTGGCGGACTGCCGGTTGACGACGGCGAAGGCGGCGTCGTTGGCCTTCTCGCGGCGGAAGGCCTGCACCGGGCGGATGCCGTTCATGGTCTCGGTGAACCGGACGATCAGCGAGGCGGCCGAGGTGCGGGAGCGGCGGTAGACCCGGCGCGAGCGGTTGCGGAAGGACCGGGCGATCAGCCCCAGCGGCACGACCGACGCCAGCGAGACCAGGCCGAGCCGCCAGTCCAGCACCAGCAGCAGCACCGAGATGTAGCAGACCGACAGGAAGACCGTCAGCAGCTCCTGCAGGCCCTCGGAGAGCAGTTCGCGCAGCGCGTCGATGTCGCTGGTGGCCCGGGAGATGATCCGGCCCGAGGTGTAGCGCTCGTGGAAGTCCAGGCTCAGCCGCTGGGCGTGCCGGAAGATCCGGCCGCGCAGCTCCAGCAGGATGTCCTGGTTGATCCGGGCGCTGACCTTGATGAACACCCACTGCAGCACCGGGCTGAGCAGCGCGCAGAACAGGTACCCGGCGACGACCGCGACCAGCGGGCCCGAGTCGTGCTCGCGCAGCGCCGGGACGGCGCGGTCCATCGCCACCGCGACCAGCAGCGGGCCGGACTGCAGGGCGGCCTGCTGGACCAGGATCACCACCATCGCGACGGCGATCCGGGCCCGGTGCGGGCCGAGCAGCGAGCGCAACAGCGCCCGGGGCGCGCCCGGCGGGACGGGGATGTCCTCCTCGTCGGCCGGGGGCGGGGGCAGCTCCTCCTCGGCGGACCGGGCGGGCCCGGCCTCCGTGGGTTCGGCGGTCGTGGTCACGGGGCTGCACTTCCTTCGGGCACGCGGGCGGCCTCGCCGGACATCAGTTCGCGGTAGTGCGCGCAGTCGCGCAGCAGTTCCTGGTGGGTGCCGACGGCCTCGATCCGGCCGTCCGCCAGCACCGCGACCCGGTCGGCGAGCAGCACGGTGCTGGGGCGGTGGGCGACCACCAGGGCGGTCGCGGAGCCGAGCACCTCGCGCAGTGCCCGCTCGACCAGGGCCTCGGTGTGCACGTCCAGGGCGGAGAGCGGGTCGTCCAGCACCAGGAAGGCCGGGTCGCCGACCACCGCGCGGGCCAGCGCGAGGCGCTGGCGCTGGCCGCCGGACAGGCTCAGGCCCTGCTCGCCGACCTCGGTGTCCGCGCCCTCGGGGAGCTTCTCGACGAAGCCGGCCTGGGCGGTGGCGAGGGCGGTGCGCAGCTGCTCCCCGCTCGCGCCCGGGGCGCCCATCAGGACGTTCTCCCGGACGGTCGCGGAGAACAGGGTGGGCTCCTCGAAGGCGACCGCGACGAGTTCGCGCAGCCGCTCCCGGGGCAGCTCGCGGATGTCCCGGCCGTCCAGCGTGATGGTGCCGGCGGTGGTCTCGTACAGCCGGGGGAGCAGCGCGGTCAGCGTGGTCTTGCCGCTGCCGGTGGCGCCGACCAGGGCCATCGTCTCGCCGCTGCGGACGTGCAGGTCGATGCCGTCCAGCAGGTCGGGGCTGTCGGCGGGGGCGTCGGGGTAGCGGAAGCGGACGCCGGTGAAGCGGATGCCGTCCGGGGCGGCGAGCCCGGTGGCGGTGCCCCGGTCCGGGGTGTCCGGCTCGTCCAGCACCTCGAAGAAGCGGTCGGTGGCGGTGGCGGCCTCGTTGGCGTAGGCGAGCAGCCAGCCGAGCGACTCGACCGGCCAGCGCAGCGCGAGCGCGGTGGAGAGGAAGGCGACCAGGGTGCCGGCGCTCAGCTCGTCGTGGGCGACCAGGTAGGCGCCGGCGGCGAGGGCGCCGCCGAGGGCGATCTCCGGCAGGCCGATGATGACGGCCCAGAGCCCGGCGAGCAGGTGGGCCTTGTGCAGCTCGGTGCGGCGCAGCTCCTGGGACCGGGCCCGGAAGCGCTCGGCCATCGAGCGGTGGCGGCCGAAGGCCTTGAGGATCCGGATGCCGAGCACGGACTCCTCGACCACGGTGGCGAGGTCGCCGTTCTGGTCCTGGGCGAGGCGGGAGGCGCCGGAGTAGCCGGACTCGAACGTCCTGGTGATCAGGAACAGCGGTACGGCGGGCAGCAGGGCGATCAGCGCGAGCCGCCAGTCCTGGGTGAACATCACCACCGTGCCGGCCAGGAACATCACCGAGTTGACGACCAGGAAGACCAGCGGGAAGGCCAGGAACAGCCGCATGGTGTACATGTCGGCGGTCGCCCGGGAGAGCAGCTGGCCGGAGCCCCAGCGGTCGTGGAAGGAGACCGGCAGCCGCTGGAGCTTGGCGAAGAGGTCCCCGCGCATCGCCGTCTCCAGCCCGGCCAGCGGGCGGGCCAGCACCACCCGGCGGGTGTAGAAGAGCCCGGACTCGAAGAGGCCCAGGAACAGCAGCAGGCCGACCGGCGGCCAGAGCGCGGTCAGGTCGTGCGTGGCGAGCGGGCCGTCCACGATCCGGCCGAGGAGCACCGGGACGGCGAGGGTGCTCAGCATGCCGAGCGTGGCGGCCGTCACGGAGACGGCCAGCCGGCCGCGGACGGCACGCGCGTACGGCCACAGGCGCAGCAGCGAGCGGACCGTGGAACGCTGCGGTCCGCTCGCTGCTGCGCCGGTGGTCGCGGTGGTGACGTCGGGGCCGTCGGGTTCGCCGGGTTCGCCGGCCCGGTCGGTCCCGCCGGCGGGTGGGTTGTCGGTGTCACGTCGGTTCTCGGCCATCGCGGTGAGGGTAGGCAGAGAGCCCGTCACTTCTCATCCGGTTTTTCGCCGCGGTCGGCGGCGCTCGGCGAGAACCGGCCACTCCGCGGGCGGCGCGCAGGGTGAACGGTGGGGGCGTGCGCGGCGATTCGTGCAGGGATAAGTGCGCCGTGCGCCTCCGGCAGGCCGAAACGCGCCGGTGCGAGCCCTGGCGGACGTCGGGCTCGGGGCTGCTGTCGGCGCTGCCGCGCCACCGCGTCAGGCGCGCGGGGCGGGCGAGCGCAGCAGTTGCAGCGAGCGCCCGCCCAGGACGACGGTGCCCCTCGGGTGCGGCTCGCCGGGGTCGGGTCCGGCGGTGCCCGCAACGGCCGTGCCCGGGTCCGCCGTGTCGAGCACCGTCCGGTAGGCGGCCTCCGGCGCCGCCCAGGGCTCACCGGGCAGGGTGAACACCACCGCCCGGTGGCCCGCGTTGAGCAGCAGCAGGAAGCTGTCGTCCCGCAACGGCCGCCCGGCGTCGTCCCGTTCGGACATCGCGCTGCCGGACAGCAGCATGCCGAGGCAGGCGGTCGGCGCGAACCAGTCGGCCTCGGTCATCTCCTTGCCCAGCGGGGTGAACCAGGCCAGGTCGGGCTGGCCGCCGGGGGTGGTGGCCCGGCCGGAGAAGAACGCCCGCTGCCGCAGCACCGGGTGCGCGCGCCGCAGCCGGACCAGCCGGGCGGTCAGCTCGCACAGCTCCCGCCAGCCGGGCTCCGCCAGCAGTGACCAGTCCAGCCAACTGACCTCGTTGTCCTGGCAGTAGGCGTTGTTGTTGCCGCCCTGGGTGCGGCCCATCTCGTCCCCGGCGGTGAGCATCGGGACGCCGGCGGAGAGCAGCAGGGTGGCCGTCAGGTTGCGCAGTTGACGCAGCCGCAGCGCGTTGACCGCAGGGTCGGCGGTCTCGCCCTCGGCGCCGTGGTTCCAGGAGCGGTTGTCCTCGGTGCCGTCCCGGTTGGCCTCGCCGTTGGCCTCGTTGTGCTTGCGGTCGTAGGAGACCAGGTCGCGCAGGGTGAAACCGTCGTGCGCGGTCACGTAGTTCACCGAGGCGTACGGGCGGCGGCCGCCGCGCTGGTAGAGGTCGGAGGAGCCGGACAGGCGGTAGCCGAGCTCCCGTACGTCCGGGCGGGCGCCGCGCCAGAAGTCCCGTACGGCATCGCGGTACTTGTCGTTCCACTCCGCCCACAACGGGGGGAAGCCGCCGACCTGGTAGCCGCCCGGGCCGACGTCCCAGGGCTCGGCGATCAGCTTCACCCGGCTGAGCAGCGGGTCCTGGGCGACGGCGGCGAGGAAGGGGTGGTCCATGTCCACGCCGTCGCCGCCGGGGCCGCCGCGGGCGAGGGCGGCGGCGAGGTCGAAGCGGAAGCCGTCCACGCCCATCTCGGCCACCCAGTAGCGCAGCGAGTCGGTGACCAGCCGGATCACCTGCGGGTGGCGGGTGTCCAGGGTGTTGCCGCAGCCGGTGTAGTCGGCGTAGCCGCGCGGGTGGTTCGGCGGGAGGCGGTAGTAGGCGGCGTTGTCGATGCCGCGCAGCGAGAGCGTCGGGCCGAGTGCGCCGCCCTCGGCGGTGTGGTTGAACACCACGTCCAGGATCACCTCGATCCCGGCGGCGTGCAGGGCGCGGACCATCCGCTTGAACTCGCCGACCTGGCCGCCGCGCGAGCCGGAGGCGGAGTAGCCGGCGTGCGGGGCGAAGTAGCCGACCGTGTTGTAGCCCCAGTAGTTGACCAGGCCGCGCGCCTGCAGGTGGTCCTCGCTGGCGTGCTGGTGGACCGGCAGCAGCTCGACGGCGGTCACCCCGAGGCGGGTGAGGTGGGCGATCGCGGCGGGGTGGGCGAGGCCGGCGTAGGTGCCGCGCAGGTGCGGGGGGATGTCGGGGTGACGCATGGTGAAACCGCGCACGTGCAGTTCGTAGAGGACCGTCTCGGCCCACGGGGTCTTCGGGCGGTGGTCGTCGTACCAGTCGTCGTCGTCGTGCACGACCACGGCTCTGGGCACGTAGGGGGCGGAGTCGCGGTTGTCCCGGACGGTGTCGGCGACGTCCGCCTCCGGCCAGTTGCGGACGGCGGCGCAGGCGGCGTCGTGCGAGGTGTAACAGCCGTCGACGGCGCGGGCGTACGGGTCCAGCAGCAGCTTGGCCGGATTCCAGCGGGCCCCGGTCCACGGGTCCCACCGGCCGTGCACGCGGAACCCGTAGCGGGTGCCGGGGGGCACCCCGGGCAGGAAGCCGTGCCAGACCTGGCAGTCCTGTTCGGTGAGCCGGTGCCGGCTCTCCCGGTCGCCGTCGTCGAAGAGGCACAGCTCGACGGCCTCGGCGCCGGCCGCCCAGAGCGCGAAGTTGGTTCCCGGGAGGCCGGTCCGGTCGGTGTGGAAGCGGGCGCCGAGCGGCTGCCGGCTGCCGGGCCGCGGTGGCTCGGCGGTGTGCGGGCCGCCGTCCGGCCGTACCCCGGCTTCCAGCTCCTGACCTGACGCCATGGCCGTACCCTCCCTGGGCGGGGTGTCCCGGACCCCGTGCACTTCCTCATTCCCGGATTGCGCAGATCGGAAGCCGCTGAACGGGGGCTTACCGGCGGATGGCGGGCAGGGGGGCGCCGACGGAGGGCCGTCCGCCGTGCGGTCGGGCGCCTCCCCGCCGCGGGGTCGCGGGCCGCCCGGTGGGTCCCCCGGTCGGCGGCGGCCGCCGGCCCCGGCGCGGACGGCACGCGTTCGCGCCGGGTTCACCCCGGCTTCACCCGCTTCCGTTCGACTCCCGCGCGAATCCGTTCGAACGGCCCGGTTATCCTGCTCCGACGCGTCCGCAGTCCGGCGCGAAAGATCGGCGCCCGGTGCAACTCATGGGGGCACTCAACGCGTCAAGAGAGTGGATACCGGGAGGGGACAACCGTGAAGACGGGTAAGACGGCCGGCGCCGCGATACGCACCACCAGCCGCTACGGGCGCAGGGGGGCGATGGCGTTGGTCATGGGTGGGGTGCTGCTGCTCACCGCGGCCTGCAACGACGACAAGGGCAGTGGTTCCGGCGGCTCGGGCGGGGGCGCCGCCGCCGGTGCGTCGGCATCGGCGGACGCGGGTGGTTCGGGGGGCTCGGGCGGTTCGGGGACGCCGAAGACCTCGGCCGCGGTGATCTCCGTCGAGCCGAAGGACGGTGCCCAGGACGTCCAGCCGTCCGGGCTGCAGGTGTCCGTCTCCAACGGCAAGCTCACGACGGTCGAGGTGACCGACAAGGACGGCAAGCCGGTCGCGGGGGCGATCACGCCGGACGGCGCCGGCTGGAAGCCGTCGGCGGCGCTCACCGTCGGCATGGCGTACAAGGTGAACGCGCAGGCCAAGGACGCCGAGGGCCTGGTGGCCGCGTCCACCACCTCGTTCACCACCCTGACGCCGGACAAGAAGATCTCCACCAACGACAACATCAGCGACGGCGCCACCTACGGCGTCGGCATGATCGTCTCGGTGGAGTTCAACAAGCCGGTCAAGAACAAGGACGCCGTCGTCCGGGGGATCAGCTTCGAGACCAGCAACGGCACCGTGGTGAAGGGGCACTGGTTCGGCGACAAGCGGGTGGACTTCCGCCCTGAGCAGTACTGGGCGCCGGACACCAAGGTGACCATCAAGTACCGGCTGAAGAACGTCGAGGTCGCCCCGGGCGTCTACGGCGACGTGGACAAGGACGAGCCGTTCACCATCGGCCGCTCGCAGGTCTCCACCGCGGACGCCAAGTCGCACCAGATGACCATCGAGCGGGGCGGCCAGAGCACCACCGTGCCGGTCACCCTGGGCGCGGACGCCACGCCGTCCTGGGGCGGGACCATGGTGGTCATGTCCAAGGAGAAGGTCACCCGGATGAACTCGCAGACCGTCGGTCTCGGCGGCGAGTACGACATCCAGGACGTGCCGCACGCGATGCGGCTGACCACCTCCGGCACCTTCGTGCACGGCAACTACTGGGCCAACCCGTTCGGCAAGAGCAACGCCAGTCACGGCTGCGTGTCGATGCAGGACGTCAAGGGCGGCAGCGACACCTCGGTGGCGGGCAAGTTCTTCAACGACTCGATGGTCGGTGACGTCATCAAGATCGTGAACACCAAGGAGAAGACCGTCTCGCCCTCCAACGGGCTCGGCGGCTGGAACGTGGACTGGGCCGCCTGGTAGGCCCTACCCGCAGGTGCGCCCGGGTACTCCGGGCGCACCTGCGAGTTCTCAGGAGCGGTCCGATCCTCACCCGTTGGGGTCGGGCCGCTCCGGTTTCCGGGGCGCACCGCCCCGCGCATGGCGCAACCTTTCCGATGGCCGGGTGCGTACGCCCGGCCGGGTCCGTCGCAGGTCCGTCGCGGATCCACGGAAGTACGGGGAGTACGCGGAGTACGGGGAGTTCGGGGAGTTCGGGGATTTCCGAGGGAGGAATCGACAGTGAGGTCGATACGCACAGTGGTGGCCGCCGGTCTGGTCGGCGGGGCGATGGCGCTGACGGCCGCCTGCGGCGGGGGCGCCGGGGGTGGCAGCGCGGCCAAGGCCGACCTGGGGGCCGGTGCCGGTGCCGCCAAGCCCGCGGCGGCGTCGGCCGGTTCGACGCCGAAGGTCTCGAAGGCCGCGGTGAGCATCGAGCCCAAGGCCGGCTCGGTGGACGTGGCGCCGAACGCGCTGAGGATCGGCGCGACCGGCGGCAAGCTCACCACCGTCAAGGTGAGTGACCGGACCGGGACGGAGGTGCCCGGCACCATCGCCGCCGACGGCTCCTCCTGGACGCCGTCGGCCGCCCTGGCGGTGGGCACCGCCTACCAGGTCAGCGCGATGGCCGCGGACGCCGACGGCGTGGTCGCCACGGCGGACAGCAGCTTCACCACGCTGACCCCGACGGCGCTCGCCAAGGCCTCGGACAACGTGGACGACAACGCCACCTACGGCGTCGGCATGATCGTCTCGGTGAACTTCAGCAAGGACGTCAAGAACCGGGACGAGGTCGCCAAGGGCATCACCTTCGAGACCAGCAACGGCACCGTGGTGAAGGGCCACTGGTTCGGGGACCGCCGGCTGGACTTCCGTCCGGAGCAGTACTGGGCGCCCGGCACCAAGGTCGTGGTGCACTACCGCCTCAAGAGCGTCGAGATCGCCCCCGGGGTGTACGGCGGGGACCGCGACGAGCCCTTCACGATCGGGCGATCCCAGATCTCGACGGTTGACGCCGCCGAGCACCGGATGACGGTCGTCACGGCCGGGCGGTCGAGCGACATCGACATCACCGCCGGCTCGCCCGAGCACGCGACCTGGAACGGCACGATGGTCGTGATGGCCAAGGAGGGCGTGGTGCGGATGCAGTCCAGCACCCTGCCCGGGATGACCGGCGCCCCGTACGACCTGCAGGTGCCGCACTCGATCCGGCTCACCGACAGCGGCACGTACGTGCACGGCAACTACTGGAGCAACTCCTTCGGCGAGGACAACGTCAGCCACGGCTGCGTGGGGCTCAAGGACGTCAAGGGCGGCGGGGACTCCACCTCGATGGGCACGTTCTACGCCGGCTCGATGGTCGGGGACGTGGTGGTCGTGAAGAACTCGATCAAGAAGGAGACGCTCGACCCGTCGAACGGGCTGAGTGGCTGGAACCTGCCGTGGGCCTCCTGGTAGTCGGCGGTCGCGCGGGCGCCCGGTAGGGCGGGGTCGGGGTCGACTCGGGCTTGACGGACGTCGGTTCGAGTCGGCCCCGGCTTGCATCCGGCATATGCCGACTCGGGAGAGATCGTTTGCTCATTGTCCGTACGCGGCCGCTTGCGTTCCGCAATGATGGTCCGCATGGCGGGTTGGGGCGAAACAGATCAGTCATCGGTTCCAAGGGTCGGCACGGTCGCCGAGGCATCCTGGATCGACGTCCAGGGGGCGCTCTCGGCGCTGGAACGGCTCAGCTCCGAGGAGCTGGAGGAGATGTATTCCGGCAGGCTGTGCGATCAGTCCGCGCCGAGCGAGGTACGGCTGCCGTCCCGGCCGGAGTCGGGCCCGGTGGCCCGTCGGCTGGTGCTCTCCGTCCTGGAGTCCTGGGAGCTCCACCAGCACCTGGAGGCGGGCGAGTTGCTCACCAGCGAGCTGGTGGCCAACGCGGTGCGGCACGCCGCCGGGCGCACCATCGGTCTGCACGTCAGCCGCAAGCCGGGCTGGCTGCGGATCGAGGTCCGCGACTCCTCCCGGGCGCTGCCCTGCATGATCCTGGCCGAGCCCAGGCCGGTGAACGAGCGGGGGCGCGGGCTGAAGGTGGTCGACGACCTCTCCGACCGCTGGGGTGCGGACCTGCTGCCGCGGGGCAAGGGGGTCTGGTTCGAGCTCAAGGTGCGCGAGCGGCACTGAGCGGTACGTGAGTCGTGCCGAGTCGTACCGAGTGGCGCCGGGCGGGCTGTTCCGGCCGTCCGGCCCGGGAAAACACGCGGGGCCCCCGAAGTCGCCGTGGTCCGGCGGATGGGGGCCCCTGCAAGTCATCGCGCCGGCCAAGGGGGTGCGTGCCGCGCGATGGGCGTCGGCAGTGCCAGGTCGGGCCCGCCGAAGTCTCGTGCCCGGGGCGGCGTGTTCTCCGCTCGCCGTCGGGCAGTACCGACTATCGCATGGATCTCAACATGTGGGCAAACTGGGCGACTGGGAATCCAAGGCTTGCAACGTAGTCCACCTTTGGATTTTGCATAGGTTAACGTCGCGGCCTGTGAATATTCATGATCGCGAGCCCTGTCTGGCTTTCCCGGAATTGCCCGAGGGGTGTCCGGGTAGCATCGGGGACGTGAATTCGTACTGGCACGTCGTGCTGCCGCCCCTCAGCGCCTGACCGGGCGCACATGTCGGTGGCTTGATTCCTGAACCCCCCGGTCCGGCCCGCTGAGGTGCCGCGGGGCGGTGGTGTGCGCCCGTTCTCGGAGCAGTTCTCCTGACGGTCTTCGACGACGGAAGTTCACGACTGTGCCGAATCGTTTGTCCGAGCCTGCGCGCTCGACCCGCTCCTCCCGCCCGAACCCCCCGGTCCGCCCGAACCGCCCGGCCCGGCGCACCCACGCGCTCGGCGGGCCGGTGCCGATCCTGGCGGCGGCGCTGCTCTGGGGCACCACCGGGACCGCTGCTTCGCTGGTGCCCGCGGGCACCCCGGCGGCCGCGGTCGGGGCCGCCGGTCTGGTGCTCGGCGGACTGCTGCTGTTCCTGTCCGACCGCTCCGCCCGGGAGTTGCCCCGGATCTGCGGGCCGCGCGAGCGCCGGCTGCTCGCACTCGGCGCGGTCGCGGTGACGGGCTACCCGCTCACCTTCTACCCGGCGGTGGGCCGGACCGGGGTGGCGGTGGCGACGGTGATCGCGCTGGGCAGCGCGCCGGTCTTCACCGGGCTGCTCGGGTGGCTCACCCGGCAGGGCCGGCCGAGCGGCCGGTGGGCGGTGGCCACCGCGTCGGCCGTGCTCGGGTGCGCGGTGCTGGTGCTGGGGCCCGAACTCTCCGGCGGCGGTCGGTCGGTGGACGCCCTCGGGGTGCTGCTGGCGGCGCTCTCCGGGCTCTCGTACGCCGGGTACTCGCTGATCGGCGGGCGGCTGATCGCGGCGGGGCGCCCGTCCGCCGGGGTGATGGGGGCGATGTTCGGCGGAGCGGCGCTGCTGGTGCTGCCGGTGCTGCTCCTCGGCCCGCTGGGCCGGCTGCTCTCGGTGCGCGGCGCCGGGGTCGTGCTGCACCTCGCCGTGGTCACCACCTACCTCGCGTACCGGCTGTTCGGCCACGGCCTGCGGCACGCCACCGCGCAGACCGCCACCACGCTGACCCTGGCCGAGCCCGCCGTCGCCGCCGTGCTGGGCGTGGTGGCGCTGGGGGAGCGGCTGCCCGCGGTCTCCTGGTGCGGCCTCGCCGTCCTGGCGGGCGCACTGGCCTGCCTCGCGCTGCCCGACCGCCGTCGGAGTGTGCCAACCGGACCGGAACGATGACCTGTTGACGGCTCGTCAGCCTGCGGGGACGCACGGACCCCCGGGCGGAGGAAGGCTCCGCCCGGGGGCCGGGGGCCGGGGGCCGGGGGCCGGTGCGCGGTGTCGGCGCGCCGCGGGTCCGGTACTCGCCGAGCGCTCGAATCAGCTCCCGAGCAGCCCGCGGACCGGTACGCGGATCAGCACTCGATGACGTTCACGGCGAGGCCGCCGCGCGAGGTCTCCTTGTACTTGATCTTCATGTCGGCGCCGGTCTCCTTCATCGTCTTGATCGCCTTGTCCAGCGAGACGTGGTGCCGGCCGTCGCCGCGCAGCGCCATCCGGGCCGCGGTGACGGCCTTGACCGACGCCATGCCGTTGCGCTCGATGCAGGGGATCTGGACCAGGCCGCCGACCGGGTCGCAGGTGAGGCCGAGGTTGTGCTCGATGCCGATCTCGGCGGCGTTCTCGACCTGCTCGGGGGTGCCGCCGAGGACCTCGGCGAGGCCGCCCGCGGCCATCGAGCAGGCGGAGCCGACCTCGCCCTGGCAGCCGACCTCGGCGCCGGAGATGGAGGCGTTCTCCTTGAACAGCATGCCGATGGCGCCGGCCGCGAGCAGGAAGCGGACGATGCCGTCGTCGTCGGCGCCCGGGATGAAGTTCAGGTAGTAGTGCAGTACGGCCGGGATGATGCCCGCGGCGCCGTTGGTCGGGGCGGTGACCACCCGGCGGCCGGAGGCGTTCTCCTCGTTGACCGCCATCGCGTAGAGGGTCACCCACTCCATCGCGTTGGCCGGGCCGATGCCCTCGGCGCGCAGCGTCCGCGCCGCCGCGGCGGCCCGGCGGCGGACCTTGAGGCCGCCCGGCAGGATGCCCTCGCGGGTCATGCCGGCCCGCACGCACTCCTGCATCACGGACCAGATCTCCAGCAGCCCGGTGCGGATCTCCTCCTCGCTGCGCCAGGCCTTCTCGTTCTCCAGCATCAGGCCGGAGATGGACAGCCCGGTCTCGCGGGTGAGCCGCAGCAGCTCCTCGCCGGTGCGGAAGGGGTAGCGCAGCGCGGTGTCGTCGGGCTTGACCCGGTCGGCGCCGATCGCGTCCTCGTCGACGACGAAGCCGCCGCCGACCGAGTAGTAGGTCTTCTCCAGCAGCGTGGAGCCGTCCGCCGCGAACGCCCAGAGGGTCATGCCGTTGGCGTGGTACGGCAGCGAGCGGCGGCGGTGCAGGACCAGCTGGTCGGCCGGGTCGAAGTCGATGGTGTGCTCGCCGAGCAGGTTGATCTTCTTCTCGGCGGTGATCCGCTCGACGTCCTTGTCGGCCTGGTCGACGTCGACCGTGCGCGGGGAGTGGTTCTCCAGACCCAGCAGGACGGCCTTGGGCGTGCCGTGGCCGTGGCCGGTGGCGCCCAGGGAGCCGTACAGCTCGGCGCGCACGCCGGTCACCTGGGTCAGCAGGCCTTCGGTCCGCAGGCGGCGGGCGAACATCCGGGCGGCGCGCATCGGGCCCACGGTGTGGGAGCTCGACGGGCCGATGCCGATGGAGAAGAGGTCGAAGACGCTGATGGCCACGGGGGACGTCCTTGTCTGGTCTCGTGGAAGGACTTGCTGGCAGGGGGGCACAGCACGGGGCACCCCGCACTGTCCAGTGTGCGGGGTGCCCCGGGGCGCCACGTACGCGGGAGGGGTGAGCCCGATCACCTGCCGGCCGGTCACTGACCGGCTGGTGGCTCTACCGACGGGTCACCTGCTCGCCGGGCACCTACTCCTGGTTGGCCAGGTTCGGGTACAGCGGGTACTTCTCGGCCAGCGCGGTGACGCGGGCCTTCAGCGCGCCGGCGACGGTCTCGTCGAAGGCGGGCTTGAGCGCCTCGGCGATGATGTCGGCGACCTCGCGGAAGTCCTCGGCGCCGAAGCCGCGGGTGGCCAGGGCCGGGGTGCCGATGCGCAGGCCCGAGGTGACCATCGGCGGGCGCGGGTCGTTCGGGATGGCGTTGCGGTTGACGGTGATGCCGACCTCGTGCAGCCGGTCCTCGGCCTGCTGGCCGTCGAGCTGGCTGTTGCGCAGGTCGACCAGGACCAGGTGGACGTCGGTGCCGCCGGACAGGACGGACGCGCCGGCCTCGGCGACGTCGGCCTGCAGCAGGCGCTCGGCCAGGATCCGCGCGCCCTCCAGGGTGCGCTGCTGGCGCTCCTTGAACTCCTCCGAGGCCGCGATCTTGAAGGCGACCGCCTTGCCGGCGATCACGTGCTCCAGCGGGCCGCCCTGCTGGCCGGGGAAGACCGCGGAGTTGATCTTCTTGGCGTACTCGGCCTTGGACAGGATGACGCCGCCGCGCGGGCCGCCCAGGGTCTTGTGGGTGGTGGTGGTGACCACGTCCGCGTAGGGCACCGGGTTCGGGTGCAGCCCGGCGGCCACCAGGCCGGCGAAGTGCGCCATGTCCACCATGAGCAGCGCGCCGACCTCGTCGGCGACCCGGCGGAACTCGGCGAAGTCCAGCTGGCGCGGGTAGGCGGACCAGCCCGCGATGATCAGCTTCGGCTGGTGCTCCTTGGCGAGGCGCTCGACCTCGGCCATGTCGACCTGGCCGGTCTTCTCGTCCACGTGGTACGCGACCACGTTGTAGAGCTTGCCGGAGAAGTTGATCTTCATGCCGTGGGTCAGGTGACCGCCGTGGGCCAGGTTCAGGCCCAGGATGGTGTCGCCCGGCTGGATCAGCGCGAACATCGCGGCGGCGTTGGCCTGCGCGCCGGAGTGCGGCTGGACGTTGGCGTGCTCGGCGCCGAACAGGGCCTTGATGCGGTCGATCGCGATCTGCTCGACCACGTCGACGTGCTCGCAGCCGCCGTAGTAGCGGCGGCCGGGGTAGCCCTCGGCGTACTTGTTGGTGAGCACCGAGCCCTGGGCCTCCATGACCGCCACCGGGGCGAAGTTCTCGGAGGCGATCATCTCCAGGGTGGTCTGCTGGCGGTGCAGCTCGGCGTCGACCGCGGCGGCGATCTCCGGGTCGAGGGCGTGCAGGGACTGGTTGAGAACCGTCATGGTGTGGTCTTCCCTGGTGGAGGAGGATCAAGGGGTGCCGCGCGGAGCGCGCCCTCGGAAGGGTGGGGCGGGCGACGGGCGGGCGGCGGGGGCGGACCGCAGTGCCGCGGCCCGCCCGTCACGAGCGGGTCAGGCCTTGATGAAGGCGTTGTACTCGTCCGCGGTGAGCAGCTTGCCGGTGGACGCGACGCGCACCTTGAACAGCCAGCCGCCCTCGAACGGGGCGCTGTTGACCAGGCCGTTGTCGTCCAGGACGTCCTGGTTGACCTCGGTGACCTCGCCGGTCACCGGGGAGTACAGGTCGCTGACCGACTTGGTGGACTCCAGCTCGCCGCAGGTCTCGCCGGCGGTCACCTCGTCGCCGACCTCGGGCAGCTGCACGTAGACGATGTCACCGAGGGCGTCGGCGGCGTGCTGGGTGATGCCGATGGTGGAGACACCGTCCTCGGCGTCGGTCAGCCACTCGTGCTCTTCGGTGTACTTCAGGTGCTCGGGGTTGCTCATGGCGTCATTCTCCAGGATGGGAAGCGGGTACGACGAAGCGGGCCGCCGGACGGACGGCTTCGACGTGCGGGTATGGGAGGAGGCGGGGGCGGTGGGGGCGCTCAGCGGGCGCGCTTGTAGAACGGCAGCGCCACGACCCGGACCGGCTCGTGCTTGCCGCGCACGTCCACCGCGACGGTGCTGCCGGGGGTGGCGTGGGCCGCGTCGACGTAGGCCATCGCGATCGGCTGCCCCAGCGTCGGGGACGGCGCGCCGGAGGTGATCCGGCCGATCGGGTCGCCGTCGGCGGAGACCACGGTGTACTCGGCGCGCGGCACGCGCTTGCCGTCGGAGACCAGGCCGACCAGCACCCGCGGCGGGTTGGCCTCGGCCGCGGCGGCGGCCTGCTCCAGCGCCTTGCGGCCGGTGAAGGCGCCCTCGTTGGTGGTCTTGTCGAAGCGGACGACCCGGCCCAGGCCCGCGTCGAACGGGGTGAGGTCGGTGGACAGCTCGTGCCCGTACAGCGGCATGCCCGCCTCCAGGCGCAGCGTGTCGCGGCAGGACAGGCCGCACGGGACCAGGCCGCGACCCTCGCCGGCGGTGGTCAGCGCCTGCCAGATCCCCTCGGCGTCGACCGGGTGGCAGAAGATCTCGAAGCCGTCCTCGCCGGTGTAGCCGGTGCGGGCCAGCAGCACGTCACGGCCGGCCACCCGGGCCGGGAGGATCGCGTAGTACTTCAGGCCGGGCAGGTCGGCGTCGGTGGTCCCGGCCAGGATCGCGGTGGACTCCGGGCCCTGGACGGCGATCAGGGCGTAGGTGTCGCGGTCGTCGGTGACGACGGCGTCGAAGCCCTTGGCGCGGGCGATCAGCTCGTCCAGGACCAGCTGGGCGTTGGAGGCGTTGGCGACGACCAGGAAGGCGTCCTCGCGCAGGCGGTAGACGATCAGGTCGTCCAGGATGCCGCCGTCCTCGGCGCAGATCATGGTGTAGCGGGCGCGCAGCACGCCCAGCGCGGAGACGAAGCCGACCAGCGCGTGGTCCAGCATCTCGCCGGCCTGCGGGCCGGTGACGGTGATCTCGCCCATGTGGGAGAGGTCGAACAGGCCGGCCTTGGTGCGGACGGCGAGGTGCTCCTCGCGCTCGCTGCCGTAGCGCAGCGGCATGTCCCAGCCGGCGAAGTCGGTCATGGTCGCGCCGAGGGCGCGGTGCAGCGCGTCGAGCGCGGTCAGGCGGAGGGACGACATGGCCAGGAACTCCTCGGTCGGGGCACTCAGGGGTGCACGCACCGGACCGGACCCGCTCGGGACCGACCCTGCGCGCGGGCATGCGGCGGCGTGGGTCTCCCCATCTGTCGTCGAACCTGAGAGCTTCACCGCACGCCGGCCCGCAGCTGTTTCCAGCTTGCGGGACAGCATGGCGGCTTGCACCGTGGGTGGGCGTACGACAGGGCCGTGCGCCGCTTTCCAGATGTGCCTAACCCGTGCGGTAGGGGGGCCTGAGAGATTCCGGGGAGGACTTGCTCCTTCGGCGCCGGCCGTACCGCTGCTGCGGCACTCCGGGCTCTCCCGCGCGGGTTCGAGCGGCCGGTATGGAGTTGTGGGGCCCGCGGCGCATGCCGTCGGACGCGGACATCATGGCACGTCCCGGGCGAGGAAGGGAGGGGGGACCCGGTCACACGGGGAGGACGGATCCGGTCGTGCGGGGAGGGCGGGGCCGGTCGTGCGGCGGGGCCGGGCGGTCGGCCCGCACGGTGGAGGGGACCGGTCGCCCGGAGCCGCCCGGACCCGCGCCCCGGTCCCGCCCCCGCCGGGCACGGGGCCCGGGTGACCGGCGGGCCCTAGACTGCTCCGCGTCGGCGCAGCAGAGGGCGGCCGACCGGCAGAGGGCGGAATCGGCGGCGCATGGGGTACCCGGTGGAGCAGCAGCAGGGGTGGGGCGGTCCTGAGGGCGCGCCGGCGGGCGGTACCTGGCCGGCCAACGAACTGGAGCAGGTGCTGACCGCGGCCCTGGGCGACCCGGGCGCGACGCCGCGGGTGATCGAGGTGCTGGCCCGCAGCCAGGTGTGGGTGCCGCTGCCCGCGGGGGCCGACCCGCAGGGGCAGTCGCTGGACCTGCCGACCATCGAGCTGGGCGGCGACCCGTACGTGCCGGTGTTCTCCTCGCAGGAGGTGTTCCTGCAGCAGGCGCCGGGGATGGCCTTCGCGATCGCGCCGGTCTGGGAGTTCGCCCGCGGACTGCCGCTGGGCGTGGGGATCGCGGTCAACCCGGAGGCGGCGGTGGGCATCCCGGTGCCGCCGCAGGGCGTGGCCGAGCTGCGCCGCGGTCCGCGCGAGGACCGCTGGGAGGGCGCCGAGGACCCGGCGCCGACCGGCGGCCGGGTCGCGCTGCGCGAGCCGGTGCCGGGTGAGGACCCGGAGCACTTCCTGGCCGCCTGCCGGGCCGAACTGTCGCTCCTGCCCGGGGTGTCGACCGCCCGCAGGGCGCTGGCCAGCATCGAGGGCGAGCCGACCGTGATGTTCGTGGGCGTCCAGCTGGATCCGGCGGCCCCGGCCGACCCGGCCGCGGTGAACGACGCGCTCGGCCGGGCGCTGGGAACCGCGCCGCTGCCGGGCGGCGTCCACCTCGTACTGCTCGACCTCGCCGACGACCCGGTGGTCGAGTGGCTGCTCACCCGGGTCATGCCCTTCTACACACGGATGTGAGCGGGGTTCGTATCAAAGGCACGTCGCCGTGGCGGTGGCCGGTGCCGCCCCATAGGGTGCGTGCAGACGGCTGACGGGCCGGCGGGTTCGAGGAAAGAGGCGCGGCGAGGTGGGCGCATGAGTGCGGGAACGGGAGCGGGCGGGGTGCCGGGGCCCTGGGGCCAGGCACCGGCCGGGCGCCCGGGAGCGGATCCCGGCGTGTTGGAGCGCGCCCTGCGCGAGGTCGCGCCGGAGCGTTACGACGCGTACGAGCGACTGCTGCACGCACTGGCGGACGGCCGGGTCTGGATGCTGCTCTGGCACGGCACGCCGGGCAGCCCGGACGCGCAGTACGGGAACATGGAGATCAGCGGCCACGGCTACGCGCCGGCCGTCACCTCGCCCGAGCAGCTGGCCGCCTCCGGCTGGGCGCGGGCCCACGAGGTCATCTCCGGCCCGGAGATCGCCGCTTCGCTGTACCGCACCCGCTGGGGCCTGTGGCTCAACCCGCACGCGCCCGGCGGCGGTGTCGGCGTGCCCTGGGCCGACCTGCGGCGGATCGCCGCGGGCCTGGAGCGGTTGCCGGCCGGGCCGCTGAAGCTGAGCGAGCCGCAGCTGAACGCCCAGCAGTTCTTCGCGCTGCTGGAGCGGCAGGCCGGCGAGGTGCGCGCCGTCCGGGCGCTGCGCCGGGCCTGGGTGCAGCCGGCGGTGGGGGAGCCGTACCTGGCGATCGGCCTGGACCTGTACGAGAGTTCGCCGCCGGCGGTGGAGGCGGTGCGCGCGCTGATGCAGCGGGCGATCGCGGTGGCCCCGGAGGGGCTCGCGGTGTCCACGGTGGCGATGTCGGACGAGTACGACCCGGTGGCGCTGTGGATGCGCGCCAACGCGCGGCCGTTCTTCGACCGGGAGGCCGGCCGTCCGGCGACCGGCCCGTACCCGCCGGTGCCACCGCCCGGGTACCCGGGACCGGCGATGCCCGGGCAGCAGGCGGCGCCGGGGTGGGCGTACGGCGCGCAGCCGTCCGCGCCGGCCTGGCAGCAGCAGCCCCAGCGGCCGTGGCCGGGCTACCCCGGGCGCTGACTGCCGCCGCCGCCGTTTCCCGGCCGTTCCTCGACCGTTTCTCGGCCTTTTCTTGCCGAAATCTCCACCGCGAAGCCGACTTGATTGTCCGTCAAGTCGGCTTCGATGCTTTCCGGGCGCATTTCCGAGCCCGGTGTCGGGGCGCCTTGGCATGCCTGTTACAGCCGGGTGAAGAGGGATATGCCGCAGACCGTTGAGGTGCATGCCTGCAGATCACAGTTGGGCATCTGTCGGTTGTCAGGTCTGGCGTAAGCCAGTTCGGATGGCAGAGAGTTCTGCGCAACGCACCGCGCGTACTGGAACCCCACAAAGGTGAGCGCGCACGCCGACCCGCTCGTCCACGCGACGCCCATCCCGCGTGTGGCAGTGCCTGTGCACGACGCACTGCCGCGAACACCCGCTCCTGCTAGCACCTTTCGCACGTCCGCAGCCGCACCGCCGAAGCCGGCGACCGGCACCCGTGGGCCGGCCACCGTCGGCGAGGGGACCAACTGACCATGACCGCATCCGTGACCACCGCCGGGCACGAGCCGGAGGCACCCGCCACCGAGAGCCCGGCCAAGAAGATCGAGGGCCGCTCCCTCGGTCAGATCGCCTGGACCCGCTTCAAGCGGGACAAGGCCGCCGTCGCCGGCGGCGTCGTGGTGATCCTGCTGATCCTGCTCGCCGTGCTGGCCAAGCCGATCGAGTCGGTGTTCGGCCTCGCCCCGGACGCCCTGAACCAGGACCTGCTCGACGCCAACCTGGGCGGCATCCCGCTCGGTGACTGGGGCGGGATGAGCTGGGACCACCCGCTCGGCGTCGACCCGCTCCAGGGCCGCGACCTGCTCGCCCGGGTGATCGAGGGCTCCTGGGTCTCGCTGCTGGTCGCCTTCGGCGCGACCCTGCTGTCCAACACGATCGGCACCGTGCTCGGCGTGATGGCCGGTTACTACGGCGGCTGGGTGGACACCCTGATCAGCCGCATCATGGACGTCTTCCTCGCCTTCCCGCTGCTGCTCTTCGCCATCGCGATCTCGACCTCGCTGCAGGGCGGCGCGTTCGGCCTGCACGGCCTCCCGCTGCACATCATGGTGCTGATCTTCGTGATCGGCTTCTTCAACTGGCCCTACATGGGCCGGATCGTGCGCGGACAGACGCTGTCGCTGCGCGAGCGGGAGTTCGTCCACGCGGCCCGCAGCCTGGGCGCCCGCGGCCCGTTCATCCTGTTCAAGGAACTGCTGCCGAACCTGGTCGGTCCGATCCTGGTCTACTCGACCCTGCTGATCCCGACCAACATCCTCTTCGAGGCCGGCCTCAGCTTCCTCGGCGTCGGAATCCAGCCGCCGCAGGCCTCCTGGGGCGGAATCCTCCAGGACGCGATCAAGTACTACCAGGTGGACCCCCAGTACATGGTGGTTCCGGGACTGGCGATCTTCCTCACCGTGCTCGCCTTCAACCTGCTCGGCGACGGGCTGCGTGACGCCCTCGATCCCAAGAACAACTGACGTCGCGTCAGAACCCTTCTCCCTCAACATCCTCAAGGGGTTGATCTCACCCATGCGTAGGTCCCGTACCGTCGCGCTGACCGCGGCCGCCGCCGCCGCGGTCCTGATCGTGACCGGCTGCTCGTCCGGCAGCAAGGGCTCCGCCTCCTCCTCCGCCAGCGGCAGTGCCGGTGGCGGAGGTGCCGACGCCGCCACCAAGGGCATCGTCAACGTCTCGGACAAGAAGGGCGGGACGGTCACCTACGAGATGAAGGGCACCCCGGACTCCTTCGACCCGGGCAACACGTACTACGCCTACATCTACAACTTCTCGCGCCTGTACGGGCGTCCGCTGACGACCTTCGCCCCGGGCCCCGGCGCGCAGGGCGACAAGCTGGTCCCGGACCTCGCCGAGAGCCTGGGCAAGGTCAGCGCGGACGGCCTGTCCTGGACGTACAAGCTGCGCGCGGGCCTGAAGTACGACGACGGCACCCCGATCAGCTCGAAGGACGTCAAGTACGCCGTCGAGCGCTCCAACTTCGCGCCGGACGTGAACTCCAACGGCCCG
Organism: Kitasatospora sp. NPDC086791; assembly: GCF_040685975.1. Classification (NCBI taxonomy): domain Bacteria; kingdom Bacillati; phylum Actinomycetota; class Actinomycetes; order Kitasatosporales; family Streptomycetaceae; genus Kitasatospora; species Kitasatospora sp. NPDC086791. The sequence goes on along the minus strand of NZ_JBFBOC010000003.1, from coordinate 4,625 downwards.
ACCTACTTCCACGACCTGCTGGCCGACAACGCCACGCCGTACGCGGGCCCGTACAAGGACAAGACCGGCGGCCTGAACTCGATCGAGACGCCGGACGACCAGACCATCGTCTTCCACCTGAAGCAGCCGTTCGCGGACTTCGACTACCTGGTCAGCGCCCCGCAGACGGTTCCGGTCCCGCAGGCCAAGGACGACGGCGCCGGCTACGTGAAGCACGTGGCCGCCTCGGGCTCCTACAAGTTCGAGTCCTACGAGGACGGCAAGCAGCTCACGCTGGTGCCGAACACCAACTGGGACCCGAGCACCGACCCGATCCGCAAGCAGCTCGCGGACAAGATCGTGGTCCGGATGGGCATGGAGCAGTCCACCATCGACAAGGACCTGATCGCCGGCAACGCCCAGGTGGACCTGGTCGGCAGCGGTGTCGACCCGCAGACCCAGGCGCAGATCCTGCAGAACCAGAAGCTCAAGGCGAACACCGACAACGCCTTCGGCGGCCGGCTGGCCTACCTCGCGATCAACTCCAAGGTCGCGCCGTTCGACAACGTCGAGTGCCGCAAGGCCGTCCAGTACGCGATCGACAAGGTCTCGGTGCAGACCACGCTCGGCGGCCCGATCCGCGGCCAGATCGCCAACACCGTGCTCCCGCCGGACGTCGCGGGCCACCAGGACTTCAACACCTGGGAGACCGCCGGCAACAAGGGTGACGAGGCCAAGGCCAAGGACGCCCTCAAGGCCTGCGGCAAGCCCGACGGCTTCAGCACGGTGATCACCGCCCGCACCGAGCGCGACCCGGAGGTCCAGGCGGCGACCGCGATCCAGGCGGCGCTGAAGAAGGTCAACATCAACGTCGAGATCCAGAAGTACGCGCAGGGCAAGTACTTCTCGGACGCCGCCGGTGTCCCGCAGTTCACCCAGGACCACAACATCGGTCTGATGATGATGCAGTGGAGCGCCGACTGGCCGACCGGCTACGGCTTCCTGCAGCAGATCGCCGACGGCCGTGCCATCAAGGCCTCCGGCAACAGCAACCTGGCCCAGCTGAACGACCCGACCGTCAACAAGCTGCTCGACGACGCCATCGTCAACCCCGACCAGTCGGCCCGGGAGAAGATCTACGGCGACATCGACAAGAAGATCATGGACCAGGCGGTCTACGTCCCGCTGACCTACTTCAAGGTCTTCCTGTACCGCCCGGACAACGCCACCAACCTGGTGTCCACCTCGGGCTTCTCGGGTGAGTACGACTACCTGAACATCGGCACCACCAAGTAAAGAGCCTGGCTCCGCATCCCTGAAGGCAGGTGAAGGCAGCGGCGCCCGCCGCCGTCCGGAGGATCCCGGACGGCGGCGGGCCGCCGGAGCCGCCCAACTGTGTTTGCCTACATCATCCGCAGGATCTTCGCAGCGGTGGTTCTGCTGCTGGTCGTCAGCGCGGTCACCTTCGCGATCTTCTTCCTGCTCCCGCGCATCGCCGGCGAGACCGCCGACCAGCTGGCCGCGCAGTACGTCGGGAAGAACCCGTCCCCCGACGCGATCGCCGCGGTCAAGAAGAACCTCGGGTTCGACCAGCCGCTGTACACCCAGTACTGGAACTTCATCAAGGGCCTGGTCAGCGGCGCCGAGTACAAGTTCGGCCCGGACCCGGTCACCTGCCACGTACCGTGCTTCGGCTACTCCTTCAAGAACCACCTGGAGGTCTGGCCCGAGCTGACCAAGCGCGTCCCGATCACCCTCTCGCTCGCCGTCGGCGCGGCCGTGCTCTGGCTGGTCTCCGGCGTCGCCACCGGCATCGTCTCCGCGCTCAAGCCGCGCTCGGTCTTCGACCGGATCGCCATGGGCATCTCCCTCGCCGGCGTCTCGCTGCCGGTCTTCTTCACCGGTGCGCTGCTGCTGACCGTCTTCAGCTACGAGTGGCCGATCCTGGACAACCTCCAGTACGTCGACTTCAGCGACGACCCGCTGATGTGGGCCCGCAACCTGATCCTCCCGTGGATCTCGCTGGCCTTCCTCTACTCCGCGCTCTACGCCCGGCTCACCCGCGCCGGAATGCTGGAGACCATGAGCGAGGACTACATCCGCACCGCCCGGGCCAAGGGCCTGGCCGAGCGCAAGGTCGTCACCCGGCACGGCCTGCGCGCCGCGCTGACGCCCGTCATCACCATCTTCGGCATGGACCTCGGCCTTCTCCTCGGCGGTGCCCTGATCACCGAGCAGGTCTTCTCGCTCCAGGGCGTCGGCGCCTTCGCCGTCCAGGCGATCTCCGACAACGACCTGCCCAAGATCCTCGGCGTCACCCTGCTCGCCGCCTTCTTCATCGTCGCCTGCAACCTCGTGGTCGACCTCCTGTACGCCCTCGTCGACCCCCGCGTGAGGCTCTCGTGACCGACCTCCAGAAGACCACGGCCGCCGCCGGGCAGGACCGGCCCGGGGACCCCTTCCTCTCCGTGCGCGACCTGCGGATCCACTTCGACACCGACGACGGCCTGGTCCGCTCGGTGGACGGGGTCAGCTTCGACCTGCACAAGGGGCGGACCCTCGGCATCGTCGGCGAGTCCGGCTCCGGCAAGTCCGTCACCTCGCTCGGCATCATGGGCCTGCACCGCTCCAAGCGGGCCCGGATCAGCGGCGAGATCCTGCTGAACGGCGAGGACCTGGTCGCGGCCGGCCCGGACCGGGTGCGCCAACTGCGCGGCCGCGAACTGGCGATGATCTTCCAGGACCCGCTGACCGCGATGCACCCCTACTACACGGTGGGGCAGCAGATCGTCGAGGCCTACCGGGTGCACCACCCCGAGGCGAGCAAGAGGCAGGCCCGGGCCCGCGCGATCGAGATGCTCGACCGCGTCGGCATCCCGCAGCCCGACCGCCGGGTGGACGACTACCCGCACCAGTTCTCCGGCGGCATGCGCCAGCGCGCGATGATCGCCATGGCCCTGGTCAACGACCCCTCGCTGCTGATCGCCGACGAGCCCACCACCGCCCTGGACGTCACCGTCCAGGCGCAGATCCTGGACCTCATCCGCGACCTCCAGGAGGAGTTCGGCTCCGCCGTCATCATCATCACCCACGACCTCGGGGTGGTCGCCGAACTGGCCGACGACATCCTGGTCATGTACGGCGGCAAGTGCGTCGAGCGCGGACCGGCCGAAACCCTCTTCGACGCGCCCGAACACCCCTACACCTGGGGACTGTTGGGCTCGATGCCGCGCCTCGACCGGGAGCTGCAGGACCGGCTCGTCCCGGTCAAGGGCACCCCGCCCAGCCTGATCAACGTGCCGACCGGCTGCGCCTTCCACCCGCGCTGCCCGTACGCGGCGCTGACCGACGGGCGCTCCACGAGCGAGGTCCCGGTGCTGGCCGAGGCCATTCCCGGACACCTCGCGGCCTGCCACCTGCCGGCCGACGAGCGGCACCGCATCTTCGCCGAAGAGATCGCGCCCCGGCTGTGAGCCCGGCCTCGTACCACCTTTCTGGAGAGAACCGATGACGGACACTCAGGCGGCGGCGATCCCGTCGCCGGCACCCGCCTCCGACCGCGAGCCGCTGCTGAAGGTGACCGGCCTGACCCGGCACTTCCCGATCCGCGGCGGGCTGCTGCGGCGCCAGACCGGCGCGGTGCGGGCCGTCGACGGCATCGACTTCACCGTCAACGCGGGCGAGACGCTCGGCGTCGTCGGCGAGTCCGGCTGCGGCAAGTCGACGATGGGCCGACTGGTCACCCGGCTCGACGAACCGACCGGCGGGAAGGTCGAGTTCGAGGGCACCGACATCACCCACCTGGGCGTCGGCGCGATGCGGCCGCTGCGCCGCGACATCCAGATGATCTTCCAGGACCCGTACTCCTCGCTCAACCCGCGGCACACCGTCGGCACCATCGTCGGCGCGCCGTTCCGGCTGCAGAAGGTGGAGCCCGAGGGCGGCACCAAGAAGGCCGTCCAGGAGCTGCTGGAACTGTGCGGGCTCAGCCCCGAGCACTACAACCGCTACCCGCACGAGTTCTCCGGCGGCCAGCGCCAGCGCATCGGCATCGCCCGGGCGCTCGCGCTCCGGCCGAAGATGATCGTCGCGGACGAGCCGGTCTCCGCCCTGGACGTCTCCATCCAGGCCCAGGTGGTCAACCTGCTGGACGACCTCCAGCAGGAGCTCGGCCTGACCTACCTGATCATCGCGCACGACCTCTCGGTGGTCCGGCACGTCTCGGACCGGGTCGCGGTCATGTACCTCGGCAAGATCGTCGAGATCGCCGACCGCGACTCCCTCTACGCGAGTCCGATGCACCCGTACACCAACGCGCTGATGTCCGCCGTGCCCGTCCCCGACCCGCGCCGCCGCCAGCGCGCCGGCCGCGAGCGGATCCTGCTCACCGGCGACGTGCCCTCCCCGATCAACCCGCCCAGCGGCTGCCGCTTCCGCACCCGTTGCTGGAAGGCCCAGGACGTCTGCTCCACCCAGGAGCCGCCGCTGGTGGCGCTGAAGACCGGCCACCAGGTGGCGTGCCACTTCCCCGAGAACGCGCCCGGAGGGAACGACTAGCCGGTGACTTCGCACGTGGGGTTTCAGGTTTCCAGCCAGCGGGGTCGGGTTTCGTCGATGCCGAGGAGTTCGAGCAGGTGTGCTTCAAC